>CASEQE010000001.1 GCA_949289995.1 uncultured Peptococcaceae bacterium
CGGCCTTTTTCCTCGTCCTCTTTCCGTTGCCGCCGGTTCCACCAGGCCATAAATACGCCCACGATAATCCCCGGCGCAATCGCCCAAATAATTTGTGGCAATATGCCCATTGTCTACACCTCTTTATATATTGCTTCCACGATATTTTGATCGGCTCGCATACACGTTATAACGTAAGCAAGCGCCAATTCTTACTCCCTTTACGGTTGGCTATCCTTTTCGGAACAATTAATACAATATCACATTTATCGTCTGTACACCCGCAGGATAATAATTCGGATTAGGCGCTGCTTCGACGGTTATACTCGTATACCCGGCGCCCGGTCCTACACGATTTACTACAAGATTCGTATATTCTCCGCCCGTCCAATAAACGTCCACACCGATCAGCCCCCCGTCAAAAGAATGTGCGTATACCTCGCCTGATGTGCATTGTACATCAATTGAAACCGGCGAAGCCCATTCGTCAAGTTGAACCTCGCTAGAAGAAAGCGATAGGTACGCTTGCGCCGGCTCAATAGACCAGGAAAAAGATATGGCGCCATCCTGCCCATCCGACCATTTATATCTAGCGGTATCAAATAAATCAACGTATACGACATATGAGCCGGCGTCGATCGCAGACGTATCGCCGGAGGAAATATAGCAAAGCGCCGTGTCGTAAAATATATCCGGCGATATCGTATCGCCCGTATAGGTAAAGATATCCGATGAGATACTGGGCAGATCGACGGCAATGCGGTAACAAGATATGTCCAGCGTCGTACTGGCTATTGCGCCGTACGCATCTACATGAGTAATCGAGATCGTCGAATCATATTCGGCCAAAGGGCAGATAGGCGTATAAGTATATTCGCTTAAATCGAGCATTTTCGTCATACCATTGGAATATATCGCTTCAACGACCATGCCGGATGGATCAAAGCAGTCCCCCGGTGTGTATTGGGTTTGCATTGGCGGCGTAATAATCTCCAAACCGCTCAGCGAAATCCCCGCCCGCCCACCGGCCATAAGGTTGATTACATTTCCCATTTAACTCGCCCCCAGTTCCAGCACTGAAACGGTTAAATCCTCGGTTGGCGTGACGGAACAGGAAAACGCCATCTGTCCGGGGGCGGTAACCTCATGCGCATACACAATCGCATTAAAATAATTCATATAACTATCCGCGATGGGAGAGACAATATAAACAAAGCCATCTGTCACAAAGTTGTCGTTGCTAACTATAGCCTGTTTGTTTGACCATGCGGAAGACGGAATCGTGATTTCAAATGTAACTGCCGCCCCGGTATCACCCTTTTCCCCCTGCGGCCCCTGAGGCCCGGTATCGCCAGTATCCCCTTTCGGCCCTTGGGGGCCGGTATCCCCGGTATCCCCTTTCGGCCCTTGGGGACCGGTTTCCCCGGTATCTCCCTTGGGCCCTTGGGGACCGGTTTCCCCGGTATCTCCCTTGGGGCCTTGAATATTGGCTGCCGCCGCCGCCGGCATATTGCTCTTGCTGGCGGTCCAGCTTAAATTACCGGCAGAATCCACCGCCGGGACGTAATAACCGCCGTCTGCGCCGTCCTGTCCGGCTGCGCCTGCCGCGCCCTGAGCGCCCTGGATACCCTGGACGCCCTGAGGCCCCCGTTCCCCTCTAGGAAGCACAAAGTTCAATACCGCCGCATTGGCCGTGCCGCTGTTGCTTACCTGGGCTTGTCCCCCTGCCGCGCTGCTGCTTACCGTGCCCACCTGCACCGTGGCCGCCAATCCTGGATCCCCTTGCGGCCCTTGGGGCCCGATATCGCCAGTATCCCCTTTCGGCCCTTGGGGCCCGGTTTCGCCAGTATCCCCTTTCGGCCCCTGAGGCCCGGTTTCCCCGGTATCCCCCTTTTCGCCCGGAACGCCCTGAACGCCCTGCAAGCCTTGGGGCCCCTGCTCTCCCTGCTCCCCTCTGGGAAGCACAAAGTTCAATACCGCCGCATTGGCCGTACCGCTATTGCTTACCTGGGCTTGACTGCCTGCCGCGCCGGTGCTTACCGTGCCTACCTGTACCGTGGCCGCCGCGCCGGCTGCGCCCGGGTCTCCTTTATCCCCTTTGGCTCCTTGTAAAGCGCCGTTGTTTACCCAAACGCCGCCTACACCGTCCCAAATGTAAATATCATACGGCGCCGCCGTACCAATACCGTAAGCGTCCCCGGGAGAAGGAGCGGAAACCGCCGCCGTCAACGCAGCTGTATCGGTATAATAACCCAATACCTCAAAACCTTTGCCCACTTCTCCCGGATCGCCTTTGTCTCCTTTTTCTCCCGGAACGCCCTGGATACCCTGAACGCCCTGAGGCCCCTGATCACCCCGGGGAAGCACAAAGTTCAATATCGCCGCATTGGCCGTACCGCTATTGCTTACCTGGGCTTGACTGCCTGCCGCGCCGGTGCTTACCGTGCCTACCTGTATCGTAGCCGCCAGCCCGGTATCCCCTTTCGGCCCTTGGGGACCAGTATCGCCAGTATCCCCTTTCGGCCCTTGGGGACCGGTTTCCCCGGTATCTCCTTTCGGCCCTTGGGGACCAGTTGCGCCGGTATCCCCTTTCGGCCCTTGGGGCCCGGTATCGCCGGTATCCCCTTTCGGCCCTTGGGCCCCGGTTTCCCCGGTATCTCCTTTTGGCCCTTGGGGCCCGGTATCGCCGGTATCCCCTTTCGGCCCTTGGGGACCGGTTTCCCCGGTATCCCCTTTCGGCCCTTGGGGACCGGTTTCCCCGGTATCTCCTTTGGGCCCTTGGGGACCGGTTTCCCCGGTATCTCCCTTGGGGCCTTGGGGACCAGTTGCGCCAGTATCCCCTTTTGGCCCTTGGGGACCGGTTTCCCCGGTATCCCCTTTCGGCCCTTGGGGGCCGGTTTCCCCGGTATCTCCCTTTTCGCCTTGCAAAGCGCCGTTATCCTTCCAACTGCCGCTTACCCCGTCGTAGACGTACATCTGATAAGGGGGAGACGTACCTACGCCGTAGGCGTCTCCGGCGGAGGGCGATGGGATTGCCGACATTAACGCCGATAAACTTTCATAGTATCCCATAATGATAAAGCCGCCGGTTACCCGGCCCAAATCATAATATGTGCTCATACGCGCAAACCCTCCCTACTCGGCCAAAAGATAATCATACGTTCCCGGGGCAAAATATACGCCGACACGGCTCAAATCTATCGTTAAGGAACCAGCAGTCTCCGTCACATCAACGCGCCCCGGCGTTTGTGAAGAAAACTCCCAGCTCTCATTCATACTCCCCAAGCGCCGGTTGGAAAACAGATATAGCATAACCGGAAAAACCGCCGCCGCGCTTTCCATGCTGTATAGGGTAATGGCGTAATAATTTGGGATAAAATTTCCTTCCCATTCTATCGTCCAGCTGGAACTGCCGCCGGACGACACATAAAAACTACCTTCCGCCACATTGCCGGAAAAAGTACCGTTCACACCAAAAATGGATATGCCTTGACGGATATTTGCCGCCGTCAAGTTGGCATCCCATTTTACGATCTTATCGCCGGATAAAAAGCTGCCTCCAGGTAGAACGATATCCTTCCCTGCCAATACCAAATTGCCGCCTGCCAGCTCCTCGGCGCTCCCCTGTTGCAAGATCCCGTCGGCAGTATAAAAATTTTTACCTTCACGCACATCCGCGATCTTCGCTGTTGTTAAAGAAAAATCAACACTATTGCCGCCGCCGCTTCCCTTTACCATGCCTACCATAAACGCGCCCCCCCTTTCAGCCATAAACCCGCACGGTTAAAGGAATATCCATTGTTGGGATAGCGCCAAAGGCCTTTAAATCAAAGCTTCCATTTTCCTGGGCCACCACTTTCGCTTTTGCGGCTACCCAAGCTTCTTGCTCATCCACAGTCACATCATAGGCGGTATCCACGTCGAAATGATTGGCATTAGTTATTAACGATGATAACAACTTAATTATTTTGGTATCGCTATTCCAGCTACCGGCTACCGCCGTTAATCGCGCCTCTTTAGGGGTTGCGGTATCCGCTATCGCCGCAAAAATATCTTTCTTATGTTCATGCGGATCGTAAACACTGGCCTGCATGCCACCGGCCGGTCCGGTTTCTCCCTTTTCCCCCCGCACATTACCTAAATCGTACACTACCGCCCCCGTAGGGATTACCTCATCAGATATGGTATAAATCAAATGTCCTCTTTCATCGATGGATAACGGCGGCGCCATCTCATCAGAGGGCAAACAAGCCTTTAAATGCCCGTCAGCTGAATCAACAAATAATTTATACATGTGATTCATTACGCTAAAAGCGTCAACGCCATTAAATTCGCCCCCGTCTAACTTTTGTTGCATGGTTTCCCCGTCATCAAATTTAATTTGAGCGGCGTTTCCCTGCTCGTTTTTCGTAACGGCATTATTAATCTTCGTGGATAGAGTTTGTAGCACACTTACCAAATCGTCCGCTGGCATATCCTGCAAAACAATGCTATTTAATGTATTCAAAACCGCATAAAAATTAGCCATTACTTGCGCGGCATAGGCTTTATTCCCTTCTTGAAAAATATAAGGTAATATGATTTGACTAATCCTGCTCATCCTCCCTTTTTAATCGTCGTACATCGGCGTAACGTCGGTTATGCCTTCCCGGTTTCCCTTTACCTTTTTCTTTTTATATAAAACGCCTACGCCATAAATGGTCGCCGGTTGCCCCGTATGATCGTCGTAAAACAAATATTGTATGCGTTTCGCCTTTTTGTTTACGGAAATTTCTTTGGTCACCGCGTCTAACCACCCCCAATAGGCCTTATCATAATTTCCTTCTTGCCATACCAAAGAATCATCAAAGGAAACCTCGTTCACCGTCCAATCCCAAGCCGCGTCGGCATAATCCGCTTTAATCTGTAATTTTAAAGTCGTGCTTTGCTCTTGATATTGCTTTACGGCCACAAAAGCTCTTTTGAGCTTTGCATCCATAAACATGGCTCCGGCTACATCAAACCCTTTGGTTTGCGCAGTAAAGACAATCGGCATAGGTAAACCGCTGGCAGGATCCACATATTGAAAGCTGTTGTCATCATATTTTAAAACAAAGCCGTTGGCACAGCCTAAATATAGTGCGTCCCCGCCTCGATAATAGCAATAGGGCTGCTGTGTAAATTCACCCCAAAAGGATTTTTCATTAATGTAATAACGAAATTCTTTAATAACGTCATCAAAGCGTAATCCCAAATAATAGATTCCACCAAAAACTTCCCCATAGCACTCCTTCGGCGTATCTTCGTTTAACCGTTTGCTAATCTTTTTCTCTGAAATATTTTTACTCACGATCTGCGTCGCATAATACGGCAAGCTTAATTGATACAGCCCGTCTATCCCTAAATAAATTACTGCATTCTCAACCGTTTTTACTGTTTTTGGCCATTTAGTACCGCAGGTTACGTTCAATCTGGTTAATTTAATATCCGTTCCGCCGGAAAAATCCCATCCCGACAAATAATAAACCGATCGGGTTAAAAAAACCAATAACCCTTCGTTAAATTCGTGCAAAGCATTAATCTTATCATCCGCCCCATCTGTAACCCGAATATCAATCGCCGAAGTGCCAGCAAGGGCATTGGGGTAGGATACGTTGGTGAAAATCACTTGATTATCTTTTGTAGCGTAAAACCATCTTTGCCCTCGCTGTTCTACCGCAACCGCTTTTTCTACAAGCGACCACAAACCGGAAGGACTATATCCTTCGCCGCTATATTCGCTTAAATCCTCCGGCGTATTCACGCCGTCATATCGTTTGATTTTTTCTCCGTTTAACCAATATAAAACCCCGGCATAAACAAAATAATCCAACACTTTTTTTGTGCCCAGTAAAACGCTATCCCAATTTCCGCCGGTAAACTTGTACATATTCATGGAATTTTCATCCACTTGGGTAAAAGCGATTACCATAGCTTCCTGACTGGCCGGTTGAAACTCAAACAATAAAACCACCGGATGTATATCGCTAATTTGCGGGTAAGCGATCACACTGCCGTTAGATCGGGAAATACCCGCATAATCCCCGGGCACGGTATTCTTTGCCAAAACCAAACCGTTATCCGGCATATTGTCGTTGGCCATTTCTGATAATCCGCCACGAAAATCTTTAAATACTCGTAACATCTTTGCCATGGCGCGCTATCCCTTCTTCGACTCGCGTTCCGCAGAAGCAGGCTTAGCCGTTCCAGTGGCGCGGCGTTTTTTAGTTTCGGATTTCGGCTTATCCATAATTTCTTTTTCATTCTTCGGCTTACTTTCCCGCCTACTACCGTATATTTTTTCCCGCGTTGCTTTTCTTTCAGCAATTTTTTGCAAATCTTCCTGCGCCTGTTCCCGGCGAAGCCGTTCTTCCTCCGCAATGGCTTGCAGCTCCAGCTCTTCATTTATTTTTCCATCCAAGGGCGTCACCGGCAATGCCTCCACAACCCCGGTTTGGATGGTTTGCGCAAAAGCCGCTTGCTCGCTAAACAACGCTGCCGCACTTTTGCTTAACTCCTCTACTGTGGGCAGTTCTAAAACATGCCCGCCGTCATACACCCCGCTGCGTAAAATCGCTTGTATTAAATCTCTCTCCGCGTCTACATCGAATTCCCGGCCGACTCTATCCAAAGTAACAATACCATTGCTCCAAGAAAATCCACGGGAAGCAAAACGCCGTTTTTTGCTCATCGTTTTCCCCTCCTTATATTTACGGCGGCCCCCTATACGCCTGAGAGCCGCCGTAATTTACGCCTTATGTTAGCTGGGGTTATAACAACCGGTTAAAAGCATGTGCGTTTTTGGTTGTTTAAATTCCAAAGAGCATTCGGTAATATATTCATCCATTATCCCGTCCACGTCATTGTTCTGAATATTGGTGTTCAGCTTCGTATCCCGGCCGTTCAAATATACGTAGCGTACATTTTCCATATCTAATACAAAGCCATATCCGGAATAGGTTTCCGCCTCGGCCAATAAGGGGTCATAAATAACTTTTAAATCGCCATAACTGGTAATCAAATTTTTTACCCGCATGCCATAAGTTTTGTCTTTACCCACATCGGTAACCAAATCGCTAACCGCCCAGCTATTAATCATCGCCGCTAACTTCGGCCCCGCCACTAATAATTTTTCTTGACTTCCATAGGCAAATACCTTTTGCGCTACCATAGCGTCAAAATTATTGTAAGTCAAAGCGGTTCCACCGCTAGAAGCAAACGCTTGTACTTGAGAAGCGCCAGAAAGAAATTCCAAAATCCCACCCATCGTTCTTCTGGGTGTGTTGCCGCTGGTATCCTCCTTGCGTTGGCCAAAATATAAAGCGTTGGCAATATCGCGCTTATGTTCAATCAAAGCTTTTGCTCGTTGATAATTTTGATCCTTTCCGCCGTATAACTTCGAAGCGTTTTCAGTATTCGAAAGAGAAACAGGCGTACGGAAAATTTGCGTATAATTATAGCAAGGCGTTTCTTGGGTAGATTTCACCTCTCTAGCACCGGCGTTTTCCGCCTGGGCGTTGCCGATAATTAGAATTTCCGCATCGTCGGCAATAGCAGCCGCATTCGTAGAACCATATCCTCTGGTAACGGTAAGCGCATTAGCCGACACACCTGTAATCAATACGCATTCGCCGGTAGAAGGTACTTTAGCAATATCGCCAATACGAAAAATACTGCCGTCATCAACGTTTATCGAAGTAACGGTATTATTCGCTGCGCCGTTAGCCAATGTGCGGATACCCAACAAATCATCTTCCAGCCATTCAAACTTTGGATTATATACCACTCTGGTATCGTTTTTTGCTTTTTTAAGAACCGTAATAAACGGCGCCACATTCGGCTGCAGCAAGGCGATTTTGTCCGCCATATCTACAACTCTACGATTTTGCGTTATATTCGTAGTTGTTCTAACCCCGGTAATATTGCTCATCTATCATCTTCCTTTCGTTTTATAACCTCTTTTATTGAAATAACCCTCCGCCTAAAGATGAAAAAATGCCTTGTATAATCTTTTCATCCTCGCTAATTTCGGTTGTTTGATCTTTATTATTAACCGTCTGTGGTGCAGTAAGTTGGCTTTTGGCCTGTTCTTTATTTTGCAACTCGGCCAAGGCTTGTGCCTTTCCTGTTTCTGTCGCCGCGTTCACCGCCTGCTGATCAATCACTTTCGGCGGTCCCCATAATTCTAAAGCCGCCTGTAACAGCATACCGCTGGGGTTTTTACGCCATAAATAACCGTCTCCGTAGCGGCTGCTAATTTCCACCATTTTTTCCACTACCTGCCGGCGGCCATCTTCCGTTTTCGCTTGCGGAAAATCTTGCGCCGTCTGCAATAAAGAGGCATTCAGGTTTACGCTATCCTCTTGCATTTGCATTTGGCGGCGTATGCCTGCCAAAGATTCATTCACTTTCTGCTCCAAAAGCGGCGCGGAAGCCTTAGCCACCCATTCCACGGGATTTGCCATAAACTGCTTGATCGCCTGTTCCGGATCGCCGTTTCCCGCCACTGCAGCGGCGGATTGCATACGGGCAACCTGTTGACTTAAGGCCTGATTCTGCCGGCGAATTTCCGCCAATTCCTGCGTGGTTTGGGTAAAACGGCTGCGCAATTCCTGATAGCTTCGCTGCAACTGATTCTGATTGCGGCTTACGTCTTCAGATCCACCGTCCTTAGCTTCTTGCTCCGTAATTCTATCTTTCTGTTGCTCCCCCGCTTGTCCAACTTGCGCCGGGGCGGTACGCTCTGCCGCTTCTGCGCTTTCGCTTGTCCGATATCTTTCGGGGCCTGCGCTGTCAGCCGCTTCGTCTTGGGGCCGGCCGCTTTCTTGTCTGTCCGCCTCAGCAAATAAGCTTTCATCGTCCAGGGAAACACCAGCTTGTCCATCTTCAAATAAAGCCATTATAATTTAGCCTCCTTACTGTGTATCTATTGAATTGTTATAATTCGTTTCCGGTTCTTTTAGCAAATTGCATAGCTTTTGCCATGCCGCTAATTGCCCTTGTATAAAACGAACCTTTTGCCACTCGTCCACATTGCGCAACCTTTCCAGTAATCGATTTTCTTCCGCCTTTGCTTTTGTTTCCAGGTCTTTCCAAGTCTCGCTTTGACTAACGGAAAGCCAGTTTTCATATTTGCTACGCAGTTCATCAAGGAACAACGATATCACCCCCTCCCGTGCTAATATCGTTTATTCCCTGCAACATATTAGCCGCATTTAGCATACCGCCGCCAATCGATGCCCCGGCCATACCGGGATTTTCCGCAGCTAGCGAAGAGGACGGCGATTGCCTTAGCGACATTTGTGGCAACATCTCGTCATAATCCCGAAAACCCTCCGCTTTAAAGAATTCACGCAACACGGCTAATAAAGCTTGGGGATCGTTCTGGTACAGCGGATTGTTTTGAATTACGTTTAAAACCTCAATCATGCGTTGCTTCTGCAATTCTTTATTCGCCATAGGATCAACCGCCGTACCGCTATACATCACGTCGTATTCTCCATCTAAATCAAAGGGAGAAGCGACAAAAATTTCATCAGCTTTACTGTCCATTAAGCGAAAAACTTTTTCTTCCGTCATAAACTGTTGATCCAATTCAAAACACTTTTTCCCCAAAGGTACTAACAATTGGCTAATAACCGCTGTAACCACGTCTTTAAAACGCAAAGAAGCGTTATTGTCTTTCGTCATAGTGGTTGTCGCTGTTTCATTCGTAGCGGACAAGCCCAAAATTACATCCCGGCAACCCGTGGTATCCTGCATATCCTGCTTAATTATGCCCTCGTTGGTAAATGCCGACGCCGGCAAATCCGCCACTTGAATTTCTTGCACATCATCCAGCTCATTAACTTGAACAATACCATTTTGCCGCCAAACCAAATCCTTAGGCGTTAAACCGCTGCCCCGCCGCACTTTCCACATACGACGCAAGGCCATAGAATTATAATCAATACGCTGATTTCGTACCGTATTCAATTCATTTTGCAGACCGTATACCATTTCCGGTATGCCAATACCGTAAAACTCATGGGGCAACGTACAATAACAGCATTTATCATAGGGTTTCACCCCATGCCAAAACGGATTTTCTTCATCCAGAGCGCAGTAGCTTTCATTGATAATCACCGCATGCCGTTCATCCTCCCAATAGTGATGAACCAGATACAAACCGTTCCCCTCTACTTCTATTGCGCTTTGTCCTTTTTGTTGCAACTCCGCACGAATCGTCCGGCCACCTTCCAAACTGTCTTCTTCGCCACTTATTTTTTTCCAATCTATTTTCCATCCCGCTGTTTTTGTTAACGCCTGCAATTGCTTTTTGCTATAGTATTCTCTGTGACCGCAAAAACGCGCGTCTTCAATATTTTCCGCATTGCTATCAACATAAAAATCAAACAGGTCTATGCTTTTTACTTCTGGATCGTCATATACAACCCGATTCTGTTTTGTGGGGCCTCTGGAGGTAATATACAAAGGAGCTCCATCTACCCCGTTAATTGGCACACCATCCACTTCCAAAGGATACTCAATCGTTTCCAAGCGTTTAATGGCACGTAAGGTTTTACGCCAACCGGTATATTGAATGGCCGTACCCAATACAAGCAAATCACTGAGCAGGTGATTGCTATAAACGCGTTCCACGCCCATACGCTCATTCATTTGCCAATCCATTAACTTTTCTATTTTTTCAGCGCGAAAGCTGTCCCCGTGACCCACCGGTAACATTGTCAAATACGGGCGATTGGCAAAAACACTATTGGCAATCCGACTTTTAATTGTTTCTACCATCATAAATGTATAGGGCACATAAATATTACTGCCCTCCCGGCGTTGCTCCGGCTGGCTTCTATACATCCGTAACCACCGGCGCCAATCTTCTTTATAATTTCCGTCCCTCCATTGTTCCGCCTGATGAATACGATTAACGATTTTCTCAAAATCCTTGGGCTGCTTCATATTCCTTTCTTCTCCTTTTCCAATCAGCAAAGTGGCTCCGATTGGAACCGCTTCGGCCTATCCCGGTACGCGTCAATAGCCGGTAATAGCATTAAGCACGCCGTAAATCTGCAATATTTCTTCATTCACATCTCCCGGATTGATATCCGGTAAATTCTCCCACGGTCGTTCATTACGCCCCTGAAAAGCCATAGCTAACGCCATTACTCTGTCATCGTAACAACCATTTTGCGCATTGGTGCTTCTACCATCGTCGCCAATTACATAAGTCATACATTCCCGCAAAGCATTGGGGCTCTGAATCCGGCAAGCGTTTTCACGAATGACCGCGGACAAAGAAGCGATTGCTAAAGGCTTACTTTGCGCCGTAGTAGTAAAGCCATAATCTACCGTCCGCTTATTGGTTATCTTATTAATGGTCATTCGTCGGTAAAGCCTGGGATAATGTAAAGCCCGCAAACGCTGCACCGTTGCCGCGCCCATATTATTGGCTTCCGGAATTAACCACGCCAAATTATAAAATTTTCCCAATAAAGCCGCCTCATCACCAAGCAAATCAGGGTCGATATGCCCGTGCCATTCGGCAACCTGCAAGCCGCTAATCCGTTCAATCACCTGTATTACGCTAAAGTCCCCGCTATTTTTACCTAAAGCAACATCGATACCCGCCACATACTCTTTTCCGTCTTCCGGCCAACGCCAAACTTTTAAAAATCCATTATGGAGACGCTGAAATTGCGCCCGCCCATCAATATCCATCACTCGGCCAATCCGCTCCGGCGGCGGATCGGCGGCTTGCCGCAACGCAGATTCTAATGCGCCCACATCAAAAACAGGCCTACCACTAGCAATAAACGCTTCTTCCGGGGAAGATGGATATTCTTGATGAAAAATATCGATATCGCCGCCGCAATTATTAGCCAAACACCACCGCCGCCACATCAATTGCTCGTCTCTAAGGCCATATAAGCGTTTTAACTCCTTTTCCTCATAATCCGCTACAAAATCCCGGCCTACCGGCATTTGGTAGGCCTGATGTTGCCACCAAGGAAAAAACAAAGGAACAAAAGTGCTTTCCCCCCGTACCGCCTGCTGCCACATCTCATAAAAATCGCCGCCAATGCCATTAGCCGTACTTTCCACAATAACCGACGTACCCGGTTCATTGGGAACCGCCTGCATAAGGGAAACCATAGTCTCCGTATATGGCCAAAATGCCAATTCTGAAACATGTAGATTATGTATGGTTAAAGAACGGCCGGCCTCTTTATTCATCGCCGTTTCGATAATAATCTTGGAACGAAGTCCGGGATTCAACCGTTTTTCCGTAGGGATCACCGTTGGATTTTCAAATAATAATTCTTTAGCGTTGCTGGCTTTGCGCATAGGCTGTAAAATGGGGATTTCATTATCATAGAAAAACTTATTTTTGTTGAAAATCGCCGTAGAAGCGTCCGCTTTATGGGCGATCAGCATGGTATTAATGTTTTCCGTATTGGTAGTATGCCAATAAAAAATGCCTTCCACCGCCGTGGAAAATCCCATCTGCCGCGCTTTTAAAATGATGATACGCACCGGGCGCCCTTCTTGACGCTGCCGCATATATTCCTGATACAAACGCATTTGCGCACGATTAAACGCCAAAGGTGTGATCCTCCCCATCTTATCTTGGATCCGCAAAACAACCCGACAAAATAACATGGGATCAGACGTAATCAAAGCCAAATCTTGCATAATATCGGGAGTGATACCTAATTTTTCTAGATTCACCGCCATTGGCTCAACCGCCATTTTCCTCCTCCTTTAACCCCTTTTCTCCAAGCCAATTGCCTATACAAACCGGCCGTAAATCCAGAATGTGGAATACCTCCCATCTACATTGCCAAAAACGCGGCTAAGCTTTATCCATGAAGCGAAGTATCGATCAACCCAATCGTATTTTCCCTAGCTTCATCACAGGAAATATCAAGCGCTTTTCCGGCGGATACTCCTTCTTCATATATGGGCTCTCGTGGGTTTTTGACAATGCCACAAGCCAACTGCGGAAACACCCCCGCCGGCAATTCCGCTTTTATCTTGTCCAGCTCCCCGCGGATCAGTTCAAAACTCACCGTTACCGTTTCTTTATTCGTATCCGGCCTGTCACTGTGACCGTACAAAGATTTTAGTAGATACATTGCAGGCTGGTATGTATCCGTGGTAGACATAATATCCTGCGTCAAAGCGTCAAAGCGGGTAATCCAGGCATTAATCGTTTCTTTTACTGTGGGATAATATTCTTGAATAAGCGGGCCACCATGGGTCAACCGACCGCCGCTACCGTTTTTATAATGTGCTAAATCACTGGGATGTAAGCCCAATACCGCCGCAATATGGCTAGGCGTTACCGGCAATCGGGATTCTTCCCGCTCCTGATATAGCAAGGCGCAACGCCGGTCAATCTCAGCCGCCCGCTCGGGCCAAGGCGTTTTGCCAACGCCTGGTAGTTTTGCCATATCCAGAATCACGCTCATATTTTCACCTTCCATTCGCCAGATACTTTCTAAACGTTTAGCGCCTTCTGACAAAAGTTGCTTTTTGCCATAAAAAAAAGCGCCAAGCATTTCTGCAAAGCGCATGAAAACAGAATAATTTTCTTTTATAGTATTATACCACAGCTAAATATGAATTTGTATGCTGTCTTTAGCTAAATCCAAATTTGTATGCTATCTTTCTCTGCAGCTTATTATCCTTTCCCCGGCGGGGCGTAACCCGGGCAAAGTACCTGGTTTCCCTCCCCCCACCCCACACCGGCCCCACCCCCCACACAGCATGCAGACGGGTATCACCCAACCACAGCACAGCATACAGGCGGGTATTCTCCCAACCACAGCACAGCAACGAGCCACACCCTGATGATTAGACAGAGTAAACATGTTCATTTATCTGGTGTTTTACCCTCAATCACAACACGGCTACAACATCAAGGCCACTAATTCAAAGGCATTCAGCGTGGATCACCCAAGACGGAGGCATTTGTGAATAATCGAATAGCGCCGGATTCTAACTGGTATTTTATTGAAAAAAAATAATTCCTAGTAAATCACTAAGATTTGTTTGCATGAAAAAATCCTAGTAAATTACTAGGATTTTTTTAGCCTTTGGACTTCCCCTGTATTAATTCACCATTTTGGTAGGAAAAATAAACTCCGCCCTCCATTTTCCTCCAAGATCTTCCGCTATCTTTTCCATATCCCCATTGTTAGTGCGCTACGCTATGGGATGAAAAAGAATATAACGGCAAGTTATTTCAAAGCTTGCAAAATACGCCTATGCCGCTCTAAAATCCAGCGATAGCTATAGGACATTTTCGCGGCAATAGCTCCCCAGCTTTTTCCATCCAGATAATGCCAACGCATAATCATCCGGTCGTCCGGCGAAAGCCCCCGCCAAGCCTGTTCAATCTCCCGCCGGCATTCGATTAGTTCATCCAGCTTTTCATCTATAAGCTCCTGTAAACGCTGGCGTTTAACGACTATGCTGGCCGTGGAATCGTGATTTTCGCCGCAGCTATGAGGCATACCGTCCCACGCTCCCCGCGACAAATAGCGATCCAAAAGCAAACGCTTTTCATTTTCCAGATATTCAATCTCTTCTAAAATCCACCGATATTGCTTTAATATTTTTCGATCCATCTTCTCCCCCGTAATATATATATGCATATATATACTGACCTACAACGCCAACATAAAGATACCTCCGGAATATAAACGGCTGATTGTGAAAATCGGCCGTTCTCGATTATCCGCACCTTTCTTTATCAATCCGTGCCTGCAAAGCGGCTAACAACGCTTGCTGCGCGCCGCCCTTTGTACGCAAACTTTTGATCACATCTTCATCCATGCCGCCTTGTACCACAAGATGATGAACGATAACGGGATGTTCCTGCCCCTGCCGGTGTAACCGCTTATTCGCCTGTTCATACAGCTCCAAAGACCAAGTAAGACCAAACCAAACAATATGCCGGCCGCCTGCTTGTAAATTCAACCCATAAGCGCAGCTTTGCGGATGGGCTAACAGTACATTTACCTCTCCGGCATTCCAGGCCTCCCCGTCGGCGGCGCTCTGATATTCTCGAACCCGTAAACCGGTTGCAGCCAGCGCCGCCAACAAACGGTCCCGGTCGTGGCAAAAACTATAAAACACCAAGCAATTCTGGCCATTCAATTTTTCCAGCGTTTCCAAAAATGCTTCTACCTTACAGTCGTGCACCAACAAAGGCTGCCTGTCAACGTCGTATACGGCTCCATTACACAATTGCAGCAGTTTGTTGGTAAGCACGGCGGCGGAAGCGGCGGTGATTTGCCCGTCCTCCGTTTGCAGCAGCATATCGCGTTCCAACCGCCGGTACGCCTTTTGCGCCGGACCATCTAATACTACCGGCACGTCATCAAAAATCAGATCCGGCAAATTCAGATAATCCTCCGCTTTCAGGCTTATACAAATATCGCCGATCGCTTTCTGTATATGCTCCAAACTCCCTTTTTTCGGCTTATAAGAAAAAATTTGCGTGCGGTTTCGTTTATCCGGTTCAAAAAACCGTTCCCGGTATTGTCCCAATGTCCGCCCCAGACGCTGCCCGCCGTCAAGCAAATAAATCTGCGCCCAAAGATCCATAAGCCCGTTGGCGGAAGGCGTGCCGCTTAGCTCAACCAATCTTTTAATGCGGCCGCGCGCCAGTTTCAAAGCCTTAAACCGCTTACTTTGACTGTTTTTAAAGCTGCTGCTTTCATCCAAAACCACCATATCAAAGGGCCAATCCTGGCGAAAATGCTCCACCAACCAGGCCACGTTATCCCGGTTGATCACATAAACGTCCGCCGGAGCGGCCAACGCCTGTAAACGTTTTTGCCTACTACCCACCGCCACAGAAATACGCAACCGGCGTAAATGCTCCCACTTCTGCGATTCCGTGCTCCAAGCCCCTTCCGCCACTTTTTTTGGGGCGATAATCAACACCTTTTCCACAACCCAACGATCATACCGCAAAGTATAAATAGCGTCTAACGTGATTACTGTCTTTCCCATACCCATGTCTAAAAACAAGCCCAAAGCCGCTTCACGAACGATCCGCTCCCCACAGTACCGCTGGTAAGGATACGGCAGGTAAATCATAGATCCCCCTCCGTTTCTTTTTCCGGACGTAAATGACACTCCCTAAGAAACCGATCCACATCCTCCAATCCCCGCAATACTTCAACGTCCGCCCCCAACCGTTTTAATTCGTCTATACTTGTTTTCTGACACGGAGATAACCTCCCGTCAGCGGCCTTCAATTCCACAAACGCCACCCTCCCCCCCGGCATTACCAACAACCGGTCGGGAACCCCAGCGTTACCGGGGCTGACAAACTTGTATGCCTTGCCGCCCAGTTTTTTCACTCCTTGCGTAAGCCGCCGCTCCAAATCTTTTTCCCTCATAATTCAATCCTCCCC
>CASEQE010000002.1 GCA_949289995.1 uncultured Peptococcaceae bacterium
CGCATTTCCGCCGCCATATCGTCCAAAGGTAAAAAACTACGTTCGCATAAAAAGTCCTGCTGCCGGTTTACCGTTTCATAAATCAAGCGCATGCCCAAATGGGACATGCCCAATTCATAAGCGTCCGGAAACGCAAAAACCATCGAAGCCTTCACCTGCTCCATATCCTTGCATACGCCGTTTTTCTCGCCGCCCATATATTGGCCCGGTCGTTCTACCTGGCGCAATAAGTCATCGGATAAAAGAACCTGTTTGTCGTTAATGATAATTCCTCCCCATCAGGCTTTTGCCGCCAAAGCGGCAAGGATTCGCAGGCGCGCCTGTTCCGTCTCATAGACGGCCCGTTCCCAGTCGAAATCCATAAATTCACCGTTTTCATAGCGGATTTTTCCATCCACCATGGTCATATAAACGTCGCTGCCCACAGCGGCATACAACAGATTATGCAACAAATTGTGGGCTGGCCGCCAATACGGTCCCTGCATATCCACAGCCACAATATCCGCCCGGTTGCCCAGCTTCAAAGCGCCGCAATCCGTCCGGCCCTGAGCGACCGCTCCCGCTTTGGTAGCCGCATATAAAGCCTGGGCTGGCGTAATCAACGTTGGGTCGCCGCTAACCCCCTTATGCAACAAAGCAAAGGTTTTCATTTCTTCCAGCATATTTAAATTATTATTGCTGGCCACGCTATCCGTGCCCAAAGCCACATTCACGCCGGCCGCCAATAGTTGCGCCGCCGGGCAAACGCCGCTGGCCAATTTCAAATTGCTTTTGGGACAAGTGGCTACGGTAACCCCTTTTTCCTTATAAATGGCAATATCCGCCTGGTCGATATAAATGGAATGGGCGGCGATAGCCGGTCCGTCAAACAGGCCGCAGGCCGCCAAATAGGCCACGGGACTCATACCGTGCCGTTCATAACAACCCTGGGTTTCCTCCTTGGTTTCCGCCACATGCACATGGATGCCGCGGCCGTTTTCCCACGCCGCCTCGGCCACGCCTCGCGCTACCTTTTCGCTGCTGGTATATTCCCCATGCAGGGAAAAGTCCACCAGCAAACGTCCGTTGTCATATCCGTGCCAGGCCGCCAAAGTATCCAGCGTATCCTGATATGCCGGCAATTCCCGATAGGAACGTTGATCAAAACAGGTGCAGCCCAAGCTCAAATTGGCTTTGATGCCGCTGTCGGCAAACCCCCGGGACAAAGCCTCTCCCCGCATATACATATCGCTGGTCGAAACGATGCCAAAACGCAACATTTCTCCCGCCCCCAATAAACAGGACCAATAAATATCCTCCGGGGTCAACTGATCTTCAAAAGGAAAAATCCGCTGATTCAGCCAGTCGTTCAGCCGCAAATTTTCCCCATATCCCCGCAACAGATACATCGGCGCATGGCTATGGCTATTGAAAAAACCGGGTATAAACAACTTTCCTGCCCCATGGGCGTAAACCGGACCAAAAGCGCCGGCGTCCGGCGGCGTATCGGACAAATAGGCGATACGGCCGTCCTTAACGCCTAAATACATATGTTGGCGAATCTGAAAATCCTCGTCCAACATCACAATATCCTGAAACAACATGGCAGGCGCCCCTTTCTGTTCCCTATGCCTTTAAGCTTTTTAACTGGCGAATATGTTCTGGGGTGGTGCCGCAACAGCCGCCCAACAATTGCGCCCCGGCCTGACGGCATACCGCCATTTCCGCGGCAAATTTTTCCGGCGACAAAGGATAAACCACCGCTTTATTTTCCGTATACTGCGGCTTGCCCGCATTGGGCTGCAACAGTATGGGCACGCCCGCCTGTTTCAGCGCCTCAATAATCGGCGGATAGTCTTTGGGGCTCAAATCGCCGCAATTGGCCCCCACCACCGCAACCCCATGCTTCTGCGCAAAAGCGCAAATGTCCTCACTGCGGTCTCCCATCATGGTAGCGCCGCCCTTTTTGGCGGTGCAAAAAGTCATGGTAAAAATCACCGGCAAT
>CASEQE010000003.1 GCA_949289995.1 uncultured Peptococcaceae bacterium
TGCGGGATATTGATTACGGCATCATCCCCTACACCTCGTCCTCATCCACCCTGGCGGCCTACGCTCCCTTGGGCGCAGGCATCCCCGGCCGCAAGCTGGATTTCACCCTGGGCATTATCAAAGCCTACTCCAGCTGTGTGGGGGAAGGACCGTTTACCGTGGAGATGAGCGGAGCGGAAGCCGACGCCCTGCGACAAGCAGGCGGCGAATACGGCGCCGCCACCGGCCGTCCCCGTCGGGTAGGCGCCTTTGACTGCGTAGCCTCCCGCTATGGCGTACTGCTACAAGGCGCGGATCGGCTGGCGTTAACCAAATTGGACGTTCTTTCCTATATGAAGCAAATCCCGGTTTGCGTGGCCTATGAAATTGACGGCCAAACCGTGGAAACCTTCCCCATGGGCGCCGCATTAAATCGCGCCAAACCCATCTACCAATATTTGCCTGGTTTCTGCCAGGATATTTCCCACTGCCGCCGGGCAGAAGATTTGCCGGCCGCCGCTTTGGATTACATTCGTTTCATCGAAAAAGCCGTAGCCTGCCCCATTCAATACGTCTCCGTAGGCGAACACCGGGACGACTATCTGATTTTAACATAATTCAACATCATCCATAATCGGTTTTCTGTAAGCCATGCTGCCCAAATAACAGCACATAGCTCCATCGGTATTTGCTTTCCCACCTATACAGCCAATACGGAGGTTTGGCAATATGAAAAATCAAACCGTGGCAGTCGTCGATTTTGGCGGCCAATATAAGGAATTAATTGCCCGGCGCGTACGGGAATGTCATGTTTATTCCTTGGTATTCTCCCATGAAACGCCCATAGAAGAAATCCAAAAACACCATCCTATCGGCATCATTCTTACCGGCGGTCCCAACAGCGTATATGCTCCCAACGCCCCCCAATGTCCCCGGCAATTGCTGGAACTTGGGGTGCCGGTTTTAGGCATATGTTACGGCATGCAAGCGCTTAGCTATGCGCTGGGCGGCCAGGTTTCGTCCTGTAGCGTCAGCGAATACGGGCCTTGTCAGGTGAATATTGCCGCTGCCTCGCCGCTATGGCAGGGCATTACAGACCGATTCACCGCTCTGATGAGCCATACCGATTATGTAAGCGCCATTCCCAGCGGTTTCCATATTACCGCCGCCACCGCCAATTGCCCGGTAGCAGCTATGGAAAATCCCCAACGCCGCCTATACGGCGTGCAATTTCATCCGGAAGTACAACTTACAGAACCAGGAAAACAACTGATCCACAATTTTCTCTACCACATTTGCGGCGCCGCCGGAGATTATAGCCTAGACGATGTGGCCGATCAACTCTGCCGCCAATTACAACGGGAAGCCGGTTCCGGCCGGGTGGTCTTGGGCTTATCCGGCGGAGTGGATTCCTCGGTATGCGCCGCCCTGCTATCCCGGGCCTTACCCGGACAAGCCGCTTGTATTTTTGTGGATCACGGCATGATGCGTCAAGACGAACCAGAACAAATCGCCGCCTATTTTTCCCAACAATCTTTGCAATTTATCTCCGTAGATGCCAGCCAACGATTTTTAAACAAATTGCAAGGGATAGACGATCCGGAACAAAAACGCAAAATCATTGGCAAAGAATTTGTCCATGTTTTTGAGGAACAAGCCAAACGATTGGGCGATTGCCAATTTTTGGCCCAAGGCACCATTTACCCAGATATTATTGAATCCGGCACCCAAAACGCCGCCACCATCAAAAGCCACCACAATGTAGGCGGCCTGCCAAAAACCATGGGATTTACCGGCGTATTGGAACCTTTACGCCATCTGTTTAAAGATGAAGTCCGGGCTCTTGGCAAAGTATTGGGCCTGCCCGATGAACTAACGGAACGTCAGCCCTTCCCCGGCCCCGGTCTAGCCGTGCGCATCATCGGCGATATTACTGCCGAAAAGCTGCAACTATTGAAAAAAGCCGATGCTATTTTCCGCCGCGCAGTGGATGCCCTGCCGCAAGAGCAACGACCGGATCAATATTTTGCGGTACTGACCAACCTGCGTTCGGTAGGCGTTATGGGAGACGACCGCACCTACGACTATACCTTGGCGTTGCGCGCCGTTACCACAGACGACTTTATGACCTGCCGTTATACCCACCTGGATCACCAATTGCTGGAAAAAGTGTCTACGGAAATCACCAACCAGGTCAAAGGCATCAATCGCGTAGTCTTCGATATCACCGGCAAACCCCCGGCCACCATCGAGTGGGAATGATTTCAAAGGCCCGAAAAATCCTGATTTTACTGGGTTTTTGAGGGGCTAAGGCCCGTCTTGACAACATAATTTGCATAATCACCAAAAAGAGCGATCTGATTTCCTGTTAAATTCAGATTGCTCTTTTATTTTAAAGCCCGATGATCGCATACAAACTATAATCCATCAAAAAAATATTGCATCCCCACAATTCTGCGCCAAGCTGATCTCCATTGGCTGCACTGCGATAGAGAACAATGTGGCAAATCCCATATATCTGCGGCAGGAACTGTAAATTGGGTTATACGGTTCCTGTTACAAAGATTCTGGTGGAATAGCTAGAAAATGACAAAAGCGCTTCCGTAGAAGCGCCTCTGCTTGTTGTCATTCTAGTAGGATATGTAATTTTTGTTCTGTATCCTGCCCCGTCTACATCAACAAGTAAAATTTCCTCACCAGCTACAATCAAAAGGGACGATGTTACGCATAGATAATCACCAGTCCCATCAAAATTCCGATAACGGTAGCCAATGCCGGCAGCTTAGACCGCCACATCAAAATTGCTTCCGGCATCAATTCACCAAACACCACATATAACATGGCGCCGGAAGCAAAGCTCAGGGATAAGGACAGCATAGTAGGACCCATTGTTCCCAAGTAGAGCCCCAGAATTGCGCCTAATATTGTAGGCGCCCCGGTAATTGCAGTAAGCAGCGCAGCCTTTCTCTTCTTCATTCCCCCAGAGATCAGCGGCACGGCTACCGCCATGCCCTCCGGCACATTGTGCAGCCCGATGACGATAGCCATGACAATTCCCCCTCGAGAAAGCACGGCTTGTTGGGCCGAGGTGGCAAACGACGCGCCGATAACCATGCCCTCCGGCACATTGTGCAAAGCAATGGCCGCCGCCATCACCAGCCCAGCCAGAAACAGGCTTCCGTGAGACTGCCCACCCTGCTCGTGAACCTGATAGTGATCCGCATGAATCAGTTCTTCCAGCGAATCTGCGGTTTTGGGATGGTTCTCGTCAATATGGGCCACTTCATGGTTGGTATCCCGGTCAATACAGGCATTAAGCAGATAAATAACGGCATAGCCCAGCATGATACCTACCGCCGTCAAAAACAGATGGGTGTGGTCGGCCGTTCCCTCTGGGGCCACTGCATGAGACAACAGGTCAAAACATACCACAGCCGTCATCACACCGCCAGCAAAACTCAACAACAAACTAACCGTACGGCTGGAATCCTTTCGAAACAGGCAGGACAGCACGCCACCTAAGCCCGTGCCGCCCATACCGGCCACCGCCGTGATACAGACAATTTGCCACAACAAATCCAATGATATCACTCCACTCACAGAAATAGAGAAGCGGAAGTTGCCAACACAAACTTCCAGTTTCTTATCATAGCTGCTCACAATGAGAAAGTCAATCTTTGTAGAATTGTTTCACAAATAATAAATAAGTATCAATCCAGTATGTTTTACTCTTTTGATATAGAATGATCTTAAATTTATTTATAAGGCTTATGCAAAAACCAATTAAAAGGTGCTATTGGTATTTTCATTCGGCCTTTGCAACAAACGCCCTTGCCTAAGTTTACGAAAAACAAGTTCAAACCAGTTTCGTAACGCAGCTTTTAGCCTAAAAAATAAATTTTATATGCTATGAGGAAACAAAATCTAAAATCCTTGGCCTCCTCTTGGGCTAAGCCTAATGTGAAATATGCAGTAAAGAAACAAAAGAAAAAATGGAATATCATAACTGATGTTGAAAATTGATTTTATAATTATATTTTTAAGGAATCTACAATCAAATGGGCATAACTATAAATGTTAATATGCGTTGCTTGTCGCAACGGGCGGATTTTCATATAATCGTGATAACAACTGAAAGACGGAGGTTATCCCTAATGTTAAGCGAAAACATCAAAACAATCAGAAAATCAAAAGGACTTTCCCAAGAAGAACTGGCCATCAAACTGAATGTAGTGCGGCAAACCGTTTCCAAATGGGAGCATGGGCTATCCGTCCCTGATTCTGATATGCTAATTTCCATATCGGAAGTATTTGAAACACCGGTAAGTACTTTGCTTGGAGAAAATATTATTGAATCGAAAGCAGATGATTTAAAAGCCATTGCCGCAAAATTGGAAATCATAAATCTACAATTAGCGCAAAGAAAGAAAACCAAACAAAAAACACTACAGCGGCTGCTTATCTTGTCTTGTGCGGTCATTGTAATCATTTCTATTTTTTTAATTGTAGCAAAAAGTTCTTATCTGGGTTGGGATTATACTTCCCCGGAAACCGCTGTTATCGGGGTAGCTATTCATGCATTTGAATGGTTATTTATTAGATTGGCGCCAATTCTCCTTGTAGGAGCAGGCATAGGCATTTTTTTAACCCGTAATAAATCATAAAATTATTGAATTCCAAGGATACCACTCTATACAATTCAAAATTGTCACTTGCTAAC
>CASEQE010000004.1 GCA_949289995.1 uncultured Peptococcaceae bacterium
TTGATCGGCTTTATGGGTAGTGGAAAAACGGTAGTGGGACGTACTTTGGCCGGTTTGTTGGATTATGCTTTTGTGGATACGGATGAGCAAATTCGTCAGGTAACCGGTTTAACTTTGCCTCAATTGTTCCGTAAACACGGAGAAATTCGTTTTCGTTCCGAGGAAGAATTGGTGGTGAAGAAAATTGCCGTTAAGCAAAAACAGGTGATAGCCACCGGCGGTAGTTTAACCCCTGTGGCAACAAATTTTGATTTATTGCGGGCCAATGGTTGGTTTGTGCTATTGTCCGCCGATCCGCAAACCATCTTGGGTCGGATTAGCCGAAAAAATGATCGTTTGTTATTATGCGGCAAACCAGATTTATCATCTTTGGAAAAAATGGTGCAAGAAAGGGAAGCCCTGTATAAGCAAACGGCGAATTTTATTGTGGACACGACAAAAATTGGCGTGGAAGATGCTGCTAAAGCGATTGCCCAGCGTTATTGCGCATATGTGGAAACCGGTGCATAAGATAAAAGATGTTTTGCCTTTGTCGTATTGCCCGCGCTGGGAGCAGATACATGTTCCAGCTTTCGCTTTTACAACGCCATAGATGAAACAAGCATTTTTTCCCTGTGGCAAGACCTGGAGGCGCGGGAAATTTGTCAAAAGGATAAAAGCATGATATAATAGCCGCACGGGCCGGAACCTATGCCGAAATGTCGCAAGGTCCGGCGCATTGCCACGGCCGTTTCTGATTCAGAAAACCGGCGGCAAACCTAGCAGCGGCTATGATCGTATAATAGCTACGTAGGTGGAAACAATCCCGTTTTCAACCAAAGCGTCTATTGTATATCCTATCGTCCTCCCAAGACGAAGGTGCGGCCCTTAGGCCGTGTATAATAATGCCGCAAACTTTGCGGCATTATTTTTTACGAGGTGTATACATGATTCAGTGGTATCCTGGCCATATGGCCAAGGCCAAAAGAAATATAGAAGCGGATTTGGCTTTGGTAGATATGATTATTGAGGTAATCGATGCGCGAATTCCCGCTGCCAGCCGCAATCCGGATTTGCAACCCTATTTAGGGCGGAAAGCTCATGTTTTGTTGCTGAATAAGGCGGACTTGGCCGATCCGCAATTGACGCAACGTTGGTTGGCGGCATATCGCCGCCGCGGCTATTATCCTGCCGCGGTGAACGCCGCCCGCAAGCAAGGGGTTCGAGAATTAATTGCCGCGGTAGAAAAATCTGCGCAACCCTTGTATCAAAAGCTGGCTGCCAAAGGCCGTTTGCCTCGCGGGGTACGGGCTATGGTATTGGGTATCCCCAATTGCGGTAAATCGACGGTGATCAACGCTTTGGCGCCGGCCGCCGCCGCCAAAACAGGAAACAAACCTGGCGTTACCAAAGGCAAACAGTGGGTGAAAACCCGCGCTGGAATTGAGCTTTTGGATACGCCAGGGTTGTTATGGCCCAAGTTCGCCAGCGACGATACCGCTTTTAAACTAGCGGTTTGCGGGTCAATCAGCGATTTGGTATTTCCGGTATATCAGGTAGCGCGGCAATTGGCGGAATTGTTATTGCGTATCGATGCGCAGACGGTTTGCGCCAGGTATAAACTGGAGCAAACGCCGGAAGACGGCGATGCCTTTTTTACCAATTTGGCCGTTTCCCGGGGATTGCTAGGGCAAGGCGGGCGATTGCGGACGGAAGATGCTGCAGCCGTTTTTTTGCAAGAATTTCGTAATGGTAAGCTGGGGCGTTTTACCCTGGAAACGCCGGAGGAGTCTGGCAATGGATGAAAAGGAATTGGCGCGTTTGCGGCAAATGAGCGTTTATGAACAAGAACTATTTGACCAGGGATATCGTTGGATCGCCGGGGTAGACGAGGCGGGACGCGGACCTTTGGCTGGGCCGGTGGTGGCGGCGGCAGTTATTTTACCCCCCGGCTGTCTAATTGAAAAGTTGAATGATTCTAAAAAATTAAGCCCTGCTAGACGTTTGGCTTTGGAGCCGGTGATTCTTGAACAAGCGATTAGTTATGGTATTGCTACGGTAAATCATCGCATAATTGATAAAATAAATATTTTACAAGCAACGCGTCTGGCTATGATGAGAGCCGTGGCAAAATTGCGCCCGGCAGCGGATTATTTATTATTGGATGCGATGACATTGCCTGTAGAAACGGCGCAAAAAGGTTTAATACATGGCGATGCTTTAAGCATATCTATCGCCGCCGCAAGTATTTTGGCGAAAAACCACCGGGATCGGCTGATGGAAGCGATGGACGGCTTGTTTCCTCAATATGGTTTTGCACAGCACAAAGGATACCCTACGTCGGCCCATCGACAAGCAATTTTACAATTTGGTCCATCGCCGGTGCATAGACGGACGTTTCGTGTTAAATAACGCAATTGGGAAGTTTGCAATGAAAGAAAATAGCAAAACGATTGGCCGGCAAGGTGAAGATTTGGCCACACAGGCTTTGATACAGGATGGTTATCAGATTGTCTGTCGCAATTACCGGCAAAAATATGGCGAGATCGATATTATCGCCAAAAAAAATGGCACGCTGTATTTTGTGGAAGTCAAGGCCAAGCGGAATACGGCATTTTGCCGTCCAGCGGAGAGTGTTGGCCCTGTCAAACGGCGGAAGGTGATGCAAACCGCTTTAGCATATTTGTCAGAACATGGCGGAGAACAAAATTGCTCGTTCTTGATTGCCGAGGTTTATTTACAAGAGAAAAAAACGCACTTTATCGAAGATAGTTTTGCGGAAGATTAACGCCGGCGAAAGTGGCGCATGGAGGCATACTTTTGATTGAAGAAAAACAGATATTGCAGCAAATCAATGATCCAACGGATTTGCGTCGATTAAATATTGAGGAATTGACTGTATTGGCTGAAGAGGTGCGTCAGTCGATTTTGCAAGTGGTTGCGGAAAACGGCGGTCATTTAGCCTCGAATTTAGGGGCGGTGGAGTTGACTTTAGCGGTGCATTATGTGTTTGACACGCCTCATGATTTGGTAGTGTGGGATGTGGGACACCAATGTTATGCGCATAAATTGATTACTGGACGTCGAGAACGCTTTACTACCATTCGAACGGCTCAGGGGTTAAGTGGATTTTGTAACGCAGAAGAAAGCGAATATGATTGCTTTACCACCGGTCATGCCAGCAATTCTCTTTCTCTGGCTTTGGGATTGGCTTCGGCTAGGGATATCAAAGGCGAAAAACGGCATGTCGTGGCGATTATCGGCGACGGGGCTTTAACCGGTGGTATGGCGTTTGAGGCTTTGGATCATGGCGGTGAATTGCAAAGCCCTTTGATCGTGATAGTGAACGATAATAAAATGAGCATTGCAGCCAACGTGGGGGCTTTGGCCCGACACTTAATGAAATTGCGGGCCGCGCCAGCCTATCATCGTGCTAAACGGGATGTGGATGCTTGTTTACAAAAAATTCCGGGTATCGGCGGCTTTATTGCTACGATACTGCGTAAAATCAAAGCTGCCGGTAAATATTTGATCAGCCGGGGAATTTTGTTTGAAGAATTGGGATATGTGTATTTGGGACCAATAGATGGTCATGATTTACCGCAGCTTATCGAGATTTTGGAGGTTGCCAAAGGTTCGGATCGCCCGGTGGTAGTACATGTGCGTACATGCAAAGGTAAAGGATATGCGCCGGCTGAGCAAAATCCTAGCCGGTTCCATGGAGCAAGCCCGTTCTTTTTAGATAGCGGTTATACAAAAACGAACAAACAGGCTACGTTTACCGATGTTTTTAGCGATACTTTGTTGGAAATAGCTTCCCAAGACGATAGGGTTTGCGCCGTTACCGCGGCAATGGCCGATGGGGCCGGTTTAAAGGATTTCGCCAAGGCTTTTCCCCAGCGCTTTTTTGACGTAGGCATTGCCGAGCAGCACGCTTTGAGTTTTGCCGCTGGTTTGGCGAAGGGCGGTATGAAACCGGTGGTAGCCATATATTCCACATTTTTGCAGCGGGCTTACGACCAAGTAATGGAGGATATTTGTTTGCAGCGGCTGCCGGTGGTGCTGGCTGTGGATAGGGCCGGCGTGGTAGGAGAGGATGGCTATAGCCATCAGGGATTATATGATTTGTCGTATTTGCGTTCTATTCCTGGATTAACCGTTATGGCTCCGCGGGATGGAGCGGAACTGCAAATGATGTTAAAGACAGCGGTAACATGGAAAAGACCGGTGGCCATTCGTTATCCAAGAGATAAAGCCGATTGGGGTTTACCTTTGCCAGCCCCGCTTTGTTTTGGCAAAGGAGAGTTATTGCGTGAAGGCCACGACGTGGCGTTGCTTAGCTGTGGCGTAATGTCGGCCGCCGCTATGGCGGCTGCAGCGATTCTGCAGCGTCAAGGGGTGAAGGCTGCCGTGTTCAACTGCCGTTTCGTTAGCCCTTTGGACGAAGCGGGAATCAAAAGCCTCACGGCTGCCTGCGGTGGCCGTGTGGCGGTGATTGAGGATAATATAATCGCCGGCGGTTTTGGCGAGTCTTGCGCCGTATTATTGCAGGAACAAAAAGCGGATCTGTTGTTCATCTCCCTGCCCAAAAGCTTTATCGCCCAGGGGAGCCGCGACAAGATATTGGAAAACTATGGTTTACAAGGAGAAAAAATTGCTGAAAGCGTTTTCGGCAAATGGTTTCAATCATAATAATATAGCGGGAGCGGTTCCATGAAAAACAAAGGGGCGGATAAAATACGCCTGGATATTTTGCTATTAAATCGAGGTTTGTTTTCTTCCCGAGAACAAGCTCGCGGGGCGATTATGGCCGGTGAAGTGATGGTTGGGGAGCAAAAAGTTGATAAAGCAGGCACTTTGGTGCCAGCGGATGCGCCGTTGCGCCTTTTGGGAGAAAGATTGCCTTTTGTTTCCCGAGGCGGTTTGAAACTGGCCAAGGCTATAGATTGTTTTGCAATCGATTTGCAAGAAAAAACGGTTTTAGATATTGGAGCCTCTACCGGCGGCTTTACCGATTGCGCCCTACAGCATGGCGCAACTAAAGTATATGCGGTAGACGTGGGCTATAATCAATTGGCTTGGTCTCTACGCAGCGATCCTCGGGTGGTCGTCTTGGAAAAAACCAACGCCCGATATTTACAAAAGCAAACCATAGGCGAAGAAGTAGATTTTATTTGTTCCGACGTATCTTTTATTTCCTTACTGCTGGTTTTGCCGCCGGCGGTGGAACAATTGCTCAAACCAGCGGGACAGGTGGTTGCCTTAATTAAACCGCAATTTGAAGCCGGGCGAGAAAATGTAGGAAAAAAAGGCGTAGTACGGGATAAGCAAATTCATAAACAGGTGATTTTAAAAATTATTCACGGCTTTCAGGCCATGGGATTGGCGCTGCAAGGACTGAGCTATTCGCCGATTACCGGCGCCGATGGCAATATTGAATATTTAATTTACGGCGTGAAAGGCGCCGCAGAATTTGGCGTCCTGGATGTGGACGCCGTGATCGAGGAAGCCTGGACGGCCCATCGCCAATAGCATACCTATCTGCGATAGGCAAATGTAAGGCTAAGCCTAGACGGCAAGGAAGATAATAAAGCCGGAGCTGCAAATGTTAAAGCAGCTCCGGCTTTCGCTATTTCCCACGGCCTACGGCTGGCGGAAATAGCCGGCGAACAAACGATAAAGCTAAAAATTTAAGCTTTGTAGTCATCTGTTTCGTCGGTAATATCGGTAAAAACGCCATCGATAATCGGTTCGTCTTCTTCTCGGGGAGGCGACCCCGGTTTCGCAGGAAAAAGGTGGTTAAGCAATCTGCCTACCAGCAAAACCAAAATAACCAGTAAGGCAATGCGTATCAATAGTTGCATGGATAACCTCCTTCGGGTGGCGCCGCTTTCTATTCCAGCGGCAGGGTATTTTCTTGTGCCGGCGTCTGAGAATCGGCTTCCTCGCCGGCGGTTTCGTTTGGCGAATCGTCTGTCGCCGTCTGGTCTAAACCGCTATCCACGGCTTGATCTGTGCTTTCGTCTGCATTTTCTGGTAGCAGTTGTTGCAAATAGTCGGCTAGTTGTTCCAGATAGCGTCCATAAGCGGCCCAATCTCCTTCTTTTTGCGCGGCAATGGCGTCTTCGTAGGCTTGGTTGGCCAATTGGGCAATTTCCTCCATGGATAAATCGTCCGGTTCCGTTTCTACTACGCCTGTTTCATCGTCGCCGGGGTGATATTGACCGCCGCTTAACAATTCGCCAATTTCATCGCCAAACATTTCGCCCAAGGCGTTGGCTAGCGTATCGGCATAGGCGATTTTTTCATCATAATAAACGACCACTCGTTTTACTTCCGGCAAACTGCTGGAAGCGGATTCCAAATAAATGGGTTCAACATACATAATGGAATCCTCTATGGGGATAACGAACAGGTTTCCCCGGCTATAAATAGAACCGGCTGAGCTCCATAAAGTAAAGTCCTGGGCAATTTCCGTATGCTGATTGATTTGGGATTCTATTTGTTGTGGGCCGTAAATCGTTCGATCTTTGGGTAATTGGAAAAGAATGATATCCCCATAATGCTCCCCGTCGTTTCTGGCTACCAGTAAAGCGGTCATATTATATTTTCCAGAAGGGGTGTAGGGAACGGAAGTGATGAATTCTGCGTCTCCTTCATTGGGGAGTTTCATGATATAGTAGCGGGGAACCATCGTAACGGTTTCCGTGCCGTAAATTTCGGTGGCGATATTCCAGGCGTCTTCGTTCTGATAGAAGATATTGACGTCGGTCATATGGTATTTACTATATACCTTGGCCTGAATATTGAACATGGCAATGGGATAGCGTATATGGGCTTGCAAATTTTCCGGCATTTCATCGAAGCTTTTGAATAATTCCGGATAAATTTTATGCAGGGTTTGGGCAATAGGATCATTTTCATCCACAATATAGAAATCCGTATCGCCATTATATGCGTCGATTACGATTTTAACGGAATTGCGGATATAATTGACGCTGCTATTCTCCGAATAGGGTTCGGAATAGGGATAGTAGCTGCTCGCGGTATAGGCGTCGATCATCCAATATAATTTACCGTCGACGGTAACGATATACGGATCGTCATCATAGTAAAGGAAAGGGGCGATTTTATAAACCCGTTCCATAATTTTGCGGTTGATAATGATTTTGGAATCGCTATTAATATTAGTAGAAACCAATAATTTTAAGCTACCTTCCCGTATGGAAAACAGTAGGCGGTTGAGGAAGTTGAGCCGTATGCCGGCATTGCCCTCATAAGTGGTATATACGTTGGCATCGCCGCTAGGATAGTCGAATTCTTCCTCATCGGTATTGACAACGATATAATTTTCGGTGGTTTCGCCGAAATAGATTTCTGGCCGGTCGATTTGGATTTCATCCACTTCGGAAACCGGTGGAATCCCTTTAATCAACATGTCTGGTTGCCCGCTTTCCGTTACCGTATCTACGCGGGACAAGGTAATGCCATAGCCGTGGGTATACTTTAAATGCGTAGTTAGCCATTGATCGGTGGTGGCACTTTCGTCGATTTCACGAGCGGAGAGGAAAACCTGCGTATATTCGCCGTTGACTTGATAGCGATCCACATCCACATCGTTAAATTTGTAATATAGACGGATACTTTGGGTTTGGTTATAGAATTTTTCCGCCGGTTCAAAGTCGTTGATCCGAATATTGGTTATGGTATCCAGGTTGTTGGCGATATCCGCTGCCGTCAAATCATTTGTAGCGGCAAAGTTGCGGATTTCAATATCCTGTAGGTCATAGGCGGAGCGGGTGAAGGAAATATTGTTTTGTAAATAATCATATTCTTTGCTGATTTCGTCAGGGGAAACCACCAAGCTTTGGATAGAAGCGGCGGCTATCGAGCTTAGGATCAGTACGACGATAATAGCGGCAGGCACGACGAAAGCTTTTTTCCAGCTGCGTTTTTGTACGCCCCAGATGAATGCCGCCGCTCCTGCCAAAGATAAGAGTATCAGCAGGCGATAGGCCCATAAGGTGACATTAATATCGGTAAAACCTGCGCCATATACCACGCCGGAGCGGCCGGCATAGAGCAAAGTAAACTGTTGTAAATAAAAATGAAAGCCTGTGGCCAAAAACAGCAAAGCGCCCAAAACTTTAATTGGGCCGGAGGCCAAGGAAATCAATTTGCTCATGTTGTATTTGTTGATGGTGCTGTCTCTTTTCGAGCCGCCATGACCGGAGGCACCGCCGGAAGCACCGCCGAACATTTGGCTAAATGCCTCGGCAAACGGGGACGGTTCTGGGGAAGCAGCTCCGGCATCGATGATATGAGGTTTTCTAGCTGCAAGCAGCAGCAAATAAAACACAAAAATGACCGCTGCAAATCCCAGAATAATGCTGATTAAAGAGCCATTAATATTGGCCAAGAAATCCAGTTTAAAAATATAGAAGGAGAGGTCTTGATGAAAAATAGGATCGGCGATACCAAAATCCGTACTATGCACAAACTGTAGAATTTGGAACCACAGCCGGCCTACCACATTAATCGTTACCAGCAAAGAAAAAACGGCGCTGATTAACATAGCCAATTGGTTTAAGCGTCGTTCGCTTAAGGTTTGGTCGGACAGCACTTGCAATACTTTACTGTAGTAATTTTTCTTTAGTCTTTGCAAATAGATGTAGCAAGCTGAGGTTAAGAGAATAAACACGGGAACGCCGATTTTCAATTGGGTCAGCAGTTGTTTGAAGAACACGCTCACATAATTCAATTCTTTAAACCAGAGAAAATCGGTTAAAAAATTGACGAGGGCGGTAAAGCCCAAGAGAATCAAAACCGCCGCAATGACGACTATGGTTCTTGTTTTTGGTCTTTTCAAAGTGGTAGCTCCTTTCTTAATTACAAGAGTAATGATTCTGCTGAAACAATAAAATCTGATGTTGTATTCTACGGACAAGCTGGAAAATCTTGCCGGGAGAAACCTTTTCCGGTAAAATTTATGATACAATAATACCTGTTTTGGCGGCAAAATCCAAGTGCCGATATTGGGCTATTATACCATATATTTAGTAAAAAGCAAAATACGCGTATAGCGAAAGAGGTTTCGATTATGAGTTTAGGAGAAGACATATTGACGGCATTAACCGGATATTCCAGTTTACAGGCGGTTTGGGACGGTTTTTTGTCGTTCACGCCGTCGTTATTTACGGCTTTTGCCCGAATTGTGTTGCCGATATTGGCGATTTGGCTGTTGGTGCGGGTAGCTCGCTCTTTGTTTGCCGGCAAAAACGAACCGGAAATTTGGGCATGGTTGATTTTAAACGGTGAAGTGAAGTTAGCCGTCAATCATTGGGAAAATGTGATTGGCCGCGGCAGTTCATGCGATATTTTACTGAATTTTCCTACGGTTTCCCGTAGTCATGCGGCGTTAATTCGCGATGCGGCTGGCAACTGGACGTTAACCGATTTGGCGGGCAAACGCAGTTTACTTCTAAACGGGCAGCCGGTGGAGGGCAGTGTGGCTGCACATTATGGGGATGTGATTTCCGTCGGCGGCGTCGAAGCGACTTTGTGCGAACTGAGCCCAGAAGAATTGCGTCAACAGAGCAAAAGCCGCACCAAGCCGGGAAAACTGGTATCTCCGGTAAAAACGCTGTTGATCATATGTTGTTTCGATATATTGTTGGCAACGGAATTGGCGTTGAACTCCGACCGTTCTTTATGGCCGGTTATCGCTCTATGCTTTGCTTGGTTACTGTTATTGATGATTTTCGTCTATTTGTTGTTTCGAGGTATGCGTCGTCGCGGTTATGAAATTGAAACGTTAGCTTTTTTCCTGAGTTCATTGGGATTGACGATTGCGGCCAGCGCCGGCGCTCATGCGATGATCAAACAAACTGTAGCTTTGACTTTGGGGTTAATCGGTTTTTTGATTTTAGGTTTATTGCTGCGCAATTTACAATGGGTGAAAGCTTTACGTTGGCCGGTGGCAGGAGCGGCCCTATTGCTGTTGTTGCTAACGTTTTTATTTGGCGAGACGATCTATGGCGCTAAAAACTGGTTGCAAATTGGTTCCTTTTCTTTGCAACCGTCCGAATTGGTGAAAGTGGCGTTTATTTTTGCCGGTGCTGCTACTTTAGACCGTTTGTTTGCCAAACGCAATTTATATTCATTCATCCTTTTTGCGGCGGCTATCGTAGGCGCTTTGGCCTTGATGGGGGATTTTGGCAGCGCCTCCATATTTTTTGTTGGTTTTTTGATTATCGCTTTTTTACGCTCTGGAGATTTGGCTACCATTGCCCTCAGTTGCGCCGGCGCCGGTTTAGCCGGTTTGTTGGCGTTGACGGTGAAGCCCTATATCGCCAATCGTTTCGAAGCCTGGCGGCATGTGTGGGAGTACGCATCTACCTCGGGCTATCAACAGACAAGGACCATGGTGGCATTGGCTAGCGGCGGTTTGTTAGGCGTAGGAGCGGGAAACGGTTGGCTGTATAAAGTGGCGGCCGCCGACACCGATTTGGTATTTGGTATGCTTAGCGAAGAATTGGGATTGCTGATTGCTTTATCGGCGGCAGCTTCCTTGATCATAGCCGCCTTATTTGCAGTTAAATCCGCCTATAACGGCCGATCTTCATATTATGTGATTGCGGCCTGCGCCACCGGGGCGATTTTACTGTTTCAGATGATGCTAAACGTTTGCGGATCTTTAGATTTATTACCGCTTACCGGCGTGACTTTTCCTTTCGTATCCAATGGGGGATCGAGTATGATTTCATCTTGGATGATGTTGGCTTTTTTAAAAGCGGCAGATACGAGACAAAATGCCAGTTTTGCCATTCCGCTGTTGAAATTTGGACGGAGGGCGGTGAAAAAAGATGAATAGAGTCAAAGGCAGAACCATTTCGCTATTGATATTATGCGGTATATTTATTGTATTATTGTTATTATTTTTAATTGATTATGAACAAAACGGGGCAAAGTGGGCGGCCTTTCCCGGCAATTCCCATGTATATAGCGATGGCATATTAACCGTCGGTACGGTATTGGATAGAAACGGCGTGGTTTTAGCCACCGTGGAGGATGGACGTCGCGTATATAACGAAGATAAAACCGTCCGCAAGTCCACCTTACATGTGGTGGGGGATGCCGCCGGTAATATCGGCTCTTCCGTTCAGACGTTTTTTGCCGATCGTCTGATGGGATATAGTATGATAAACGGCGTCTATTCTTTGCATGGTACAGGCGATAACGTATATTTGAACATCGATTCTCAGTTGAACGTTGCCGCCTATCAGGCTTTGGATGGACGCAACGGTTGCGTGGGTATATACGACTATACCACCGGGGAGATTCTTTGTTTGGTTAGCTCGGCCAGCTTTGATCCGGCCAATCCGCCTGCCGTGGAGGAAGCGGCAGACGGGGTATATATCAATCGTTTTCTTTCTTCCACGTTTACGCCAGGCTCGATTTTTAAATTGGTTACGTTAACGGCGGCCATTGAAAACATAGACGATTTGTTTCAACGTCAGTTTAGTTGCAATGGTACTTTAACCGTTGGTGATGAGCAAGTTACTTGTTCCCAAAAGCATGGCGATTTAACGATTGGCCAAGCTTTAAGCGTTTCCTGCAATTGCGTGTTTGGGCAATTGGCTTTGGAACTGGGAGCAGATGTGCTTTCCCGCTATGCGACGCAATTGGGGTTGCTGGATTCGTTTACGGTAGACGGCTATCCAGTGGCCGCCGGCTCCATAACGGTGGACGATCAAGATCCGGGCCAATTGGCCTGGAGCGGTATTGGCCAGGGACAGGACTTGGTGAATCCTTGCGCTATGTTGCGGGTTATGGGCGCTATAGCCAATCATGGCCAAGCCGTATCGCCCCATCTAATCAGCAATAGCGCCTCGTTTTTTGGTATTCCCATATCTTTGCATCTATTTTCGGATCAGGAACGATTGGTTTCGGAAGCCACTGCCAATACGCTGTCGCAGATGATGCGGGACAATGTGTTGAATTATTATGGGCAAGATAATTTTGGCGATTTGGCCGTATGCGCCAAATCCGGTACAGCGGAAGTGGGAGATGCTTCGCCCCATGCATGGTTCGTTGGTTTTGTAGCAGATGAGGAACATCCGCTGGCGTTTGTAGTCTTTGTGGAAAACGGCGGCGGCGGTAGCGCCGTAGCCGGTAAAATTACCGCAACGGTATTGCGCAAAGCCTGCGGCCAATAATCGGCTTTGTGTCACGGTCGGTATATCGTTTGCAGCGGCTTATTTTTTGACGATGAAAAAATAATATCCCTTTTTCGTTGCAAATATTACAATTGATAGCAGGGTTAATGATTAAGCTGCAACACCTTAATCGTCGTCTTGGGGCAGATTTTGAGGTTTTGCACTGTTATTTGCCAAAAGCGCCGGATAACCGGCGTTTTTGTCTAAATGGCTGCAAATTTATATTGATATGGTTATATTACTTTGATATAATTGAAAATGAGGCTTTCAATACAAGGGTTTGGAGTATACAGATAATGAGCGGCAAAGGAGAGTGAATTCAATTATGAGTTGTGGCAAAGGATGTTCCGGAAAAGAGAAGCAACTGGATTTCAGTCAGTTGGATGCCATACTGGAACAATATCGGGGCACAGCCGGCAGTTTGATTACCATACTGCAAAAAGCCCAGGACATTTACGGTTATTTGCCAAGAGCGGTTATTGAACGGGTTGCCGACAGCGTCGGTTTGAAACCTGCGCGTATTTATGGTGTGGCTACGTTTTACACGCAATTCCGCTTTACGCCGGTAGGCAAATATCTGATTTTGCTCTGTCAAGGCACTGCCTGCCATGTAAACGGCGCAAAAATGATTGAGGAAGCCGTCTTTGAAGAATTAGGCATAAAAGACGGCGAAACCACCGAAGACGGCTTGTTCACCTTGAACAATGTGGCCTGCTTAGGCTGCTGCAGTTTGTCGCCGGTGATGATGATCAACGGCGAAACCTATGGTTCGTTAACCAAGGATAAGGTGAAGGCCATCTTTGCCGATTACAGAAAACAGGCGTAGGGGGGAGCGAAGAATGAAAATAATTATCGGGCAAGGAAGTTGCGGTATCGCCGCCGGCGCCGGCAAAGCCTACGATACATTTGCCGAATTGAATAAAAAAGATCAGCTCTCAGTGCCGTTACTGAAAACCGGTTGTATCGGCGCATGCTATTTGGAGCCTATTGTCGACGTTGTCGACGACCAGGGTAATAAAACCACTTATGTAAAAGTTACACCCCAAGTTGCCGAAGCCATTTGGCAAAACCATATTAAAAATGGCCAGGTTGCTACGGATTATGTGATGTCCGATGACGACAAAGAAAAACTAGCTAGACAAAAACGTATTGCTTTGCGCAATTGCGGGCAAATCGATCCGGAAAACATAGACGAATATATTGCTAACGGCGGTTATGCTGCAGCGAAAAAATGCGTCACTCAAATGTCGCCGAAAGAGATTATTGAAGTGATCAAAGAATCGGGCCTGCGGGGACGCGGCGGCGCCGGTTTCCCCACCTGGTTCAAATGGAATGCCGCTTTACAATCTCCGGGCAAGGAAAAATATATGGTTTGTAACGCCGACGAAGGGGATCCCGGCGCATTCATGGATCGCTCGGTACTGGAAGGCGATCCCCATTCCGTGTTGGAAGGTATGCTGATCGGCGGTTTTGCTATTGGCGCCCAAGAGGGCATTATTTATGTTCGCGCCGAATACCCATTGGCTATCGTTCGTTTGAATATTGCCATTGACCAGGCTCGCGAAAAGGGCTTTTTGGGAAAAAATATTTTTGATAGCGGTTATGACTTCGATATTCGTATCAAGGCTGGCGCCGGCGCTTTTGTTTGCGGCGAAGAAACGGCTTTGATTGCCTCCCTTGAAGGAGAAAGAGGTATGCCTCGTCTGAAACCGCCCTTTCCGGCGCAAAAAGGCTATTGGCAAAAACCTACCAATATTAATAACGTGGAAACGTTTGCCAACGTGCCGTGGATTTTGGCCAATGGCGGCGCCGCTTTTGCCGCTATGGGCTTAGGCGCCTCCAAAGGTACCAAAGTCTTCGCCCTCACCGGCAAAATCAAAAACGGCGGTTTGGTGGAAATTCCTATGGGGCTTACCCTGAAGGAAATTATTTATGATATTGGCGGCGGCATCAAAGACGACCGCGCTTTCAAAGCCGTGCAGCTGGGCGGCCCTTCCGGCGGTTGCGTCCCTGCTGCTTTGATCGATACCCCGGTTACCTATGAGCATATTCCGGAAACCGGCGCTATCGTGGGTTCCGGCGGTATGGTGGTCATGGACGATTCTACCTGTATGGTGGATATGGCCCGCTTTTTCCTGGATTTTACGGAAAAAGAATCTTGCGGTAAATGCAATTATTGCCGCATTGGTACCAAACGGATGTTGGAAATTCTCAATCGTATTGTGGATGGCCAAGGTAAAGAGGGAGATATTGAACTCCTGGAAGAATTGGCGGAAAAAATCAAAGAAGGTTCTATGTGCTCTTTGGGACAAACCGCTCCTAATCCGGTTCTTACCACTTTGGAATATTTCCGTAACGAATATGAGGATCATATTTATCGCAAAAAGTGTACGGCGAAAAGTTGCCGTAATTTGTTGACCTTTACCATTGATCCGGAAAAATGCAAAGGCTGCACCTTATGCGCGAAAAATTGCCCGGTGGGGGCGATCAGCGGCGAAAAGAAACAAGCCCATACCATTGACGCTGCTAAATGCATAAAATGCGGCAAATGCGCATCTTCCTGCAAATTCAACGCCGTTGTGATTGATTAAGGTAAAGGGGTGAGCAAAATATGGAAAAAATTAGACTGAATATTAACGGTAAAGAAGTTACCGGTTTCGCCGGCCAAACCATTCTGACGGTGGCCAAGGAAAACGGTATAGAAATACCCACTTTGTGCTATGACCAGCGTATGGAAATCTATGGTTCCTGCGGATTATGCGTAGTGGAAGTGGAAGGTAGCAATAAATTATTCCGTGCTTGTGCAACGGAAATTGCCGAGGGCATGATTGTTCATACCGATACCCACCGGGTACGGGAATCCCGTAAAACCAACCTGGAATTGTTGCTCTCCAATCACGTTGGGGATTGCCGGCCGCCGTGCGCTTTGGCCTGCCCAGCCCATACCGATTGCCAGGGGTATGTGGGTTTAATCGCCAATGGCGAATATGAAGAAGCTTTGAAGTTAATCAAGGAAAAAATTCCGCTGCCAGCTTCCATTGGCCGGGTTTGTCCTCATCCCTGTGAAACCGCCTGTCGCCGCAAACTGGTGGAGGAACCTGTATCGATTTTAAACTTGAAACGTTATGCTGCGGATATTGATTTGAACTCCCTACAACCTTATTTGCCGGATTGCGCGCCAGACAGCGGTTGCAAAGTAGCAATCGTTGGCGGCGGCCCCGGCGGTTTGTCCGCTGCTTATTATTTGGCGCAAGCCGGTCATCAGGTAACCGTTTTTGATGCAATGCCCAAAATGGGCGGTATGCTGCGTTATGGCATTCCGGAATATCGTTTGCCGAAAGCGGTTTTGGATAAAGAAATTTTATTGATTTCTGCTCTGGGCGTCATCATGCGCAACGGCGTGAAAATCGGTCGGGATATGACTTTGGATTCTTTGCAGAAGGATTATGACGCCGTACTGATCGCCATCGGCGCTTGGACCAGTTCCGGCTTGCGTTGTCCTGGCGAAGAATTGCCAGGGGTATATGGCGGTATTCATTTCCTGCGCCAGGTTGTTGCCAACGAGCCGGTGCATATCGGTAAAAAGGTGGCGGTAGTCGGCGGCGGCAATACGGCAATGGATGCTTGCCGTACGGCGATTCGTTTAGGCGCTTCGGAAGTTTATAATATTTATCGCCGCACCAAAGACGAAATGCCAGCTGAAAAAATCGAGATCGAAGAGGCGGAACAAGAAGGCGTCGTCTTCAAGTATTTGGTGAATCCCCTGCAGATAATAGCCGGAGAAGATGGCAGCGTTCATCAAGTCCGCCTGCAAAAAATGGCTTTGGGCGAGCCGGATGCTTCCGGACGCCGCCGTCCTGTGCCGATTGAAGGCGCGGAAGAAACTTTGGACGTAGATACGATTATTGCCGCCATCGGTCAAGGCGTGGATCCTGAGGGCATGGGAGACGTGGCGTTGACCAAATGGCATACGATTATTGCCGATGAAAATACCTTTACCACCAATATCCCCGGGGTTTTCGCCATTGGCGATTGCGTGAATAACGGCGCCTCGATCGCGGTGGAAGCGATTGCCGACGCTAAAAAAGCGGTGGATTCCATCAATCAATATTTAGCGGGGATGGAAATTGCCTATCAACCAACTTATGTGGTGGAACGGGACGATTTGACCGAAGCGGATTTTGCCAACCGGAAAAAAGAACCCCAGGCTCATATGCCGCATTTGTCTGCTGATGAAAGAAAAGACAACTTCCTGGAATTTAATCAGGGGCTTAGCGAAGAACAAGCGAAAAAAGATGCTTCTCGCTGTTTGGAATGCGGTTGCCATGACTACTTTGAATGCAAACTTATCCATATGGCCAACCAATACCAGGTTGAGCCTGCACGTTTCCAGGAAAGCGTACTAAAACATGAGTTTAGAGACGATCATCCGTTTATCGTTCGGGATCCCAACAAATGTATTTTGTGTAACTTATGCGTGCGCACCTGCGCCGATATGATTGGTTCCGGCGCGTTGGGCTTGGTAAACCGTGGCTTTAAGACCGTAGTTTTGCCGGCTTTAGGCGATTCCCTGGCGCAAACCTCTTGCATCTCCTGCGGCGAATGTATCAGCGTTTGTCCCACCGGCGCTTTAGGCGAACGGGCTGTGGGGCATAAAATGGTTCCCTTGGAAACGGAGAAAACTGCCAGCGTATGCGGAATGTGTTCCTTGGGCTGCGCCGTTACTTTGGAAAGCAAAGGTAATTTGCTAGTGAAGGCGGTTCCAGCAGCCGGCGGCGTAAACGATCAGGTTATGTGCGGCAAAGGCCGTTTTGGCGTCAATTATATCCAATCGGAAGAACGGATCACCGCGCCGATGATTAAAAAAGGCGGCAAATTAACGGAGACCAGTTGGCAAGAAGCTTTGGTGTATGCTACGAAAAAATTGGAAAGCTTGCGTATTCGTGGCGAAAAATTGGCTATGGCCATTGGTCAAAACCAATGCTTGGAAGATGCAGCGGCTTTGAAAGATTTGGGAGATATTTTGGGAGCCGGTTTATTCAGCTATGCCAATCGTACCAACGGTTTGGCTCAAGTTTTGGGCGTAGACGCTTCCCCCAACGGTATCGATGAATTGTCTTCCACAGAGCGTATTTTGATCATCGGCGCCTCTTTGTTGGGCAATCCGGTATTGTTAAGTAAATTGCGCCGTGCGGAAGCCCGGGGCGTGAAGATTTGCGCCGTGGTTCCCCATGCTATGAAAGCCAATCTACAGGCACAAATGATTGTGGCAGAAGATAGCACCAAATTCCTGAAAGAATTGGTACAAGTGGCTATGGATAATAACAAAGCCGATCATCCTGGATTAGCGGAGTTGAAAGCTTCGTTGACGGGAATTCAAGCCGGCGATATTGCCAAACAGGTAGCCACAGAGTATGTGAATGCGAAACGGGCGATGATTTTATACCATATTAACGACGTTAGCAGCGAAGCCGCCGTAGCTATCGGTGATTTGGCTGTGCTTAGCGGCCATATCGGCGGCGCCCGTAACGGCGTGGTGATGATTCGCCAAATGGCAGGTTCGCAGATTCTTGCCGATTTGGGCGTGACAGCCGACGCTAAGGCTGCCCAGGACGCTAAAGGCTTGGCGATTTTTGGCGAAGACGTTGCCTTAAACGATGTAACGCCGGAATTTTTGTTGGTGGCGGATAGTCATTGGACGGCTGCAGCGAAAAAAGCCGACGTGGTGTTGCCTTTGCCCACCTATGTGGAAATGGATGGCGTATGGCTTAATGCGGAACGCCGGGTACAGTTGGGCCATGGGGCGGTAGCGGCGCCTGCTCAATTGCGGGCGGCGGATATTGCGCGCAATATGGCGGCCATTGTGGAAACTGTGGTGGAAGCTGGCAGTCCTTGCCAAGTATACCCTGGTTGGCGGCAAGGCGAAGCCTATCCGCAACCGGTATTAAGCGGCAACCCGGTTTTACAACCGATTGCTGATGCCGCGTTGTTTGCGGAATTGGATAGCGCCAATTACCTGATGCATACCATTACGGCGCATTTGCCGCAACCGCAAAAGCATTAAATCTTTTTGCCTTTTGGCTGTTGGACGGTATGATATCATATCGCTATGATAGCCGAGGTTGCGGTAAAGACGCATAGCGTGTGATCAATTTACTTGTATGATGACAGCGGACGGCTGATGCCGTCCGCTGTTTTCTGTATTTAGCAAGTAGGAATCAAGTTTTAAGTACGATAGATTTCTTGTAGAACGCTAGGTAAAGATTTTTTTAACGAAGCGCGTAGCAGAGAAAAGGCTTGTAAAATGTCTCGTTTGCCGCTAGCGTCCAATTGATTAACCGCTTTCAGTAGTGCCGTCGCATTTTTTGTTTGCCAAATATCCTGCAAATTTTCTATGCCGCCGGCTGTCAATATGTCGAAGACGCTGTCGATGAAACCTTCTCGCTGTTTCGGCGACATGGCGGCTAGCCAATCTTTTAACGTTCGGTCGATGAAGCGACTGGCGTTGGTTACGGCGCCGACGGTGATAAAATGTTTGCGGTATACCAACCAAGCATACAAATTATGTTGCGCTAGGCCGATGGCGTCGCTGCGAACGATAGTAAAGTTTTCATCATGTTCCAGTAACATACCGATTACGGATGATTGGGGGATAAAGGTTTCCACCCGATTGAGAATCCGCTGAAAACCCTCTTTTTTTATTGTCTCTTGGCTAAAACCGGGGCCATCCATATTGCGAACTTCCAATATACGCCGTTGGGTTTCCGGTGGGCAAAACGCGGCGGCGTACACCGCCAAATTGCCGCCTTTGGAATGACCGCCCAAACGTAAGTTGCCTTCATAGGCGGCGGCAGCCTGTTGCGTATAGTGGACGGCATCCGTTTGTGCAGGTACCGTATCGCTGAAGCTCATATTAAAATCTTCTTTCCAGCCGATCAAAGTACCGTCCGTACCGCGGAAACTAAGGTATAGAGAATCGGGCAGGCGTATCGTGATCGCCGCAAATTGTTCTTGTTTTTGTCGATTGGAAAGGCTGGAAAAACCGCAAAGTTGTAAATTGGTAAAGCGGGGACAGCTGAGCAATAGCGTTAATAATTTTTCATCATCCTTCATCGGCAATTGCCAAACGCCGCCTTGCTGCAGTCGAGATTGGATTTGGACCAGGGCTTGGCGTAAGCTAATATAAGGGGGAGTGAATTCCGGTTTGACAATTCCTTGCCAGGGAAAATATGATAAGCGACAAAAAATTAACCGGTCGATTTCGTTCAACGGTGCATTGGAAAACGAAAGATCCCCCCGCCAAGTGATATAGTCGAGAAGATTGGCCATATATGTCCTCCTGTTGATCATGTTTACTAGCTTTGGCTATAGAATCCTATGGAATGGAATAGCCGGAAACTGGACACCATATCATGTTATAGTATATAAGAAAATATTAGTTTTTTGACTGTCTTTGCTATATTTTTCATTTGTATCCAATCAAGAGGTTTTGTTGCGAAACATAGGACTTTGCTGCCGTTTTCGCGAATAAACAAATAATACCATCTCCTTATGTTTTGTCAACAAATGGTAGATGATTTTCTGCAAAATACCGATAAATATGGAATCCTGCAGGAAATAGCCTGTCCAAACCAATTATTATTGGCTGTAGTCCATAGACAAGTTGCTTGCAATGTCTTTTGTAGGAGGTTAAAGCTATGGTATATAGAACGTTCGAGCAGGTGGTATCAGCAGTGCATAAGCACCGGGAAAAAAGAGTGGCTGCTGTTGCGGCAGCGAATCATGCTTCGGTATTGCAGGCAATTATCCAAGCAAAACGCCAGGGAATTGTGGAAGCCATTCTTATTGGCGATAGTGCAGCCATAAAACGGGAATTGATCGCTTTAGGTGGGGAAATTGGTGATTATGATATTGTCCATGCCACAGATAACCTTCAGGCCGGAGAAAAAGCGGTGGCTTTGGCCAAAGAGGGGCAGGCTAATTTTTTAATGAAAGGTATGATGGATACCCAAGATATCCTAAAACCTGTGGTAAAGAAAGAAAACGGTTTGCAAATGGGACATATAATGTCCCATTTGGGTTTCAATCAGCTGCCCAATTATCCAAAGCTGATTGTCAATACAGATGGGGGTATGGTGGTATCCCCAACTCTGCAGGAAAAAAAAGAGATTATTGAAAATGCAGTTTCTGCTTTTCATGCTTTGGGCTATTCTTTACCAAAAGTAGCGGTATTGGCTGGGGTGGAAAAAGTCAATTCCCATATGCCTGAAACGGTGGAAGCTGCCGCTTTGCAGCAAATGAACCAACAGGGGGAAATCGGCGGTTGTATTGTGCGGGGACCATTATCGTACGATATTGCCATGAGTGCCAGTATTGCCCGAGAAAAGAATTGTGCTTGTCCGGAGGCTGGGGATTTTGATATATTGGTAGCGCCAAATTTGGCGGCTGGCAATATTTTGGGAAAATGCTGGAGTTGTAGCGCCGGGGCAATAATGGGAGGTGTGGTGATTGGGGCAAAAGTCCCAGTAATTTTAACTTCCCGAGGCGCGAAAGCCAAAGAAAAGTTTTTTGCAATTGCCATTGCAGCATTGGTGGCTTTGGGCATGGAGAAACAAAATGAAAGATAAACTGCTTATTCTTAATCCCGGCTCTACTTCTACAAAAATCGCTTTGTATAATCGCCAGGGCGTTTTATGGCAAGAAGACGTGTTGCATGAACGGCAAATATTAAAAAGTTTTGCTACGATTGAAGAACAATTTCCATATCGTCTGCAGAAGGTGAAAAAAGTGCTGGATTATAAGCCGTATAAGCCTGATGAATTAGCGGGTACGGTGGGCAGGGGGGGAGCTTTGCCCGGCGCCCGATCCGGCGCCTACGTGGTAAACCAAAAAATTTTGACTGCATTGTCGGAAAGACCGTTGACGCCTCATGCCTCCAATTTAGGGGCGGCGCTTGCTTATGCCGTAGCCCATCCGTTGGGAATCGACGCATATATTTACGATCCGGTTACCGTGGATGAAATGATTGATGTGGTGCGAATTACCGGTTTACAAGAAATTCGCCGTCGTGGGCAAGGACATAATTTAAACATGCGCGCCGCCGCTTTATGTTATTGCCGGGAAAAGCATATAGATTATCGGCATACGAATCTTATTGTTGCACATCTGGGCAGCGGCATTACGCTAAGTTTGCATAGTCATGGGCGAATTGTGGATATGATCACCGATTCGGAAGGGCCTTTTTCGCCGGAACGGGCTGGAGGATTGCCTACTTATCCGCTATTGGCAATGGTTGAGGCAAAGCCGGATCGACTGACGGCCTTACAAAGAAGGTTGCGCCAGGACGGCGGCTTGGCAGATTTGTTGGGAGAAACCGATGTTCGTCGGGTGGAAGAAAAAATAGCGGCCGGGGATAGGCAAGCGGATCTGGTTTACCAAGCCATGGCCTTAGCTGTGGCTAAGTCCATTGCCACGCTGGCCGTGGTGGTAAACGGCCAAGCCGAGGCGATTATTCTCACTGGTGGTATAGCCAAATCCAATCAATTTTGCCAGCTTGTAGCGGAACGGGTGGATTTTATCGCACCGGTAACGATATTGCCTGGTGAAAATGAGATGCAGGCATTGGCGGAAGGCGGTTGGCGGGTGATTGACGGTGTGGAACAAGTCAATGTTTACGATTGGTTGCCAGATTGCCCGCAAACCGGCGTTTAAGATGGAGAGAATGAGGGATAAACGGTATGAAAAAAGGAACCGGAGAAGCAGTAGATATCCGGTTCCTTTATTTTATTGGTTTGGATTTGTTTTTTAGGGAGAAGTTGGCAACGTTGTATGGAATCAGGGATTAACTTGGCAATTCAAATTTAACGGTATAGCCGTTAGCCAGCATTTCGGCGCAAGGGGTTTGTAGTTCGTCGCTAATATGAATTTGATATAAACAGGTTTTATGTCCGGCAGAAATTTTTTCCGCAGTAGCGATCAAACGTTTGCCGCGGGGTTGTTTGACGAAAGAAATGCTATTACTGAGGCTAATCACCAAAAAGCCGGTTTTTTCCAATAGATTAGCAGCATTGGCGGCTACGGCAAAACAAAAATCTCCTAATGTGAAAAATACGCCTCCTTGAATCGCTCCGCTCATGTTACAATGGGAGGGATCCAAATCCACATGGCAAACGGCGCCGTTGGCAGAAAAATCGTCGATAACGATACCAGTGTTCATGGCGTATCTATCAGCGGACAAAATATCCCGTACGGTTTGTAATTGTTCGTGTTTATCCATTTTTTTGCTCCTTTTATATCATACGTTATATATTGCGACAGTCATCGCTGGAGAATATGCGTTTGTTTTAGCGAAAATCGACGATATCCGCCAAGGTTTTTCTTTTCTTGGGTCGGTGGGGATCGTTTTCAGCCGCTATGCCTACGGCGATTACTACCCGGATATGATGATGAATCTGCAGCGTCCGCTGCAGATCTTTTTCGTCAAACCATCCCAGTATGCAGGTGGCAAGACCTTGTGCCTGGGCGGCGAGACAAAAATGGGCGACGGCGATGCCAATATCCAGGCTGCGAAAATCTTGATGTTTTATTTTACTGCCGCAGGCGGCGGTAGGATTATAAGCCCCTTCGCTGACCACCACAAAACACGGGACTTGGTCGGTAAATTTGTTCATACCCATACCCTGGGTGGTTTTGGCAACGGTTTGCGCCAGATTTCCCAGGCAGACGGTAAAATGCCAAGGCTGGCTATTACAGGCGCTGGGCGCCAATCTGGCCGCTTCCAAGCAAGCGACAATTTGTTCTTGGGTCGGCTGTTTTGCTGCGGAAAAGTTACGGCAGCTTTGGCGCGCTTCTGCCAAATGATAAAAATCCATATTGATTGCCCCTTTCCAATAAAACCTAGAACAATGAGTTATTATTGCCAAAAAGGCAAAAATCCTGCCACAAGGGAAAAATCCTTTGTTTTTTCTTTTTGCGCGGTCTATAACAGCGCTTGGTAGGAAGAAGTAGGGGCCACAGCTGTTTGGATCACCGGTTTGAATAGATATGGAATCTTGGTATCGACAGGCGGCTGCAGCGGCTAAAGTTGTCCATGAACGCTGCCGTACAGAGAAAAACGCCGGGAAAACCAGGACTTGAATCGACATATGGCGAAAGCGGCTTCAGCTTTTTTTCAGAAGCACAACAAGTAGGAATCAGCAATCGTTTATATGGTTTTAACATTGGCCGGTTATGATAAATGTGTCGTTAGGAAATAGTGCTGCAGCAAGGTAGATGATCTGAAGAATACGATGAAATAAAAATTTTTATGAAAAGGCGGTTTGCAGACGATAATAGGTATGCTGCCGGCAGCCTGATCCAGACGGGAAAGGCTATCAGGCGGTTATGCCGTTGACATAAAGAGATAATTGCCAATAATTAATATTAAACGTTTTATCTGTTGTAGCTAACTTTGAAAGGGGGGATGCCATCGATCCAATCATCTGATACGTAGTAAAACGGAAGGCACGACTGAAATAACGAAAATATTTGAAACATTTAATCCTTCTTTTGCCAAGGGAAGCCTTTGCTGATTGAGCAAAGGCTTCCTTTTGTTTCGTCCATATTAATATGTATTGGTTCTGCTTGCTTTCGCTAAGCAACGGTGATTTGTTTGGCGTTTTTTGTATTACACGATTCCCATCCAGTATTCTGCAGCAATGGCGGCTACGACAACCAATGCGGAGATCACGAAACCATGTATCATAGGAGCGATACCGCTGTTTTTGATTTCCTGCAAGTTTGTATTCATACCAATGGCTGCTAGGGCGGTGATCATGAAAAAACGGCTGAGATTCTTTGTGCCTTGCGCTACAGGCGTTGGGATAAAACCTAGGCTGTTCAGTATGGCAAGAAAAATAAAACCGATAATAAACCAGGGTATGAAAGCGCCAAAATGAATCCCATGCTTTTTCGGCTCCTCGGGGAGCGGTTGGGCGTGGTCTGCCAGGATGTTTGGCTTGCCTTGACGCTGCAGACGATTTTGGATATAGGCAAAAATAAGTACCGTCGGTATGATAGCTAACGTACGGGTAAGTTTTACCATGGTGGCAAAATCGCCAGCCGCTTCGCTAAAGGCGTAGCCTGCCGCTACCACGCTGGAGGTGTCGTTAACCGCAGTCCCTGCCCAAAGTCCGTAGGCAATATCGCTTAACCCCAGACTGGCGCCGATTATAGGAAATAAAACGATCATGATCATATCGAATAAAAAGGTAGCCGACATAGCATAGGCGATATCGCTATCTTTTGCTTCGATAACCGGCGCGATGGCGGCAATGGCCGAACCGCCGCAAATACCGGTTCCGGCGGAAATCAAGTTGGATAATTTCCAATTCAGTCCAAGCAGTTTGCCGACTAAATAGCCGCCGCCAAAACAAGTCGCTAATGTAAATATCATTACGAACAACGAGATTCGGCCGACTTGTACGATGGTTTCGATGCTGAGCGAGGCGCCCAAAAGAATAATCGCAAATTTCAAAACTTTTTTAGAAGCAAATTTTAATCCCGGGGTTAAGGATTTTGGATGAGCAAAAATGTTGATGATCATGCCGATAAATAAAGCGATTACCGATGCGCCAACCAGATGAACCGGTAGTGCCGCCTCTAAAAATTTTGCTGCAAAAGCAATCAGCATGGCTAATACGATACCAGGTCCCAAATCTACAGCTTTTTTCCACATGTGCTTCATTTCCATATCGCACTCCTTTATTTCATTTGCTTATTGATCATATCATGGTTTATTGATAAAATAAAATTATTATTTATTATATCTTGATAAAGAAATATTATGGAGTTATTATGCTGGATACAAAAATCTATACGTTTCTTAAATTGTGCGACGTGATGAATTATCGTTTGGCTGCAGAAGCTTTGCATATTACGCAGCCGGCGGTAACTCGCCATATTCAGTTATTGGAGCAAGAGTATAATTGTCGTTTATTCGTGTATAATGGCCGCAAACTTTTGCAGACAGCGGCTGGCGCTAGACTGGAGGCTTATGCTCGTTCGGCAGTGTATAATGAACAAAATTTACGTCAAAGTTTATTGGCTTTGCCTCGGCAAAAACTGCGCGTCGGCGCTACCAAAACCATTGGCGACTATGTTTTGCTTCGTTATGCGCCTGCCTTGGTAAGCCGGGAAGATATTTGTTTAAGTTTAATCATTGATAATACGGCCCGACTTTTGTCTATGTTGGATCAAGGAGAGATAGATATTGCCTTGATCGAGGGGTTTTTTGATAAGAGTTTATATGGTTATCAATTGATTCGTGCAGAACGACTGGTTGGCTTGTGTGCCGCCGATCATTCTTTTTCCGGCAAAGAGGTTCCCTTAACCGCTCTTTTTACAGAGACGTTGATTTATCGCGAGGCGGGATCGGGAACTAGGGATATCTTTGAACAGTTATTGCATGAGAACAACTATTCTTTAGAGCATTTTCCTCATGGTATATGCGTGAGCAGTTTTGAGTGGATTAAAACTTTGGTTCGAGAAGGTTGCGGCATTTCTTTTGTCTACGAAAGTATTGCTGCCAGCGATAGTCGTTTAGGTGTGTTTCATATACGAGATGCGGATATACGGCGGGAATTCAATTTTGTTTTTTTAAAAGACACCGACGCCAATTTATGGATCGATTATTTTCGTATATGCGGTTTGGAGATGGAAACATAAGGGGAATATACGTGTAAAATAGGGGAAGCGGCCTTGGCGCTAAAATGAGAAGCGCCGCTAAACATAGGCTTGTTATACGCTGTTTCTTGCTTACGACGTTGTTAGAAAAAGAAAAGCGGCACATGACCTATGCATGTGCCGCTTTTATAATTATGTTTGTTTGTCAGAGATCAAATAAGCGTTTAGACAATGATTCTCATCAGTTTTGTTGAGAAATCGTCGCAGAAAAGCATTCAAAGCCAAATTATAGCTGGTTTTCTTTTTCCGCCGCCAAAGTCAGTAACCGATTGAACAGGCGCTTACCCGTAAGATCTACCGCCTCATAGTCCATAGCCTGGCTATAGCAGCTTTCCAATTTATCATGCAGCAATTTGGCCTCGTTTAATTTGCAGGCGGCATGATCAGCCGCATCGTTCAACTGTTGTTTAAAAGCAAGGATTTCTCCATCGGCTACTTCTTCTTGATCCGGATCTGAAAAATCAATGATTACATCTCCCGGCTGGTTTTCGCGAGGACAAAGGAATAAATCGGCCAAGGCCACGCCTAGTTCGGGCAAAACAATGGCTTCAATATGTTCAGGAATTAATGCGCTATGGTAGATATCGGCGGCGATACCTTTTTCCACGGCGGTATCCGCTACCGCCTGTAAGAGCTTTTCTTTGCCGCAGCCGGGAGGGCCGTTTAATATATAGCGCCGGGGATAGCTCCGCGTCAAGGCATCCGCCAGACTGACCAATCCTCTTGGTGTTACGGCAGAAGCAAATAAATGTCGCGAGGCGGCGCCGGTGGGCACAAATAATTCATCCAATATTTGGTTAATTTTGGTTTTTAACTTATTTTTGTCCACGGTATTTTCTTTTCGACGATAGGCGGTTAAGGTGATTTCCCCTATAGTGGATAAATCTTCTTGGGCCGCGGCATAAGCATGTTGAATCTCATCGTTTAGCTGCAGGATGGTTTGTTTTTGCCGACGTAGGTTTTGGCTGGACCAATGCTCCCCTAAATTGATGATTTCGTCTACGACCCCAGGATAAGCCGGGTCTACCACATGGGGCGCGGTGCCGTCGATCACCGCGGCGGATAAACCTTTAATGATGACGCCGTCTAGAGAATCATTATCGGCGCTACATTGCCAAAATTCAACGTCGTATCCGCGTTCCAGCATGGCGCAACCAATTTTTCGTATCAAAGTAGACTTTCCGCAGCCGGGACTGCCTTTTAAAATAAACACGTAATCCAGCCCCTGCAAACCCTGACGGTAAAAAGACTGAAATCCCAAAGATGTGTTGCTGCCGGGAAAAACGTAAGTGGAGCGGCCTTGACGCATTACCAACACTTCCTTTTTTGCTTTATTCTATGCAGCCTGCCCCTGTCTGTGCTTGGCTATGAAAAGAAAAAGTTGGTAATATTTTTTTGTAGTGGGGCATAGGTTTTGTCAAGAGATAGGCTTTGCGGAGGTTTTGTTATGGCCGAGTATATTGTAACGCTGTTGCGCACGGTTTTTTTGCCCCCCGGTTCCCCGGGAATTGGCGTGGTTCAGGAAATCAAAGCCGATATCGGAACCTATAAGGTTAACTGTGAGCAGGGCATAATATATTGCGCCGGCGAAGCCGACTTGCTGATCG
>CASEQE010000005.1 GCA_949289995.1 uncultured Peptococcaceae bacterium
CGTGCCCTTTCGGACAACTCGATTTCGAGTCGAGCTCGTTATGACCGCTTCGATACGTCTCCATTTAATAATTATTTAGTTTTTGGGGCAAATAACATGATTTCGAGTCAAGCTCGTTACGACCACTTCGATACGTCTCCATCTGCAGCATAATATATTTTTCTCGTCTTCAATATGACCTGCCTGCCAATTCAACAAAAGCAAGCCGGGCCGCCGTCTTTACAAATGAATGATAAAAACAAACGCTACGATGGATCTCATATGACGAATATAATTATTTTACCACATGCCCCAAACGATAGCAAGGGCTAAACAGGTTTATCCAACAATTCTTTCAAACAACTTCATCAAACAAATATGCGATCTAAAGAGCATAGGCGCCTAGCCAGCGCTTAACAGACCTATTCAGGTACGATAGGCTAACCAATGGCCCCTTTATCCTTTAGCCAACGAAAAACCATCGGCGCAGCTGTGCGAAACCAAGGACAATATTTTTCTGGTTGCGAAATCAAGCCATCCATTATTTCGCCTACTTTGCACCATTTTATTTCATCTATTTCGCTAGGGTTTGCTTTCACCGCTCCCTGATACCGGCCAACCAATACATGATCATACTCATATTCAAACAAATCCCTGGCAAAACGATGAAAGTATACGAATGAGCCGATTTCCTCCAAGCAAGCGCTACAGGACAATTCTTCTTGTAAACGCCTCTCTGCCGCTTGCATCAACGTTTCGCCTACCCGTGGATGGGAACAACAACTATTCCCCCATAATCCCGGAGAGTGATATTTGCTTGCAGCACGTTTTTGTAAAAGAATTTGCTCGTCGTCGTACAAAAAAATCGAAAATGCCCGATGCAACAAGGGCCTACGATGAACCGCTAATTTTTCTCCACTACCAATTTCCCTATCTAAAGTATCGACTAAAATAATTTTATCCACCGCAGATCCTCCCCTAAAAACATTTTTATATCCACTTTTCTTTACGGACAGCATCTGCCGGTATTTCTCCTGCAAATTTAATTTAGCACCGCTACCATAAGGTTCAAATAACCGGCAAACAACAACCATATTAAATATGGTATTTGCAAAAATGCCGCCAGGCGGTTGATTGGATAATAAGCTTTTATCATAGCAATCACCAATACCAACAACAATAGGAGCCAAATGAAAGCCGCGCCATAAGCTTGATTAGCGAAAAATAACCGCGTCCAAAAAACGTTTACCACCAATTGTGCAACATATAAGCTCAAAGCTCGACTGCCGCCTTCCCTATTCTGCCGCCAAATTAACCAAGCAGACACGGCCATCAAAAAATATAAAACGCTCCAAACCAATGGAAACGCTAATGCTGGCGGCGCCAAAGGCGGTAATGATAAATTTTGATAAATTTCTCGGGATCCAGAAGCAAAAAAAGCAGCCACGCCAGCAGCAACCGCAACCAGCAGCAAACTCAGCAATAAGCCTAAAATATTTTTCCGCTTACTCATATACGTCACCTCCATGACAATATATAAGTATCTACACGGATTTATTTATCATAAAGGAAAATATACATCTCGCGACTTTCATAAACATACTGTACAAAACGTCTCGTCTCTGCGAATGGTATATCTGCCACATGATCCAAATCGCCTGCCCATTGTCCTTGCGACAACCACTCGTCCACATTACTTTTGCCGCCGTTATAAGCCGCCACAGCCGCTACTGCATTACCGTCGTATTGCTGCGACAACCATGCCAAATACCAAATGCCTAAGCGCAAATTAAATTCTGGCTGCCATAAGAAATCTTCCTCATAATCCATGTTGATAGTTTGACATATCCATTCGGCGGTTTCAGGCATCAACTGCATTAAACCGCAAGCCCCCGCCGATGAATGGGCGTTAGGATCAAAACCGCTTTCCTCACGCACCACCGCCATAGCCAACCAATAGTCCACATGATATTCCTGGCAATATTGCGTTATAGTTTCTGAATAGGTCAACGGAAAAAACCTATTCATAAGCCATTCCCGATTGACAAACAACAGCGCCGCTGCCAAAAAAATCACAATGAATATCGTCAAGCAGCCGCAACCGCAACCTTTACCTCTTTTTCCCATATAACCCCCTATTTGCCGCCAATCCAATCTTGCATAACCCGGCGCAATTTATCCGCCAACTGCGTTTTATCGCCGTCGTTCATAATCTGTACGTCAGCCTTGGCTGCTAATTCTTCTTCGCTCAGCTGCGCAGCCAAGCGCGCCTTAATTTGCGCGCTATTTAAACCGTCTCTTGCCGAAACCCGCTCCACTGCAAGCTCTTCCGGCGCTGTAATTAACCATACGCCATCCACCAAACGGAGTAAATCGCTCTGCAAAAGTAAAGCCGCCTCCACCACAATCATTGGATATCCCAAACGCGTATATTGTTCAATGGTTTGCTGAATTTCCGCAACGATTTGCGGATGGGTAATAGCATTTAGTTTCCGAACAAATTCTCCATTCTCATCGCCAAAAACAGCAGATGCTAACTTTTTTCTATCGATTTCACCTGTATCATCTAAATAATTACCGGAAAAAGTTGCAATAATTTGATTATATGCCGGTTTTCCTTTGGCTATTATTTGGTGTCCAACCTTATCCGCATCAATAATTACAGCCCCCAGATCTTGCAAACAAGCGGCGGCCGTACTTTTTCCCGAGCCAATTCTACCTGTTAAACCGATTACTATCGTCATTTTTTCCTCACTTCTGACAATTAGGGCAATATGCCGTGCCTCTACCGCCTACTTTAATCTTTATTAACGGTGCGCCGCAATTCAAACACGGCTGGCCTGCACGACCATATGCTTTTAAAAAAGGCAAATTTTCTCCTTCTTTTCCTTCTCCATCCAGATAATCTCTAAAAGTGGTACCGTTATGCTCAATTGCGGCAAGTAAAATGACTGGAATTACCGCCGCTAAACGCTGCCATTCTGCTTGATTTAAAGTATTTGCCGCTCGATATGGACAAATCTGTGCGGCAAATAAGCTTTCATCGGCATAAATATTGCCTAATCCCGCCAAAACATGTTGATCCAAAATTCCCTGTTTAATGGTGATACGCCTTTTCCCCAAGGTATTTTGCAAATATGCGGCGCAAAACTCTGAAGACAGCGGCTCTATGCCCAGGGTAGCCATACCAGTAAAATCATCTGTTTCTTCCGCACCAATCAGCCATAAACAACCGAAACGGCGCGTGTCGGTAAATCGCAACTCCCAGCCATCTTCTATCGAAAAAATCACATGGGTATGGGGTTTCAACGGATGGCTGGCAGGCGTGCACAATAAGCGTCCGCTCATACGTAAATGTACCACCAATATGGCCCCGTCATCCAAATGAATCAATAGATATTTTCCCCGACGTGCAAGATTCTGTATGAGGCGTCCAGCAATTCGTTGGCAAAATAAAGTTGGTTGCGGGTGTTTGATCACGGTCTCTTGAATCAATTTACAGTCTATAATATGTTTACCGCATACTAGCGGCATTAAAGTATTTTTAACCGTTTCAATTTCCGGCAATTCCGGCATAGCGTCCTCCATATTATTCCATATGATACCAATCTGGACCGGTTTTTATATCTACAGTCAACGGCACATCCAAAATCATCGCCTGCTCCATACAACGCCGCACTAAATCTGGTAAAATATCCTTCTCTTCCGGCGCCATATTAAAAATCAATTCGTCATGCACCTGCAACAGCATTTGAGAACGCAACCGTGCCGCTTCTATTTCTGCGGCAATATTGAGCATGGCAATTTTAATGATATCCGCCGCGCTTCCTTGTATTGGCGTATTCATAGCCATACGCTCGCTAAAGCTACGTAAATTATGATTACGACTGTTCAAATCCGGCAAATATCTTCTACGGCCGCAAATAGTAGTCACATAACCGTTTTGCCGTCCGTTTTCTACTACCTGTTTTTGATAAGCCTCCACCTGAGGATAGCGTTGAAAGTATCGTTGTATATATTCGGCGGCTTGCTTACGGCTAATGGATAAATCGCGTGATAACCCATAATCGCTAATGCCATAAACAATACCGAAATTTACCGCTTTGGCGCTACGGCGCATTTGCTTATCTACTTGTTCCGGTAACACACCAAATACTTCCGCTGCCGTGCGCGTATGAATATCCTCATTATTGTTAAACGCTTCGATTAGCTTTTCATCACCGGATATATGGGCCAATACTCGTAATTCAATTTGGTTATAATCGGCGGACAGCAAAATATCGCCCGGCATATCCGGCACAAAAACCTGACGAATCCTTCTTCCCAATTCATGCCTCACGGGAATATTCTGCAAATTAGGTTCAATCGAAGACAAACGCCCGGTCGCGGTCACTGTTTGCGTAAACGTCGTATGCAATTTACCACTTTTTTGATCAATCAACGCCCGCAAGCCATCGGTATAAGTAGATTTTAATTTACTAACCAAGCGATATTCTAAAATCAAAGCGGCGATAGGCTGCGTTGCCGCTAATTGCTCCAATACCTCCGCATCGGTAGAATAGCCGGTTTTATTTTTTTTCACCGGTGGAATACCCAGTTCGTCGAACAGCACCGCCGACAATTGTTTTGGCGATTGGATATTAAAAGGATGGCCAGCCAATATATAAATTTGCTCTTGTAGCGATGCGGCGCTTTCGCTCAATGTCTTGGACATATCCGCCAATTTTTCTTCTTCAACACGAATACCTGCCGATTCCATATTAGCCAAAACAGGCGACAATGGCAATTCTAATCCTCGGTATAATTTTTCCATTCCCGTATCCTGCAATTGCCGGTTCAATTTTTCTACCAAAGCAGGCAAAACCAAAACGGCGGCAGCGGCAGGAGCGACTGCAGCCGGCCAATTAACGCCATTCTTTTCCGCAATAGCAGTAATATCATAATTTCCTGCCGCCGGATCCAACAGATAGGCAGATAAAATGACGTCTTCTTTTATTCCAGACAAACGAATGCCATTAGACGTGCATAATACTTGCAATTCTTTACCGTCGGCGGTAAATTTTGCAATATCTGCATCTTGCCATAGCTCCCGGAAAAACCGCAATAAATCCAAAGCCGCTTCTCCCGTCGCAAACGCTGTTTGGCTACCGGCGGCCACAGCCATCTCCGTCAATTTCTTGCCAAAACCTGTCCCGGAATATACGGCAATCACCGTACAAAGACGGTTGCGACGCGCTGCCTCCAGCACCGTCTGCCAATCGCTTAGAGGCGCAGCTTCCGCTATTTGTTCCCCGTCAAGGCAAATCGGCGATTCTTTTCCGTCGGCTGTAGACGTGTCTGCAGCTGCAGCGGTTTGCTGGTCGTTTTGCTTGCCCAGACCGCGCAGCAATTGCCGCAACTCTAACCGTTGGTAAATTTGCCGCAACTGCGGCCTGTCTACATCAGCTTGATAATGATTGGCTTGCCAATCAATTTCCAAAGGAACTTGACGATCGACTGTGGCCAATTCTCTGGATAAGAATGCTTGTTCTTTATAGAATTCCAGCTTTTGCCGCAACTTTTCTTGCTTAATTTGGGATAAATTGGCATATAATTCGTCCAAAGAACCATATTCAGCCAATAGTTTTAACGCAGTCTTTTCGCCAACGCCCGGTACGCCGGGAATATTATCCGAATGGTCGCCCATCAAACCTTTGATATCCGGCAGACGCCGCGGGCCCACCACATATTTTTGACGAAAAGCTACTTCATCCCAACATTCAATATCGGTTATCCCCTTTTTGGTCAAAAACACCTGTACGTGATCATCGATCAATTGCAAAATATCCCGATCTCCGGAGAAAATATCAACGGAAAAACCATCTTGTGCGGCAGCGCTAGAAAAAGTAGCTAACAAATCGTCAGCTTCGTAACCAGCCATCTCCAACCATGCCACACCAGCGGCATCCAGCACTTGTTTCAATAATTCAAACTGACCTTTTAATTCCGTAGGCGTTTCTTTACGGCCGGCTTTATAGTCGGCAAACATATCGTTGCGAAAGCTAATTCGGCTTTTATCAAAGCAAACCTCAATATGATCGGGCTGCGCTTGTTGCAATAAACGGTTAAACATCATCATAAAGCCATGTACCCCATTGGTATATTGCCCTTGACTATTGGTTAACAAAGGTAAAGCATAAAAAGCACGGTGCAACAAGCTGCTGCCGTCGATCAATAATAATTTTTTCATTGCTCTCGTTTCCGCCTCTATTCTTCTTTCCATTTTCGTTATTGTACCATGAATAAACGTATTTTTCCAGAGGACAATCAACGAATAAGAGCGAACTAGCGATATAGACCATTTTCTTGCCACATTTTCAGCCGCTACATCCTTTCGGCAGGGCCGTCAAAAGAAAAAGGATAGGCGGCGCTTGTCTGGAACTATCCAGCTATATCGTGATGCGAAAAGTAAATCTGTGATACCAAAACCAGCATTGCACAAGCATTTGTTCTACATACGCTGGTAACGTCATGGGCCAACTACATATCAAAAGCCGCCAAGCGGATTTTATACCTCCAGCTAGCGCTATGTACGCCACAAAGAAAGGAGTCTCCATGCATACGCTCATTCGCCCCATACAGCCGCCGGAGTTGCCGTTTTTACGAGAATTTCTTTATTACGCTATTTATCTGCCGCCAGAAATGCCGCCGCCGCCAAAATCCGTGGTGGATTTGCCTGAATTAAAGATTTATACAGAAGAATTTTCCATGCACCATGGGGATTATGCACTGGTAGCTGAAAAGAATGGACAAATTATCGGCGCGGCATGGTGCCGTATTATGCATGATTATGGACATATCGATGACCAAACGCCGTCCTTAGCCGTCTCTCTGCTCCCAGCATATCGTGGCCAGGGCGTTGGTTCTCGTTTATTGCGCCGTCTACTTGCTTTGTTGCGGGAAGAAGGCTTTCATCAAGTCTCGCTATCGGTACAAAAAGCCAATCCCGCCACCCGTCTTTATTTCAGGCTGGGCTTCCACATAGTCGAGGAAAAAGACGAGGAATATATCATGGCGCTACAACTTATCCCCGGCCCCTGCAGCTAAAGAAACATATGCCGTACACGCCGGCTATAACGGTTATCATATTTTCTCAAAACAAGCGTCATACTCCCTGCCAGCCATGCTTACCTATGCGTTCCACTAAAAAAACGGCGTTTATTTTCAAACGAAAGAAACGCCGTTTCCTTTTTACGTGCAACACATATTCCTTTGTCACATATATTGCTTGCTCAGCTTGATGAAAAGCCGCCGCTACAGATGAAGCGGTACTGCAATCCAATGGACTGTATATCGGTAGATAGCCGCCGGCATAGTATAATCGCTTTCCCTGGATTACACTCCGTTCTGACCATCTTGTTTCAACCTATTTTTTCTACGGCGCCGGAAAATGAACGCCAACGCCAAAGCTAAAACCAGCCATAGCGGAAACAACCGCACAATAAACAATAGCAAACCGGCGCAAAAGTCCAACGCTCCATTGACGCCGTTTAGAAAAGCCTCCTGCACATCTCGCCAAAAGCCGGCAAATCCCCGGGGTTCCACCGCAACGTCATAACGGCTGGGCGTATATAAATTAATCGAAATCAGGGATAAGGCAGTAAGCTGATCATAATAATTCATCGTGCCTTGTAAAGCATCCAATTCCATTTGTACTCGATTCAATTCTTGCTCTAAGGCAAGCAAATCCTCAATGCTTTCCGCTTTTTGATAGAAATCTAACAGGCGCGTCTTTTGCTTCTCATACTGTTCCAAACGGCTTTGCGTATCATAATACTCATAGGTAACGTCATCGGTATGAAACTGCCGTTCCGTTATCGCGCCAAGTTGTTGGATATCGCTTAAAGCTTGCGATAAAGAATCCGCCTCCACCCGCAGGGAAATAAAACCGGAAGTCGCGATATCGTTTTCATTGGTATATACTTCTCCCGAAACCGTATATCCGCCATATTGTTGCGCTAAATCATTTAATTTTTGATATGCTTCATCAAAATCTTCTACTTTTAATTGCAAATAAACGTCCTGAATAATTTTACGTTCCAGAACTTCCGTCGATTGGCTTGCAGAAACTCCCTCCTGCGTCATATACTCTTGCGTATCGGCGTCTAAGCCAACGTCATCGGCTGCCACGCTATCCTCTTGCAGAAAGACAGATGAATCAGAGGGCATATCCGAAGTTGTCTCCTCCGTAGCCCATCCGTTTGCCGATCCGCCGGCATCGCTTGCTTTCGTATCCGCCCCCCCGGCAGAAAAATTCAGCCATACGCCGCTTAAGCCGAACAACAACATTAAGCAAGCCGCCGCAGCTATCCCTTTAAACCATTTATGCAAGTAAATCGGTTGCCGGCGCGGATGTTCGTTATTTTCCATAGTTAACCTTTGTCTTAACTGGCAAGCAAAATGATCTGGCACCTCCGGTAATGCCATTTGCGAAAAGGAAGCATGCAAAGCGCTACCAGCGGCAACCAAAGCCCGACATGCATCGCAGTCCTGACAATGAGCAGCCAATTGTTCTTGCTCTTCCGCCGGCAACATCTCATCTATCGCCAAGGAAATCCACTCTTGCGCTTGTTGACAATTCACGATTTATCCCTCCTTTTGGCCGGTTAGACGGGCAGCCTGAGGAAATTGTTCCGCATCAAGCAGCGCTTGCCGGCTCATCGCCGCCCTCGCCCTGCTCAACCGGGACTTTACCGTGCCCTGCGATACATTGGTTATACGGCCGATTTCCTCATAACTCAAATCGCAAAATTCCCGCAATATAATCGCCAGACGATATTTTGGCGAAAGCCCTGCTATCAAACGTCGCAGATAAGCATCGCTTTCTCCGTCCAACACCGCTTGCTCCGGCATAAAAGAATAATCGGCGATATTCGGCTCGCCATCCCCGTCTCCTTCGCCGGTAAGGTCGCTAAAGGACAACTCTTTTTGCTTATAGGCTTTGCGCAAAAAATCCCGGCAACAATTAACGGCAATCCGGTATAACCAGGTAGAAAACTGCGCCTCCCCACGAAACGAAGGCAAACCTCTATACGCTTTGAGCATAGTTTCCTGTAGCATATCAGCCGCATCCTCAGGGTTGTGCAACATTTGCAAACCTATATGAAACACATGCTGTTGATAGGGAACGATCAAATCGGCAAAAGCGTCTATGTTCCCTGCCCGACAAGCTTTAATTCGCTCCTGTTCCTCTTTGGTAGAGGTGGACGCTCGGGAAAAAATAGGCATAACGCTTACCTTCCTTTACTGATTAGTGTTGTCTATACTGCATGTCGCCCGTATAACGATCCGCGTCATATACATGCTACAGGCGGCAGAAATTTTCGAATATGGTTAGGACGTAAAGATTTATATTTTTGTTCCCTTTCATTTGTTCTAGGAATGTGATAAAATAATAAAATAAACTAGAAGAAATATGCTGCAGAAAGGGGGCTTGCAGGTGATCTCCAATCAAGAAATCGCCGTGCGTCTATTGTTGGCCTGTTTTATTGGCTGCTGTTTGGGTTTTCAACGGCGCAGAAACCATAAACCGGTGGGCATACGCACCCACGTTCTCATCAGCGTCGCCTCCTGCTTATTAACCATAGCCTCCGCCTATGGTTTTACTGAAATATGCGAGAACAATAATATTACCGTTGATCCGGCGCGTTTGGTGGTGGGAATTATGACCGGTATCGGTTTTATCGGCGCCGGCATTATTTGGAAAAGCGCCACTGGTAGCGTACAGGGCATAACCACGGCGGCGGAAATACTGTTGCTGTCTGTCATCGGCATTACCATTGGACTTGGGCTATATTTTGCGGCCGTGGCTTCTTTCATTATCGCCATGTTAGCGTTAATATCGAACACGGTGGCAGAACGAATCAAACGCAAATGGGAACAAAGGGCGGCAGCCAAAGCCGCCGACCAACGACAAGAAAAGGAAGAACAAGAAAGCGGCGCCTTAGAATAATCATTCTCCATCCCGCCGAAACGGCGTTTATTAACCTTGCTCATCATTCCTTTCCGCAATACTCTTACACAGTTTATGAATTAAAAATAGACAGGAGATGAAATGCATCATCCTGTCTATTTTTTATTTCGTTTAATTGTATGATAAAATATCCAAATAAATAGCACCAAAGCCGCCGCATAGCCCAGCGCGCCTAAAGCTGGTATATCTAAAATTTGCGGCCGCATATTGGTAGTTGCCACCACGCTGGAACTAATCAATAAAGCCGCTACCAGTATACCGGCAATTAATTTATCCACCCACAAAGATAACAAACGAATCAAAGGATCGGAAGCCCCCAATTCAAGATGGATGCTCGTCTGCCCTTTTAACATTCGTTTCAAAAAAGTTGCAGTTAATCCCGGTATACGCCATGATTTGCGGGTAGACTCTAAAATTTCTTGCGCTCCTTCTCCGAAAACTTGCCGCCAATTTACATCCTTCCAAAAATATCGGGACATGCGGCTAGATGCGATGGCGATTACGTTCATTTCCGGATCCAGAACGGAAATCACTCCTTCCAAAGTGGCCAATCCTCGCGCCAACATCGAAAAACCGGAAGGCATAGCAATATGATATCGCTTGCAGACTTCCAATAAGTCTTCCATTACTTTAGACAAATCCATGCCGCCCATATCTAGATCGCCATATTTTTGCAATAAATCATCAATATCCGCATAAAAAAGCGTATGCTCCACATGACCTCGGCTTTCTCCTAAAGCTAAGATACTTTCTGCAACTTGTTGTTCATCTTGGCAGGCGATAGCCGCCACAATTTTACCAAAATGGTTGCGATCACGCACGCTTAAGTGGCCCATCATGCCAAGATCAATCCATATGATTTTACCTTCGCAAATACGAATATTGCCGGGATGAGGATCCGCGTGGAAAAAACCGTCTTCAATAATCTGTTTCAAATAATGATCCGTCAATTTTGCGGCAATTTCCTTTAAATCATATCCTTGATCAATCAAAGCTTGCGTATCGCCGATAGATGAACCGCGAATATATTCCATCACCAACACGCGAGAAGCGGTATAGTCGCGATAAATTTTGGGACATCCGCTATAGCGGATATCCTGGTTCAACTCGGCAAAATGTTCCGCATTACTGGCTTCTGTAAGAAAATCCATTTCTTCCTGGGCTACCGCCCACATTTCGTCCAAGATCATATGAAAATCAATCACATCGCCGGTTGCCCGCGTAAGTTTTAACAAAGCGGCGGCTTTGTGCATTAAGGAGATATCCTGAGCCATCGTCTCCCGTATACCTTCTCGTTGCACTTTAACCACGACTTGAGAACCATCCTGCAATTGAGCGCGGTGAACCTGGGCGATTGATGCAGATCCCAACGGATCCTGTGAAAAAAAAGGGAAAACCTCGTCTAAACTACAAGCCAAAGAGGCTTCCACAACTCGCTTGACCTCGTCAAAAGCCATAGGCTTAACGTGGCTAGTTAACTTGCTTAATTCTTGACAATAATCCTTAGGAATAATGTCCGGATGCATAGAGAGAATTTGCCCCAATTTTATATAAGCCGGCCCCAAATCCTCAATAATCATTCGCAATTTTTGCGGGTTTAAGCCTTTGACAATTTCATGGCGCGTAAAAATAGAAACGATTTCCTTCAATCGTTCTTTGTTATCCATCTTTTTGGGCTTATTCTGCCGCTCCATCTCCTTGCTCCTTCAGATTCTCCTGAGCCTGTTGTTCTTTTTCCTGTTGTTCTTTTTCCTGTTGTTCTTTTTCTTCCATTGCCGCTAATTTGCGTTTTAACTCATCCAGCTGTTCCGGAGAAAGCAATTCTGGATCAATCGTTCGCACGGTACAATTTTCTTTAATGGTCGTTTTAATGTTTCTTTTCAATTCTTCATTTAAAACCTTACCCTGTTCCCAAGTTAATTCGCCTTTTTTCACCAATTCATCAATTAATTCCTTGGTTTTTTCCGCAGTTAAAGCCGCCGCACCGATTCCCGCCAACAATATTTTCTTCAGTTCTTCACCTAAATAATTACTCATATTTTTTCCTCCTTTTATGATAATCATTATAATTTTCAGCTTAGAAAACATATATACATTTCGCAAATATTTAAAAATCTCCTATATATATTTGCGATGAATTACAAAAAATTTATCGCTAAATTCATATTTCTTTATATAAAGCTTAAAAAACAGAAAACCTATTTTCCGTTGACAGGCCTAACAGAAAGTCATACAATATATACGACATATAATTGGTATAAATACACGGATCAAGAATAAACGATTGAGGTACAAGAATGGATATTTTCAAAAAATGCGCCGAATATACGTTAGCTAACGAATACCGACAAATGGGGATATACCCCTATTTTCGTTCTTTGCAATCCAAACAAGATATTGAAGTGATGATGGAAGGCAAAAGAAGAATTATGCTCGGTTCCAATAATTACTTGGGACTCACTACCAATCCGCAAATCATCGCCGCCGCGCATCAGGCTTTAGATCAATATGGAACCGGTTGTTCCGGCTCACGCTTTCTGAACGGCACCTTGGAATTACATTGGCAATTAGAAAAAAAGTTAGCTGGGTTTGTTGGCAAGGAAGATGCCGTCACCTTCTCTACCGGCTTCCAAAGCAATCTTGGCGTGATCAGCGCTATCGTCGGCAGACATGATTACGTCATCTGCGACGCGGAGAATCATGCCAGCATATATGACGGCTGCAAACTAAGTTATGGCACTATGTTGCGCTATCATCATAACGATATGGCATCGTTGGAGCGAGCCTTGCAAAAAGTACCGGAAAAATCCGGCATCTTAATCGTTGTCGACGGCGTTTTTTCTATGGGCGGCGATATTGCCGATTTACCGAATATCGTTCGTTTGGCAAAACAATATGGAGCAAGGGTAATGGTTGATGATGCGCATGGTTTAGGCGTAATCGGCAACGGCGGCCGCGGCACGGCGGACTATTTTGGTTTAACCGATCAGGTGGATATCATTATGGGTACCTTTTCCAAATCTTTGGCCAGTTTAGGCGGATACGTTGCCGCTGATGCCACAGTGGTGGATTATATACGCCATAATTCTCGCCCCTTTATTTTTTCAGCCTCCATTCCTCCCGCCAATACGGCAGTTGCTATTGCCGCTTTGGACTATATTCGCAATAATCCGCAAATCGTACAAAGATTATCCGACTTATCGCAATACGTACGCGATGGTCTGAAAGCACGACAGATCAAAATCAAAGAATCTAAAACACCCATTATCCCGATCTATACATATGATGCAATTGAAACATTAAAAATTTCCAAAGAATTATATGAAGAAGGCGTGTATGTCAACTCCGTTCTCCCACCTGCCACCTCCCCCAAAGAATGTCTACTACGGACAAGCTATATGGCTACCCACACCGAAGAAATTTTAGATGAGGCCATGGATATTATCGCCATGGTGCTGGCAAGACATTCGCTATGAAAAAAACGGCTCTTATTACCGGTGGCAGTTCCGGAATCGGCTTGGCTACGGCGCAATTGTTGGTAGCCCACCAGTGGCAGGTATATGAGTTTAGCCGGCGGGGGCTGGCGGAACCGGGTATCATTCATATTGACGCTGATCTTAAGGATGAAAGTTCCATTGAAGAAGCTTTTGCGCAGTTTCGTCAACATTGCGATCATTTAGATTTATTAATCAATAACGCTGGGTTCGGCATTTCCGGCCCGATAGAGTTTACCCCCTTAGCCCAGGCCAAAGAACAGTTCGACGTAAATTTCTTTGGCTGCGTTTCTTGTATTCAAAAAGCATTACCTTTGTTGCGTCAAAGCCGAGGGCAAATTATCAATATTAGCTCCGTCGCGGCGCCTTTAAGCATTCCCTTTCAAGCGTTTTATTCCGCCAGCAAAAGTGCGATTAACGCCTTGACTTTAGCTTTAGCCAACGAGTTAACCGCCGCATCCGTGCGCGTCAGCGCATTGATGCCCGGTGACGTGCGTACCGGTTTTACGACGTCGAGACGCAAAAATCAATCCGGTGGAGAAATTTACGGATCCGCCGCAACGCAGGCCGTTAAAGCCATGGAAAAAGATGAACAAAACGGCATGTCGCCTCAGTATATTGCGCAAATAATCTATCGAATCAGCAAAAAGAAACGGCCCAAGCCTCTATATGTTGCCGGCACCAAATATAAGTTTTTTGTTTTTCTTGGTAAAATTTTACCCACAGCGTTAACGAATCGCCTAATTCGCGGTATTTATATGAAATAACAAATAAAAACGCCATATTTTTGAATCGCCGCCATATACTTTATGGAGGCGATTTTTTTACGCAAATTTTACATTGGCTGGATTACAGATTTTACATTTGCCTGCTAAGCTATGTGTGGAAATTGAAAAAAGGAGAGATAAAACAATGAAAAAAATAGCTGTTGTATCAAGTATCGTCGCTTGTATGTTAGCAGGTCTATGTTGTATCGGCTGCACAACCGGTGAAAACGCTTCCAATCCGGATGACAATGCGGCAAATCAAGGAGCGATATTGGAAAACCAAAGCGATGAAACGCCGATCCATGTAATTTCTCGGGAAGACGGATCCGGAACCCGTAGCGCTTTTATTGAATTATTTGGCGTCGAAGAAGAAGATGCGGAGGGCAATAGCGTCGATCTTACCACCGTGGATGCCAGCATTACCAATAGCACGTCGGTAATGTTGAATACGGTAGCCTCGGATCCGGCGGCTATCGGTTACGTTTCTCTAGGTTCATTAACCGATGACATCAACGTGAAAACTTTGTCTATCGATGGCGTAGCCGCCACACAGGAAAATATACTTAGCGGCACATATTCCATTTACCGTCCATTTAACGTAGCTACTTCTGCCGATGCCAGCCCCTTAACCCAAGACTTTTTGGCTTTTATATTAAGCGTACAAGGACAGGAAGTAGTAAGCGAATGCGGCTACATTCCTTTGGATGCTGAGAACGAATACGTTTCCTCCGCCATTAGCGGCAAAATAGTTGTCGCCGGTTCCTCTTCGGTAACGCCCTTAATGGAAAAACTGAAAGAAGCCTATTTAACCCATAATAGCAACGCGGAAATCGAAATTCAGCAAACCGATTCCACCAGCGGCATCAATTCGCTGATCGACGGCATTTGCGATATTGGTATGGCCTCCAGAGATTTGAAAGATAGCGAGCTAGAACAAGGCGTTCAACCCACGGTAATCGCTTTAGATGGTATCGCCATGATCGTTAATCCGGAATGTGCAATCGATAATATGTCCAAAGACACGGTAAAACAAATTTATACCGGCGAACTTACCGCCTGGGAACAAATCGAGGGAGAATAAACCTATGGGCTACCTGAAGGAAAAAATCATGCACGGCGTGTTCTTTATCACAGCCTTGATTTCTATTGCCGCCGTACTGTTGATTTGCTTCTATCTTTTCAGTAGCGGTATCCCTGCCATCAGCCAAGTGGGCATAAAAGAATTGCTGCTGGGTGAAATATGGAAACCGCAAAATCAATTGTTCGGTATTTTACCGATGATTTTAGGCAGCCTATATGTAACCGTCGGCGCCATTCTCGTGGGCATGCCCATAGGTATCCTCACCGCCTTATTTCTGGCAAAATTCTGCTCCAAGCGTTTGCATCGTTGGTTAAAACCAGCTGTAGAATTGCTAGCCGGCATTCCTTCGGTAGTATATGGTTTTTTCGGCCTCATGGTTTTGGTTCCTCTGATTCGAACCCTCTGCGGCGGCACAGGCTCCAGCCTGCTAGCCGCCGCGCTCATCTTGGGCGTTATGATTCTGCCTACGCTAATCGGCGTTTGCGAAGCAGCGATTCGCGCCGTTCCCCAATCCTATTACGAAGGGGCTTTAGCTCTGGGCGCCAGCCATGAACGCAGCGTGTTTACGGTCATCTTGCCTGCGGCCAAATCCGGCATTTTTGCCGCCGTTATTTTAGGCGTTGGGCGCGCGGTAGGCGAAACGATGGCGGTGGTTATGGTAGCGGGCAATCAACCCCGAATACCGGAAAGTATTTTAGAAGGCGTGCGTACGTTAACCGCCAATGTGGTAATGGAAATGGGATATGCTACGGATTTACATCGACAGGTACTAATTGCCAACGGAGTCATTCTCTTCCTTTTCATCTTACTGCTAAATATCGCGTTTAATCTCTGGCAAAGAAGGTGGAAATAATGAAACATAGGCCTAATGATTCTCTGTCCGCGCTGTTACGCTTTCTGGTCTACGCAGCCGCTATCTTCACTTTCGGCATACTTGCATTTTTGCTTTTCTATATGCTGATTCAAGGGGTGCCCAATATTTCTTGGGATCTATTCGCCTGGACTTACAGCAGCGAAAACGCTTCCGTTATACCGGCCGTCATCAATACGCTGATCATCACCTTGCTTTCTTTAATCTTAGCTATCCCTTTTGGCGTGGGAGCGGCAATTTATTTAGTGGAATACGCCTCTAAAAGCAATCGAGTCGTAAACCTGATTCGTCTCGCCACAGAAACATTATCCGGCATCCCTTCCATCGTCTACGGCCTATTTGGTTATTTATTGTTTGTTGTCAACTGGGGGCTGGGTTATTCTATAATAGCCGGCGCTTTAACGCTGACCATTATGATTCTACCATTGATCCTTCGTACTACCGAAGAGGCGCTAAAATCCGTTCCCTTAAGCTATAGACAAGGTAGTTTTGGTCTAGGGGCCGGTAGATTGCGTACCATTGGCAAGATTATCCTCCCTGCAGCTATGCCAGGGATCTTAGCCGGCGTTATTCTAGCTATCGGCCGGATCGTAGGCGAAACCGCTGCCTTAATCTACACATCTGGCAGCGCCAGCCAAATTGCCGGCGATCTTTTGCAATCAGGACGTACCCTTTCCGTGCATATGTATGCGCTATGGAACGAAGGCATTTATACGGACAAGGCCTATGCCACCGCGGTAATTTTGTTAATTACCGTATTGATCATTAATAGCATATCTGCATTTATCGCCCGTAAAGTATCGGGCCATAATATATAAGATAATTAGCGAGGCAATATGAACATTAAAATGGCAGCTAAAAACCTCAATCTGTATTATGGCGATTTTCACGCCTTAAAAAATGTGAACATTGAATTTCAAAATAAACAAATTACCGCGCTAATCGGCCCTTCCGGTTGCGGTAAATCGACTTTACTAAAAACGTTAAATCGGATGAATGATTTGATTGAAAACTGTCGCGTTACAGGTTCCGTAACGTTAGATGGCAAAGATATATATCGTCAAACGAATGTAAATATCTTACGCAAACGCGTTGGTATGGTATTCCAAAAACCAAATCCTTTTCCTATGAGCGTATACGACAACATTGCATACGGCCCTCGAACCCATGGCGTCAGATCCAAAGCGCGTTTGGATGATATTGTGGAGAAATCCTTACGCAACGCTGCGATATGGGAAGAATTAAAAGACCGGTTAAAGAAAAACGCCTTAAGCCTATCCGGCGGTCAACAGCAACGCTTATGCATAGCCAGAGCGCTGGCCGTAGAACCGGAAGTGTTACTCATGGATGAACCCACTTCCGCTCTTGATCCAATTTCTACCGCTAAAATAGAAGATCTTGCCAACGATTTAAAAGAGCGATACACTATTATTATCGTTACCCATAATATGCAACAAGCCGTTCGGATCTCTGATGCCACCGCATTTTTCTTATTAGGAGAAATCATTGAATATGCCCCAACAGAACAACTCTTCTCTCTTCCGCAAGATAAACGAACGGAAGACTATATAACCGGGAGGTTTGGTTAATGAGAAATCGATTTGACGAACAATTATCTGTGCTTAACACCGAATTGATTAAGATGGGCGCCCTATGTGAGGAAGCCATTCGTAATGTGGCTGCCGCTTTGGCCGACGGGGATTTGCTGCAAGCGCTTCATGCTATAGAAATTGACAAGGAAATCGATGAAAAAGAAAAACAAATTGAAAACCTTTGTCTAAAATTATTATTACAGCAACAACCGGTAGCCAAGGATCTGCGTTTAATCTCCGCCGCTCTTAAAATGATTACCGATATGGAAAGAATCGGCGATCAAGCGACGGACATTGGGGAAATTATTCTACTGGATAACGTATATGCCAATCGCGGACAGCAACTCATCTGCGATATGGCGCAAGCCGTTACCGCCATGGTGACCGACAGCGTAGATGCTTTTGTCAAACGGGATTTGGCTGCCTGCCGCAAGGTAATTCAAAAAGACGATGTGGTGGACAATTTGTTTGACGAAGTAAAACAATGGCTAATTGCCACTCTAACCGCCTCCCCGGGCAACAATGAAATGATAATCGATATGCTGATGATCGGAAAATATATGGAAAGAATCGGCGATCATGCGGTCAATATTGCACAATGGGTAGAATTCTCCATTACCGGAGAACATATTGAAGAGAAAAAAATGCCCCATAAATTATCCGTAGAAGGAAAAGGCTATGACAAAAACAATGATCTATATTGTGGAAGATGAGCAATCCATCCGTGAACTCCTAATCTATGCTTTACAAAATAGCGGATATATGGCCCGCGGATTTGGCGATGGGCGGGAATTATTTGCCGCTCTGCATACAGAAAAAGCATCGGCCATCTTATTGGATATTATGTTGCCTGAAGAAGACGGCCTATCGATCCTAAAGAAAATTCGCAGCACGCCAGGGATCAAGGATATACCTGTGCTATTGGTCACGGCCAAAAGCAGCGAAATTGACAAAATCGTCGGACTAGACAGCGGGGCGGACGATTATATTACCAAACCATTTAGCATGATGGAATTGTCGGCAAGAATCAAAGCCATTTTGCGTAGAGTAAAGCGTGAAGAGGAACCTGCATTTGAAAAGCTGCATATTGGAGAAATCCTGATCGATCCAGCAGAACATACGGCTTACGTATCCGGCAAACCAGTTAATTTGACGCTTAAAGAATATGAACTATTATATTTTTTAATGCAAAACAGCGGTTTGGTTTTTAGTAGAGATAAATTATTGCAGAAAATTTGGGGATATGATTTCGATGGAGAAACCAGAACCGTAGACGTACACATTCGCAGCTTGCGTCAAAAATTGGCTGCCTCTGCCACTCATCTACAAACGATACGCGGAATAGGATATCGTTTCAACAACGATATAGAGTGAAGAATATGAAAAGACGAATTTTTTATAGCATATTTATAATCGCTTGCTTCAGCGCTTTTTGTACGGCGCTGCTCATTTCTTTAATCCTCTATAACCAAAATTTGGAACAAGTTAAAAATAGCCTGGCCGTCGAAACGCAAATGATCGCCGATGCCTATCAACAAAGTGGCAGCGATTATCTAGTCGCCTTAAACGACTTACCCCAACGGGTTACGCTCGTGGGGCAGGATGGTCAAGTTCTCTGGGATAATCAGGCCAACCCAACGCATATGGCAAATCATAACGACCGCCAGGAAATTTTAACGGCGCGGGAAAACGGTTTTGGGGAATCTGTACGCTATTCCTCCACCTTACTCAATAAAACGATTTATTATGCCATAGCGTTAGACGATGGGAGCGTCATCCGCGTCTCCACTACATTCCACAGCGGACTGCGGCTCTTGCTGCATATCATCCCCTATTTGCTGGTGATTTATCTTCTGATCACTTTGCTTGCGGCGCTGATCGCTAAACGTCAAACCCTTAAAATTCTCCGCACCATTAATGATTTAGATTTGGATCAGCCGTTAGCTGCGGATAGTTATCCAGAATTGGCGCCTATGCTAAGCCGTTTGCACAAACAAAAACAGCAAATTAACCAACAGATTGCCGACTTATCGCAACAAAAAGAAGAATTTATGGCTCTTTCCACCAATATGCGGGAAGGATTAATTCTATTAAATCAAAAAGCGGAAATCGTCAGCATCAATGAAAGCGCTATGCATATTTGCCAGACTACTCTGCATGAAAGCAAAGGGCAAAGCATCTATCGTTTTTGTCGTGATTTGGCTATGCAAAAAACCATTGAATCTCTGCTCAATAATCAGGAAATAGAAACCATATACCCGCTTCGCGGTAAAACCTATCAAATTTTAGCCACGCCGATTTGTAACGACAGGCGACAATGTATCGGCGGTTTGCTTCTATTCATCGATATTAGCGAAAAAATGGCAAACGAACAAATGCGAAGAGAGTTTTCTGCAAATGTTTCTCATGAATTAAAAACCCCTTTAACCATTATTTCCGGTTATGCAGAAATCATGGCCAATGGATTGGCGAAAGTGGAAGATCATCAACAATTTGCCACAAAAATTTATAATGAAGCGCATCGACTTTTGCAGTTAATTGAAGATATTATTCAGCTCTCCTCTTTAGACGAAGCTGGCGAAAACCAAGATATGCCGAAAGAACCGATAGACATTGTAGCTATAGCCAAAGAAGAAAGCGCCAGGCTACAACCGCTTGCTGCAGAAAAAGAAATCTTGATTCAAGAAAATTTTGCCGATTCTCCAATTTATATTTATGGCAATCGGCAAATCCTTCAAGAAATGTTTTATAATTTGATTGAAAATGCGATAAAATATAACCATATTCATGGGCATGTACGTATTGGAATCGTTGCACATCCAGACGAGATTCTATTTTCCGTTGCAGATGATGGCATAGGTATTGCTCCTGAAGAACAAGAACGCGTTTTTGAACGATTTTATCGCGTAGATAAAAGCCGTTCCGTACAATACGGAGGTACGGGCCTTGGACTGTCCATCGTCAAACATGGCGCCGTATATCATCAGGCAAAGGTAATGCTGCATAGCCAACTCCAGCAGGGTACAGTGGTGACCATTGCCTTTCCCCCGCTACAGCCTTCATGCTAAACTGCCTGACATATGGCTAAATAATAGCCGATTTTTGCCTTTCTCAACCACGCCATATCCTGTTGGCAGCAGGAACAGGAACTATCGCCAATGAAGCGCTGCCAAAAATCTAACATACTGCCGTTATCCATGATTAACTGGGCAATTAAGCTTTTATAGAGCGGCGTATGATCTTGAAAACAAAGGGGCGAAAAGCCGCAAGTTGTGAATCGTTCAAGGATTTCTTTTTTACCAACGGCGCCTTGTAAACAACAATGCTTCTCTTGCCCAGCACCTACCTCTTCCGGCGCATCGCTACGTAAATATACGTCGCTAACAAGCAGCTTTCCCCCGTAACGTAAACAACGTCGTATCTCTGTTAAGGCCTTATATGGCTGTTCCGTTAAAGATAACGCACATTCCGCCAAAGCCGCGGAGAAGCTTCCGGAAGCATAGCGTAGCTTTTCCATATTTCCCACTTCAATCGGTAAACCAGGAAACTTTTGTTTTCCCAAAGCAATCAACGCTGGGGATTTATCGACGCCGACAGCCTGCATGGATAATTCTGTTCTTAGCAAAAACACGGTTTCCCCACTGCCGCATCCCACATCTATCACTGCATCGCCTGCATACAAACCCGCTAAGCTAACCGCTTGCCGGGTTAAATCAGCGCCGCCTGGTCTACGCCAGCCGCCGGTAGAACGTGGAAGCGTATCGCTTTCGTATAAATGATCTCTATTCATAAAACCTCGCTCTATAAAATCAATCATTACAAATGTTTGGCCGCTCATATTGCACCCAAGGGTTGAACTGCAAAACTGAAAATCTTTATTTCCTTATCTTTTTCCTATATAATGGTGAACCATTCGGGGCAAATCATAAAGGGATCCTTTGGTTTGACCGGAACATCTCCTTGCATAACGCATTCTCCTTATCCAGGCAAGCTTGCTACTTGGGGCATAAGCAAACTATGGGCGCCCCAAGTAGCAAGCCGTTGCTTTGCAGCAGTAAACAAAGACATTCTTTCCAACTCGCTAGCCAAAGCATATATAAGCGTATATATTGGATAGAAGAAAAACCGCAAATCGCCAATGCAACAGCGAATTGCGGTTTCTGCTTGTTGGCAAACACTTATACCCTTTAGGACAAAGGTTCAAAATCTTCCACGCCATGTTTGCATAATGGGCAAATGAAATCCGGCGGCAAGGTATCGCCTTCATACACGTAACCACAGATTTTGCAAACAAAGCCTTTTTTCTTTTCAGCGGTCGGTTGGGGTTTGGGTTTTACATGTTTAAAGTAATAATCATAGGTGATTGAGGAAACATCGCTAAGTTTTTGCGCCTCTGTGATATCCGCCACAAACAAAGTATGGCTACCATAGTCGACAGCGGAAACAACCTTGCCGGAAATAAAAGCGTTAGCGGCTTCGGTAATGTAGTACAGGCCGTTGGTGCTCCGCTTTGCTTCCGTCCATGTTGCAAATTTATCGGTATCACGACCACTTTGGAAACCAAAATGCCGGAAAAGACCAAAGGAAACGTCTTCGCTTAAGATAGAAACATTAAATACGCCGGTTCTCAGCAGCATGTCGTGGCTGTAGTTGGCTTTGTTGATCGCCACGCAAATCCGTTTTGGTTTATCGGCAATTTGAATTGCCGTATTAATAATGCAACCATTATCCTTTCCCTGTTCATTCAAAGTCAACACGAACAGGCCGTAAGATAATTTAAACATCGCCGTATTATCAATGGTTCCCTCGGTAATAGACTTTGCTGCCAAATCTACGGCTGGAACGGGGAAATCGGCGGCAATGGCTTCCGTTAAGGCATCGATTTCATTCAATTGAGCTTCTTTAAGAGCGGATTTAACGGTAAGATCTTGCTCAATAAAGGTGATATTTTTCAACGGCGATAAAATTTCTCGCATCAGCTTGCCACTACTAGGCGCCCAAGAACCATTTTGGATAATAGCAACGGTACGATTTTGTAAATTATGCGCCGCCAAATCCCGCAGCAAAGCATCCATACTTACAAAAATCCCTGCATTATAGGTGGATGAAGCAAATACCAAATGGCTATATTGAAAAGCTGCGGCAATAATCTCTGAAGCTGGGGTTACCGATACGTCAAACATTACGGTTGGAACGCCTTTATCCCGCAAACGGCATGCCAAAATATCCGCCGCATTTTCCGTATGCCCATATATGGAAGCATAGGCAATCATCACGCCTTTTTCTTCCGGAATGTAAGCGCTCCATTTCTGGTATTTATCAATAAAATCGCCAAGATGTTTGCGATGTACAAAACCATGCAAAGGGCAAATCATTTCAATATCCAGAGCAGAAGCTTTATTGAGCAGCGCCTGAACCTGCGTACCATATTTACCAACAATATTGCAATAATACCGACGGGCTTCTCCCATATAGTCGCCGTAAAAATCGACCTCGTCGGCAAAAAGCGCTCCATTTAAAGCGCCAAATGTGCCAAATGCATCAGCGGAAAATAAAACTTTATCCGTTTGATCATATGTCACCATAACTTCCGGCCAATGTACCATCGGCGCCATAACAAAGGTAAAATTATGCTTGCCGCTAGAAAAAGTATCCCCTTCTTTGACAACAATGGCCTGGTCTTTAATATCGACGTCAAAATATTGTTGAATCATAGCGGCTATTTTATCATTGCAAATGACACGGGTTTGCGGATATTTACACAGTAATTCGCCTAAGGTAGCGGAATGATCCGGCTCCATATGTTGAATCACCACATAATCCAAATTTCTGCCAGCCAAAGCATAACGTATATTTTCAAAAAAAACTTGCGATACCGCTTTATCCACCGTGTCGAATAACACCGTATGATCGTCCAACAACAAGTAGGAATTATAGGATACGCCTTGGGGTACTGAATATACCCCTTCAAAAACCGCCAAACGCCGGTCATTGGCGCCTACCCAATATAAATCCTGATTAATCTTTCGTGTACAATGCATGGTACGCCCTCCTATATAAAATGGATTTCAATAAAAAACATATTGCTGTCACGCAAGGCATAACTTATACGTACATATGTTTATTATAATCTTATATATTACAAAAGTCAAGGATATCAATAATTAATATCAATAAACAATCTAATATTAATATATGCTATTACATAACAAGCTAGTTAATAAAGCGCTGCCTTTTTGTTTTGTACCAGCATATCCAAAAACTATGGGCTTTAAAGTTGCATTTCCAACAGCATTTCAATATGCAACAAAGCCAAAACATTTTTGACCGGTGCATAAGTAATGTATGTTTATAAATATGAGTTTTAAAAACCCAGATCTTCATCAATCAAAACAACCGTAGTTTTTACACCTCGGACGGGGCGCTTAATTAACATATAGGCACGGCAAATACGTTCCGCCGCTTGGCAATCGCTGCAAGCGCCTTGCTCGACACAAGGCGTTTGCACGCCAAGACGTTTGGCGTTAGTAACTGCCGCCTGTTCTGCTCGGGCAATAGCGGCAGGTAAATCTTTTGCTAATTTATTGCGGCCGATTACAAAATATACTTCCTTAGGTCCGTATACGGAAGCAGCGATCCGATTACCGGTACCGTCGATATTCAGCAGAAAGCCGTCCAAACTACAGGCATTAACCGAGCAAAAATATGCATCAGCAGAGAAAGCTCGATGCATAAGTGACGTTTTATCCTCTCCTGTTAACCCCTCCTGCCAATGATCCAACAGTTCCACATGCTTAGCTGCCAAGCTTTCCGCTAAACCAATCTGTCGTAAGGTAACCGATCCGCCAAAAGCGACCAACGCATGCTCCGCCACTTGTCCACTTAGCCATTCCGCAGCCGATTTACTATCGGCAAAAGAAACTACCTGAAAACCGTTGCTTTGCAAATTTTGTTCCGCTATTTTGAGTTGAGACGTATGCATCATAACCAGTTTACCTCCTTTGATCTTATCGCTTACGCCAGCGGCTTGCATATTGGCGATAACGCCAAAACGAAGCGAAAGATATTGTTAATAAAAACAAACAAATACATAACGCCATGGTATCCACTGTTTTATTAGGAAAGCCTATCCAATATCCGTATATCCATATAGCAATACCTAATAAACAACAGACAAGATCGCGAACGACAAAGCCTTTGGTCGTTTTGGCAGGCACGGCACTTTTTGCGCCAGACTTTTTACCCCCTATATCTTTACGCCGGTAGGCATCGAGCAAATAGCCAATACTAATCCACGCCAACAGTAATAGTAAAGCGGGCATCACAATCCAGGCGTTCATTGCCTCCATTGGCGTATTGGCCAATCGCCAAATCAATATTGGCAAAATAAAAAAAAGCACCGTAGCAAAGGCTGCCGTCGGTTTATCGTGGTGTCGCCATAAATAAACGACGCCGCGTATAGTAAGAAAAACGCCAAATAACGCGACGCAGACGATAGCAAAAATTATAGTTTTCACCGAGTCCTCCTTACGCTTCAACCATTTGATTGCCGTTACAATATGCAACTAATATTCAACGGCCTCTATCTATTTCCTGCAGAATTCAAGCCGTTTTTCGCAAAGGGCAATGGACAAATTTTCTTATCCTATTGGTTTCACGAAAAGATTTACCCCTCCGATCCCTTCAATTTGAATCCAAGGATTAATCGTCTTGGCCAGCACGTACTTTAGCAAAAAGACTGCAAGCCGATTGCCAGGCGGCAATCCCAAATAAATTAGAACATCATCTTTATTAAGCAGTATGCAAATATATTGAGGACAAGACGATATAACATATAAAAAACGTCGAAGCAAAGCGAACTTTGTTTCGACGTGGAGCGGGTGATGGGAATCGAACCCACGTTATTGGCTTGGGAAGCCAACGCTCTACCATTGAGCTACACCCGCACAAGCAATAAATAAAATATCATATCATATTCTATTTGTCAAGAATAAAAGCATCCCTCCTTGTGGCGTATTATACGCAGTGCGAAAGCAGAACTTTGCCCTCTATTCATGTTTCCGCTTTTCAAAAGTCCAGCAAGACTTGAGAAAATGCTTGTAAGGCAAATAGACGTCTCTGGGTACGGTCATAATATAATATGGTATCCTTTTTACATGGATTAGGATTGAGATGGGGAGGGCGCAAAAGCTATGCATTTGCAAAATCTGTGCGCCGGAGACGGTCATGTTGCGTCAAAGACAATCGCCTGGGAGACGTCTCTACAAACCAAAGTATACCCTCGATACGACCGCTACTATTTTCGTATATCTATTTTTTTGTATATCAAATAGAAAATCGTCCCCGTTTATCCTCCCCAACCAATCTGCCTAAAGCGCGCTGCGAAACATTCTCTGGTAATCACATTTCTACCTTTTTAAAAAGATGAAACGCGCCCTACTACCATGGTTTTCCGTTTTTCCCATATCCTTACCTGTAAGCAATGATTTACAAGGCATTTCTTCCCTTTTGCTTACAAAACGTTTTCCCCCATGTCTCCATGCGTAAATATGTTCCCTGTCAGCTCCATTATATGCTATAATGCATCGTAGCGTTTAAAAGCTGCCGAATGTTCTCTACCGGTACGGAGGGAGATACGCCTCCTGCGGTAGAAAGCACAAATATACCGGATGGCGCCAACTCTTGTAGGATCTGTTTGGACACCTGGTATGTCCTTTCCGGCGAATAATCAGCCACGGCTACCGGATCAATATTTCCCATTAATACCACTTTATTTTCCAGCATAGGCAAAGCTTCTTTGGTTACGTCGTTGCCAAACTGCCAAACATTACAGCCTATTTCGGGAATTCTCCGTAAAATATGTTGGCAAGAAGCCTCGTTATGCCATAATTTGATTTCCGCATAAGCAAACTCTTGAAAAACTCTTTGCGTATAAGGCAACCAATATTCTTCAAAATAAGAAGGTCCTATTACCGATGCCACATGATCCGGCATAACGATACGGCGCAATTTACCGTTAATTTTCTCTTGGGCCTGCAAATAGCGAATGACAAATTCCGTTACAATTTCTAAAAGCAAGTGTACTTCCCGAGGATAACGTTTTAAATATTTTAGGAAATTTTCGTATCCTACAATCATCGCCGCTGCTTCCATTGGCCCGGTACTCCAGCCAGCGCCATCCAAATAACCATATTCTTCACGCCATTTTTTGTCTCCATAGCGCCAGAAGTACTGCCATTGGCTAAAAATTTCCCTCCCGTAACCAGACGTATATACATCTGGCACAACAAAACGTGCAATATCTTTAACCGAAGAAATAGCGGGCTCCGCATGGGGCGAATTACCAATTGCAGACCACACAATTGGACTGCCAAAGGCAGAGGGAATATCCACAGAACCAAAATCCGGCCAATATCCAGGCAAAAAAAGGATATCGGGAAAAGTGGCGAACATATTTTCAAAAACTTTTAATTTTGTATCTGGATGGAAATAATAATCTTCGCTGGATACATGACTTAAAGCTAAGCTAAACGGACTTCCTCCAAATAAGGCGACTGGTACTCTTTCGGGTTTGCGCCCATGTATAACATGAAGAAAATTTTGTACATTTTCATTCAACATATAAACCCCCATATATATCAACTTGGCAGGAGAAAAAACCATGGATATAAAACAACTGAAATATTTTATAGCTGCAGCAGAAGAACAACAAATGACTCGCGCCGCCCAACGCTTGTATATGGCACAACCTCCATTAAGCAGGCAAATCTCTTTATTAGAGCAGGAGCTGGGATTAACTTTGTTTGTGCGCAAAAGCCATTCTCTGCGTCTGACAGATGAAGGAAAGGTTCTCTATCGCAAAGCCAAATCTCTACTGCAACAGATGGAAGAAATGGTTTTGGAAGTGCAGGAAACCCATGAGGGCCTGCGTGGTACAATTTCCGTAGGCTCGCTAATATCCACCATGCCCACATTAGCAAAAGAAATGGCATTTTTCCGGCGTAAATATCCAGATGTTACATTTAAAATTTGGGAAGATATTCCAGCTAAGTTAATCGAATTGCTAGAGGAACGCACAATTGAAGTAGCCTTGGTGCGCACGCCTACCTTTGATGGTAAAAACTTTGCCGTAGCCACCGTTTGCAGTGAACAATTTTATGCCGTTATTCCAGCATCCATCGACAAACATCCGGAAAAATCCACCATCACCTTACGACAATTGGAAGAATTACCCCTGGTTTTGCTCCATAGCAGCCCCTATATTGGCTACAACGAATTGATTTTGGCAGAATTTCAGCAACAAAATCTTTCCCCTACCATCGTATGCCAATGTGATAATTCGGCAGCAGCTCTATTGGTGGTTATGCAAGGCATTGGCGTCACCATACAGCCGGAATTGATTGCCACGGCTTTAGAAGACCCACGGCTACACGCGAAATTAATTAGCGATTTTTCCACAAATAGCAATCTTTCCGTGGTTTGGGATGATTCGTCATTTGTTTCCAAAAATGTCTGCCATTTATTACGCAGATTCGGCGTGCCTGAAGAAAGAATTAATTGGCCGGATCCAACAGACGGTTTATTCACCACCCTATAAACAAATCTAAGCAAAAACTCTTACCAATCCCATGGTCAACGGCTCAACAAAAGTAATAATTAGCAATCCGGCCACCATTGCCAGGAAGAATACCAGCACATACTTCATCATTCGTTCCATGGTTACATTGCCTACAGCCATAGCTACAAAAAGATTGATACCATAAGGCGGTGTAATAAAACCAATTGCTAAATTTGCCACAATCACCACACCAAAAGTAATGGGATCCATACCAAATTGCGTCATGACAGGCAAGAGAATCGGTGAAAGAATAATAATCGCTGGCACACAGTCGATTAAACTACCGACCAGCAATAGGAATAAATTCACCAAAACAAAAAGCACAACTTTATTGCTGGCAAGTCCCAATAACGCTTCTGCAATGGTTTGCGGAATGCCGGCTACGCTTAAATAAGCGGCAAAAGCCATAGAAATACCTACCATATAAGTGGTAACACCATTAATGCAAATCGTATCGGCCAGCGCTTGATATAAGCCGCGCCAATTCAACTCTTTATAACAGATACCAACAATAATAGAATATACAACTGCCACCACTGCAGCCTCAGTCGGCGTGAAGATACCGGAATAAATACCGCCCAATATAATACCAGGCGACATCAGCGCCCAAAAAGCGCGCTTAAACGATACCCATAATCTTTTTAGTGTGATAGGTTCTCCGCTGCCTACATAACCTTTCTTTTTGGATACGATATAACAGGCTACCACCAAAACTAAGCCCATAATAATTCCAGGCAGCAAACCGGCAATAAACAAATCGGTAATCGATGCGCCAACGACCACGCCATAAATAACCAAAGGAATGGATGGTGGAATAATAATACCGATAGTGCCTGCAGAGGCAGCCAAAGCCGTAGAAAAACCAATATCGTATTTCTTTTCTTTCATGGCGGGAATCATAAAAGCGCCTACGGCTGAAGTCGTTGCTACCGCCGAACCGGATAAAGCAGAAAAGAACATACAGGTAACCGTGGTCACCATGGCCAATCCACCGGTAATCACGCCAAAAAAGACGTTAACAAAATCCAATAAGCGTTTGGCAATGCCGCCGCTATTCATCAAATTGCCGGCAAGGATGAAAAAGGGTATGGCCATCAAAGGAAAGGAATCGACGCCAGCTACCGCATTCTGCGAAATCATCACCACCGGCAAGCTGGGGAAAAAGAATAGAGTTAGTAATGTGGAAATACCGATCGCATATCCTACCGGAACCGTCAATAATATTAATACGATAAATGAAACAAAAAGTAAGGCGATTTCCATTTAGGCTTCCTCCTTTTTCATTTGCAAAGGGGTTTGTACCGCGGGAGATTTTATCAAGCCAATGGTATGTGCGACTAAGCGCAAAGCCATGACCAACGAAGTAAAAGGTAAGGATAAATACACCAAATACATAGGAAGCCTCAAAGCGGGCGAAACGGAATTTTGTACATACAAGGTTTGTACCAATTCTCCGCCGTTTACCAACAGAAAAATACAAAATCCTAAAAAACAAAGATTGGCAAAAATAGATATGATCTTCTTACCCAGCGGTGGAAAGAAATTGTATAACACTTCCACCTTGATATGTTTATCCTTGGTTAAACCATAACTGGCGCCCAACCAGATTTGCCAAATAAATATATATCTAGTTAATTCCTCGCTCCAAGATAAAGAGTCGTTAAATATATAGCGAAAGATAACCTGTACGAAAACGATCACAACCGTACAAATTAGACTCCAAACCAAAATCAATTCTTCGAATTGATTATAGAGCGAACAAAGTTTTTTCATGTTGTTTCATACCTCCGTTCGTGTTTCAGGCGATAAAATAGGATGGGAGCGGCTAAAATATTTTCCAGCCCCTCCCATCCCTAGAAAAAGGAGGAAAAAGACTATTCAGCTTGATATTTTCTCAACAAATCAAATATTTCAGAGCCCCATTGTTCTTCATAATCTTCATACATGGGGGACACGGCTTCCACAAACTTAGCATGGTTTTCCGGAGAAATTTCATTGATTTCCATACCGCATTCCCGAAGCTCATCAAAGAGAACTTCGTCTTCTTCCAGGGTATGTTGTCTCTGCCAGTCTACCAAATAGGTTTGCGCAGCTTCGTCTACCAACGCTCTTAAATCTTCCGGCAAGGAATTGTATTTATCCGCGTTCATAATTGCTCCCAGGAAAGAAATCGTGTGCCCGGTTAAGCTATAGTATTTTTGAACGTCATAAAATTTCATTTCGTAAACGAAGGAGGCATTGCATTCAAAACCGTTAATAACGCCCTGCTGCAAAGACGTGTATACTTCGCTAAAACTCATTGGGGTAGGATTTGCGCCAAGCAAGGTAAACATGTCAATATAAACCGGGCTTTCGATCACACGCATTTTCAAACCTTTTAAATCAGCAGGTTCATTAATCGGTTTTTCATTATTTAACATATGCCGAACGCCGTTCAACATATAGCCCAAATTGTGAATGCCATATTCCGGCAAAATCGCGTCTAAATACGCTCCCAGCTCTCCATCTACAGCCGCAAAACCTTGTTCCGCATCGCTCCAAATGAAGGGTAAATCCAAAATGCCAAATTTTTCATCATAAGTGGTCAAAATGGAAGTGGTGCAGAAAGTAATATCCAAAGTACCCAGAGAAACCGCTTCTGTTAATTGACGGTCACCACCTAAAGCACCATTGGGAAAAATTTCTACTGCCAAACGACCATCAGATTCTTCTTCCAGAAAATTCTTAAACTCAACAGCCGCCAAATGTTCCGGCAAATTTTCCGTAGCAATATGACCAATGCGAATTACAATCGGTTCATCGCCGCTTTGATTTTCCTGAGAATCGGAAGTAGCCCCTCCATCATCAGCAACATTGGAATCGTCGGTCGTGTTTGCGCAGGCGATCAAACAAAGCGCCAACAACAACGTCAAGCACAGTAGAATAATTTTTTTCATAACTAAACCCTCTCTTTCTCCATATGTAGTACGTACATACAACCATATCACAAGCTGTGTACTGAGGTAATCATAGCATATAGCAACTTATAATAAAAATATCTATAATATTTGTAAAACCTATAAAAAAAATATATCACAAGCTTAAAGCATGTATTAAGCTAAAGATTACCACTTATAACCGATCAATAAACAAAATAAAAAAGTTTCATCTCAAACCATAGAATGCACAAATTTTATATATGTGAAAAGCAACCTATTCCATAAGTTGCCTCGCACCATGGAGGTTTAAAGCTGCAACTTCTCATAGCGCAAATCTATATTCATAAATTGCATGAGCAAAGGCTTTACCATCATTTTTCGAAATAAAGAAACGAATTTTTTGGCTTCTATGGCTTCTATTATGACGATTTTCCTATAATATAAATGCTTTTGCTTTCATCTGCTCTTTCTATAATATTCTTCTATTTATAGCATATTGTAAGCCAAATGGTATGGAATATACGCACATCATTAGTATAAGCAAGACATCAATTAATAGCGATCATAATTGCAAAAATCGTTTTCTCCGTTGCTATTGGCAGATTGCGAATAGCCTGCTGTTATTGTCCTGCACACACCCCCCCTATACGACTAGTCCTATTTAAAAATCTGTTTTACACTAATTTACGACTTGCACAAAACAAATACGGCGTTAATTGCCAATACCGCTTATAATAATAGAAAACGCAAAGAAACAAATTTTTCTTTGCGTTTTCTATTTATGGAATAGCATAAAATTTATCGTCTATAAATCTATACGCTGGATATATTATGGAATAATGCACGAAAAGAATTCAGTACTGCTAAAATGCATACGCCCACATCAGCAAAGATAGCCGCCCCCATACCAGCCATACCGAAAGCACACAAAAACAATACAAGAATTTTTATCGCTAAAGAAAAAACAATATTTTCTTTAGCGATACGTAAAGTTTTGCGCGCTATACGAATCGCGGTAGGAAGTTTTGTCAATTTGTCATCCATAATTACAATATCTGCAGCCTCAATTGCCGCGTCGGCACCCAAAACTCCCATAGCCACGCCAACATCGGCGCCGGCCAAAACCGGCGCATCGTTAATGCCATCGCCAACAAAAACCACTTTTCCCGATGAACTTTTCTCTTGCATCAATTCCGCTACCTTTGCAACTTTATCTCCCGGCAACAAAGAATCATAGTAACGATTGATGTGCAGTTTCTGCGCAAGAGAAGATGCAGCTTCTTCGCCATCGCCTGTCAATATCACCGTTTGCCGGATTCCTAAATGGCATAACTCTTGTAAACACTCTACCGCTTCTTCCTTAATCTGGTCGGCAACGACGATATATCCTAAATACCTTCCCTGCTCTGCCACATAGACAATGGTACCGCTAGCATCGGCTTGGGGACAATAAATGCCGGCGGAAGCCAATAGTTTACGATTGCCCACCAAAACCAGCTTGTCATCAATCCGAGCTTTTATGCCTTGACCAGCAATTTCTTCGACATTATCAATATATTTTTCCTCTATTTCTCCTTCAAAAGCCGCTTTCAAAGGTAAAGCTAAAGGATGACTAGAATAATATTCACTATATGCCGCCAAGCGTAGTAAAGTTTGAACATCGGTATATTCCGGACATACTTCTTGTACTTGGAAAACACCTTTCGTTAATGTACCGGTTTTATCAAAAGCAATAATTTCCGTCTTTGCCAGAGCCTCTAAACAATTGCTTCCCTTCATCAAAATGCCTTGACGAGCGCCGCCACCAATACCGCCAAAAAAACTTAGCGGCACAGAAAGAATTAAAGCGCAGGGACAAGAAACCACCAAAAAAGAAAGAGCGCGATATAGCCACAAAGAGAATTGCGAAAAGCCAAAGATAATCGTCGGCACAGTGGCTAAAAGCACAGCTAAACATACCACTACCGGCGTATAATATCTGGCAAACTTACTAATAAAACGCTCAGAGCGGGATTTTTTTTCTGCCGCGTTTTCAACTAATTCCAGGATTTTGCTAACAGTAGATTCTTCAGCCGGTTTGCTCACCTGAATTACTAAAAAACCATTGAGATTGACGCAACCGCTTAAAGCCGTATCCCCTAAATGCACCTGCCGGGGACGCGTCTCGCCGGTTAATGCGGAAGTATCCAGAGTAGAAAGCCCTTCCACAATCACGCCGTCCAAAGGAATACGTTCTCCCGGCTTCACGCCGATCTGTTCGCCTACCCGCACTTCCTCTGGACTAACCTGAACCCACGCGTTTTTTCGCCGTACATTGGCATATTCGGGACGAATTGCCATCAAATCGCTAATTGAAGCCCGAGATTTCTCCACCGCATAATTTTGGAAAAATTCACCGATTTGATATAAAAGCATTACCACGACCGCTTCAAACCATTCTTCTATACATAAAGCGCCAATCGTAGCAAGACTCATTAAAACATTTTCGTTACATGGAGCACCCCAGCGAACGCTGCGAACAGCCTGCAAAATAACATCCCAACCTAGCCACAGATATGCGGCGATAAACAACATAGCGTTTAGCTTTGGTTGGGCAAAGGGTATCCATGCGCATACCAGCAAAATAATTCCGCCGCCAATCCGTATCATTGGTTTATGTAAATATTGCGCAACCATATAAAATGAACCTTCCTTTTAGATAATTTCTACTTTAACATGCGGCTCAATACGCCGAATAATTTTCATCGCGTTATCGTGTATGGCAGAAAAATCTTTTTCATCCATCTCAATAACCATTTTTTCTGAAATCATATTTATCGTCGCCCTTTGTACGCCAGGTAATTTATTAATGGAATGCTCCATCTGAGCAGCACAATGGGCACAGCGCAAATTGGCGATTTTATAGGTATATTTCATAGCATTCAATCCTCCTTGCGGTTCTCCAGAATATGCTGAAATCCGGTTTCAAATATTTGCCGTACATGATCGTCCGCCAAAGAATAATAGACTACTTTGCCTTCTCTACGGAATTTAACTAAATTCGCCAAACGCAATGCACGCAATTGATGAGAAATCGCCGATTTTGTCATATTCAACAAAACCGCTAAATCGCATACGCATAATTCTTCCTCGTCTAATGCACATATAATTTTTGTTCTTGTGCTATCCCCTAGAATTTTAAAAAAGTCGGCTAAAATATATAATTGATCCTCCGGAGGCATACGGTCTTTCACCGCCTCCACCACTTCGGAATGAATAACCTCGCAATCGCAAGCTTGGATATCCCAATTGCCATCCATATGGTTTCTCCTTTCCCAGCCGTCTAGCTATCTCTTATATGTAAATAGTTGTTCAATTGATCAATTATTCAACCATATTTATTATAGTTGAATGGATGTTCAATTGTCAAGAAATAAATTTTTCTGCCCATGAAAAATGAGAACGAAAAACCTCATGGAGATTTTTCGTTCTACCCGTCATTTGACAGGCCGGTGATATTGGGATTGCTCCTAATCTTATCGCCCGCAGTCCAGTTGTAAATTTCAGCTAATCTGCAAGGTTTTCCTCGCTTTTGGCACGGATCGAAAACGCCAATTGTATCGCCAAACACATTAGGGACAGCAAGGTCAAACATAAGGTATTTTCCACATCATTGGCCGGCGAAGCAATACAATCGCCCAAAAAATAGCTGATAATCCTTGTAATCGCCCAATATACCGGTAACATAATACCAGTTGCTCGCCATTTTGAATGAAATCGTCATGCTGCAATAACCGCGTACTTAGCTAAGTCCGGTGTGTAAAAACATCCTTCAAACCTAACCCCAAAAAATATATACGATGACAAAGAAAAGCCCGAACGGTATACAAAACAACCGATTCGGGCAGCTTATCTCCAACACAAAATAAAACGTCCTCCCAGCAAACAGTCCTTGAACAGCTAAGGTTATTATTGAACGTTGTCTAACGCTTCTAGACGATCATAAAAATAACGAATAATACTTTTTCTGGTAATAATACCAATAAAAATTCCCCTATCGTCAATTACCGGCACAAAATTTTGTTCCAACGTTTTTGCAATTACATCTTTTACATTCGCCGATACGTCCACCGGTAAGATATCTACATGACGAGGGAGGTCCGCAATCTTAACGTTTTCCGCTTTTTTTAAATCCAAATTATATTGGTTTTTAATCCCCCAAAGCAAATCGCCTTCGGTAAGCGTTCCAATATATTCTCCTTGCCTACTAATAATAGGTACCGCCGTATAACTATTATTTTCCATTTTTTCTAAAACTTGTCTTAAAGTAAAGTCTTCATAAATAAACGACACATCGTTTTTTGGCGTAAGAAAGAAAAGAATATTCATAATACTTCACTCCCAACGATTGGTCTTAACATCTGAACGGGCGTTATCGTGCAAACCATCTCTCTTGTAAGAGCAATGGAAGTCCTTGCAGGTTCCCTATCTTTCCATGCTATATGGGATATTGGCGCTTGTCAAGCCGATTTCGTCGTAGGCGAAAAAAATCATTATAATGAATGAAAAAATAAGCTAGAAAGAGCCTACGTCCACAAAGATCATAGTTTCGCTTTTGAAGCATGATACAACCAAATTAATGAATTAGTAGCCTGCATATTTTCAATCGTATATGTAGGACACCCCACCTCCTCAATAGCATCGATGATTTCCCGCAAAGGCAACAAACCTTCCCCTAAAGGCAAGTGTAAATCCCGTACCAAATCGTTGTCATGAATATGAACATGCGCTAAATACGGCGCAAACGCCTGCAGCCAATCCTGCCATGGACGATTTGCATGGACAAAAGCATGTCCCACATCCCAACATAATTGCAAACGCGTATCGTTTACCCCTTCCACTACATCCGTCAGTACCTTGGGATTTTGATCCAAAACGTTTTCCAATAGCAATTGAAAATCTTCAGGTTTATCTTGCAAATACGAAATCCAAAAAGCAATAGATTGCTCAATATACCATTCGTCAAAATGATAATGAGGAATAAAACCGCTATGCACCACCATCCGCTTTACGCCATATGCGGCGGCAAAAGCGTAAATTTGCTCCAAACGCCGGCGGCTTACTTGCGCAATCAAAGGATCGACTGCCGCAGGACTTAATTCCGCAAAAGGGGCGTGGAAAATGAAGCGCCGAACCGAACGCATTTTTTCTTCCACCTGCTTTTGCCAAAACAAAACGTTTGGTTCATCCATATTGGCGGCTGTACAAAATTCGTCCAATTCTAATCCAGCGCCATAAGCACGAGCTAAATCCGGCGCATCTTGGGCAATGGTAGCGATATACAAACGTTCAGGCGTGATTAACATCCAAGCAGCCTCCAAATAGATGGTTTTTCCGTCGCCGCTTATCAACCATTGACAATCGGTCGTTCATGTAGCACGCCCCGAAGTAGCGCGCAATCCATTGTAAATTGTTAGCATTATACAAATATTTCTGGAAAAGCATTGCGTTTCCTTCCCCATCTTATCGTCACCGCCAGATAAAATTAACGAAAGATTTTAAATATAACCAATTATAACCAATAATGCAATTCTAATTTTTGCACAAAATAAATTATAAATACAATTCATATAGCAATATAAAAAATGGCTTGTCTCAGGAAAGAGATTGACTTATGCCGCAAAAGGGATATAATTATTTTGGAGAATTCGTCTAGGAGGTTCCATTATCATGTCTGAATCTTGTGATCACAACTGTGATAGCTGCGGAAGCACTTGTCAAACAAAAACCCAACGTAAAGAAGATTTCTTGGCAAAACCTCATGAACTTAGCCAGATTAAGCATGTTGTTGGCATCGTTAGCGGCAAGGGCGGCGTTGGCAAATCATTAGTCACCTCTATGCTGGCGGTTATCTTAAACCGTAACGGCAAACGCGTGGCAATTTTAGACGCCGATATTACCGGCCCCTCTATTCCAAAAGCTTTCGGCATTAAAGACAAAGCCATGAGCAACGGTATGGGTATACTGCCAGCAGAAACCAAAAGCGGTATAGAAATTATGTCCCTTAACCTCTTGTTAGAGCATGATACCGATCCAGTGGTTTGGCGGGGCCCGGTGATTGCCGGTACGGTCAAACAATTCTGGACAGACGTCATTTGGAATGATATAGACGTTATGCTAATCGACATGCCGCCCGGTACCGGCGACGTGCCTTTAACCGTATTTCAGTCCATACCTATCGATGGTGTCATCATCGTCTCGTCTCCCCAGGAATTGGTAGGCATGATTGTGGAAAAAGCTGCTAATATGGCACAAATGATGCATATACCGGTTTTGGGCTTGGTAGAAAATCTTAGCTATGTCATTTGTCCCGACTGTGGCAAAGAAATCAATGTTTTCGGCGCTAGCCATATTGAAGAAATTGCAGCCAAACATCATATCGATACGTTTTGCCGTTTGCCTATGCTGCCCCAACTTGCACAGGCATGCGATGAAGGAGAAATCGAAAATTTTACCGGAGATTATTTGGAAAAGTTGGCTAAAGTTGTCGGCAATTTATAAACCATTGAAACCGCAAGTAAGTGATAAAAAGTATCAGCTACCAATGTGCCAAACTTCCTTTTTGAAAAAATTAATATGCTACGAAAACGACAAGACTATACCTTGTCGTTTTTTCTCTTTTTACGCCGTTTATAACATTGACTTTTGGCTGATTCCATTATATATTTATACTTGCCTAGTATTGGTGTTTTTTAAAATATGATAACGTAGAGGTTTCTATGGACATTTTTTCAGTGCTCACCTTAATTGGCGGCTTGGCATTTTTTCTCTATGGGATGAAAGTTTTATCTTCCGGCTTGGAAAAGATGGCCGGCGGCAAACTGGAAAAAACCCTGCATCGCTTGACCAATAACCCAATTAAAGGGTTGATGCTGGGACTTGGCATTACCGCCGCCATACAATCTTCTTCCGCCATGACCGTGATGTTGGTGGGGTTGGTCAATTCCGGTATCATGGAATTGACGGAAACCGTGGGCATTATCATGGGTTCCAATATCGGCACCACCTTTACCGCCTGGATATTTAGTCTGGCGGGCATAGAAAGCGACAATGTTTTTCTACGCTTGCTCAAACCGGAATCTTTCTCCCCGGTGTTGGCGCTAATCGGCATCATGATGATCATGGTTGCCAAAACCGACCGGCGTAAAGATATTGGCTCCATTCTCATCGGTTTTGCCGTATTGATGTATGGTATGAGCTTAATGAGCAGCTCCGTGGCGCCGTTGGCCGAAATTCCCGCCTTCCATGAAATCTTGCTTTTATTCTCCAATCCTTTATTGGGCATTATTACCGGCGCAGTATTTACCGGCATTATTCAAAGTTCATCCGCTTCCGTCGGTATTTTACAAGCCATATCGTTAACCGGCAGTTTAACCTATAATTCCGCCATTCCTTTGATTATGGGGCAAAACATCGGCACCTGTATTACTTCTGTTTTGTCCAGCATCGGCGCCAATAAAAATGCTAAACGGGTTGCCGCCGTTCATATCTATTTTAATATTATCGGTACGATTATTTGTACGGTAGGCTATTTTGCCGTCAATAAAATCGTCGGTGGACTACCTTTTGCCGATCATGCGATCACCCCTTGGGCCATCGCTTTAATTCATAGTATTTTCAACGTTACAACCACCCTGTTATTGCTCCCATTCCACAAATTTTTAGAAAGATTGGCTATTCTTACGGTAAAAGATAAGGGCAAAGCCGTCCAAGGTACCTATGAAGTATTTTTGGACGATAGATTGTTAAAATCTCCGGCTTTTGCCTTACCGGAATGCCGCAACGCCACGGTAGAAATGGCCAAACTCGCGCAAGAATCCTTGTTGGCAGCCATCACGCTCATGGATAAATATGAGGAGAAAACCGCCAAACTGATTTTAGAAAAAGAAAAATATATTGATAAATATGAAGACCGGCTGGGCACTTATCTGGTAAAACTGGCTAGCCGGCAAATCACTAACGAGGACAGCCGTGAAGTATCCAAATTGCTGTTAACCATCGGCGATTTTGAAAGAATTGGCGACCATGCAGTAGGCGTAATGAATGTAGCGCAAGAAATGCATGATAAAGGAATCAGTTTTTCTCAGCAATGTGTGGAAGATTTAAAAATACTTACCGATGCCATCAAAGAAATCGTGGAAATGACGGTTCGCTCGTTCGCCACCAATGATACGGAAGTAGCGAAGCAAGTGGAACCTTTGGAGCAAGTTATCGATATCCTCAAAGACGAATTAAAACATCGACATATTGCCCGTCTGCAAAAAGGTGACTGTACCATCGAGTTGGGCTTTATCTTTTCCGATTTGCTCACCAACTATCAGCGGGTATCGGATCATTGCTCCAATATCGCTGTAGCTACCATACAAATTAAGGACCAAGACTTTGATACCCATGGATCCTTAAACGAAATCAAGAATTCTGGTAATAAAGACTTCGTAGACTCCTTTGAAAAATATATGGAAAAATACTATTTAACCCATTAACTTACTTATGTTTTATATTCCTTTATCAGATACCATGGATGACGACAGAACGTTTCAACGTCTCTGTCGTTGTTTTGTATTTATCTTGATCCCTTTTTGAACACAACGCTATCAGCATAAGCACAGATCTGCTTATTTTATAGCGAAAAGAGTATGTTCGTCTAGCCGCCTATCTTTTTTAGCCGATCAAGCAAACCGCTGACGCCAATCCCCTCCTTTGAACTATTCATCATAAATGAATCCTGCAATCGCTAAATAATTCTTGACAAATTAGTCTACTTTGTGTAAACTGACTACAGGACGACAAATAGTAGACCAAGGAGGGAATCCAATGAACAATTTAAAACTAGGCGTTATTGAAGCTCGTTTTGCTGATATCATATGGGAAAACCAGCCTCTGTGTTCAGCCGACCTAGTAAAATTGGCTGCACAAGAGTTAAACTGGAAGAAATCAACCACCTATACCGTGTTAAAGCGCTTAATACAAAGAGGAATTTTTCAAAATCAGAATGGCGTAGTAAGCGCATTGATTCCACGGGATGAGTATTTTGCCGCGCAAGGCGAACAATTTATTGAAGAAACGTTTCAAGGCTCTCTGCCAGCATTTCTTGCGGCTTTCACTGCCAGAAGGAAATTAACCGCGGAAGAAATAGAGCAGCTACAAACGATTATTGATCAAATGCGGAGGTGATTTGCCATGCTACCGTTTTGCTTTAGCCATCTTTTCTCCAGCGTAATCAATATGAGTATAAGCGCATCCATTGTTATTCTTGTTATATTATTGATACGTTTAGCGCTACGCAAGGCGCCCAAGATTTTTTCTTATGTATTATGGGCAGCAGTACTATTTCGTTTGCTATGTCCGATTACGTTTACAGCAGATTTTTCCCTTCTGCGCATGGTCGACGCTTCAGCCATACAAACCGTGCCGCACACGGCTAGCATGGAATACCTATCACCGTCCTGGAGCAATTTGGAGGAAGCGCCGCCAACTATGTCAGTGGAACAAAAGGACACCACGGCGGTACAAAATCTAGATGCAACCATCAACGTTGCGCCAAACGTCTCCTCTTCCGCGCAAATTGCCGCTTTGATTTGGCTGGTCGGTATATGCATCTTCTTCCTATACGGCATAGCGTCCTATAGCCTTTTGCGGCGTAAACTCATAGGCGCGGTAGCCATCGATAAAAACGTCTATAGCGCCGATCATATTCCTTCTCCCTTCGTACTTGGTATGTTGCACCCTAAAATCTATCTTCCATCTAACCTCCAGCCACAAGAACAGATCTATATTCTACTCCATGAACGGCACCACATTCAACGCAAAGATCATATCGTCAAAGCATTAGCATTTTTGGCTTTGTGCATCCACTGGTTCAATCCGCTGATATGGCTTGCCTTTTTCCTCTCAGGAAAGGATATGGAAATGAGTTGCGACGAAGCAGTGATCAAACGTTTAGGCAACCATATTCGCAGAGACTATTCCACCTCTTTATTGCGTTTCGCTATGGGCAAGACCATGCTCTCCGGTACACCGCTAGCCTTCGGCGAAGGAGACGTCAAAACTCGTATTCGTAATCTTGCCCAATGGCGACAGCCTAAACGTTGGATTCCACCCTTGGCGGCAATCCTATGTCTGGCGGTAGTAGCGGCATGTACCGCTAACCCACGGCAATCTATAGATATGGATCAGCAAACATACGCCAGTATGGAAGATTTTGCCCAGCAAATCATGGAAAAAACAACAAGCGTAAACTATTATGGAGCCGATGGCATAGAAAAAACGGCAAACGTTCTAGATAGCAAAATTGCCTGGCTAGAAAAACAGGGAGAAATCGCAGGTTTGGCGCCAGAAGGTATTTTGGAAGCCTGGACTTTCAATTTTTTGGTGCAAATCGATGCCTCTCCCCAAGATATCAGTTTGGTAGGAGGTATGTACGAAGAAAACGGCTGGTATGATTTAGAAGGGCAAGGCGGGCATAATATTGTGGCGCTACGGCATAAAAATGGCGAATATCAAATTTTATATAATCAAATCGTCAACGACAATATGAATTTTTATGGTCTACACAACAACTATGAAGAAGCCCTTTACGATTGGTATATCCAGGAAACCGGTAGCGATTTGCCTCCTTATATCGCTAGCTATGAGTGGGTTGGTTCTACCGCCGCCGACTATAGACAATGGGAAACCTATCGTTATGATGGAAACGGTTGGTATTTGTATCTGCCCTTTAGTTGGGCTGCCGCTTATGATGACGTAAACGACGTATATCAAGGCCAAAACCTCTACCAGACCAGTTCCGGCTGGACATTATCCCAAATGTCAGAGGATGTGGAAGATGTAGCTGAAGCATATATAGCGCAAGGGAGCGTTATGCAACAGGTAAACGGCATCGCCGCATCTTATGCGATAAGCCAACAGCAGGGAAATATTGACGAAGCCTATTTATTTGCAAAGGAAGATGGCGGATGCTATATTTTGCGCATTTTCTGTAAAGAGGAGAATGCTGATCAAGACTATCCCCTGCTCTATACCATGGTAAAAACATTTTCTATGGATTCTCGTATTCGCCTAGGACAAAGTCCGCAACCTCTACCCTTTTTATAAAGCAAAACGCCGCTCCGTAGACGCATTCGAGGAGATAAAACTGCAGCAAAGGCAAAATATTGTTTTATCTGCACCTTTTCATTTATTCTATCCAAAAACAAACGGTGGCAAAAGACGCAATCTATATCCCCAGCATAGGATAAACGTTTTTTGCCACCGTTTGTTATCCGATATTCGATATTTACTGGTACGCAATGGCGCCATCCGGCGAAACGATCGCCCATCTCCCTAGCTTACCCCACAAAGCATGTCACCATATTGTCGCATTACATCAACAGCACACGGCTTTTGGCTTTTGGCTTTTGGCTTTTGGCTTTTGGCTTTTGGCTTTTGGCTTTTGGCTAAGCTATCTTTATAAAAACAATGCTTGATAATCATAGGATACAGCATAGGCCTCTATTATAGATAAAGCATCTTCTATATCTTCAGCCGTTAGCCCTGGACTGACGGACATTTGTTCAGCCAAATAACAGTTGATTTGCGGCGAATAATGAATGGAGTCCGTATAATTATCTAAATGGCCTATAATTTCCAAATTGTTCATAAAATAATAAACATGGGCATTCTCATACTGGCACAAGGTTTGCAAAACCAGTCGATGCATAGCTAACACGGCTTCTAATTCACCATTACGTATCGTTTGATCCCAATATAGGATGCTATAGGGCGCCAAATAGAAATAGAATTCCGTTTCTGGGTAAGCTGTTATATACGGGATAATGCGCTGTAAATTCGCTTGGGCTGCCGATAAAAAATAATTTTCAGCTACGGGATTTTGCACTTGCGGACGAGCATAACTACGCAATGCTTTGCTTTGCGACCATTCTAAATCCTCGCCCCAATAAAATGACGTATCGATCGCCTGATCTAAAGATTGGTTTTCGCCCATCAACATAGGTAAGGCATCTTCAAAAAAAATATCTTTATTCAGAATATACGCGGAATCATCCCAGATCGTTTCATTATATAAATATAATGGCAATTCCACTGTTTTCTCGTCTTCAGCACGTGCTAAAATATTACTATCGATGCCCCAAAAAATTTTATCAACGTGGTGGTTGGCAAGAGCTATATCTAAAGCAGCAGTAAAATCCGAAAAAAAGCCATCCAAACAAATTAATTTTACTGTTGTACCACCAAATAAATCGTCAAATTGCGCGGCGCTAAAATTGGCAGAGACCGAAGTGCCCAACAAAAGATTATCGAAATCAAAATATTTGGCAATTCCGGCGTTTTGATAACGTCCATCATCTATGCTTATAGATAATGAGGAAAAAGGCTGATGATAATGAAACATTGGATCTAAAAACAGCATCGATATGATAAAAAGCGCCAATAAAAGAAATAATACCATAAGAAATATTACGTTATGGCGACGAAATTGTTTGTCCATTTCTTCGCTCCTTAAAAAGTAAAATACAAAAAAGCGGTGACGCCGTTCAAGGAAATCAGCGCCCAAAACAGTATAGTCGCAGTCATGATTCCATGTAAGGGAGAGGGTTTAAAATTTTCCACGTAAGCGTCGCTATTAGGCAAAGCCAGTATGGCTGCTAACAAAACAAGCGGCAAAGCAATGGCGATAAAAGGCAAATAGCAGTCTGGCGTACCATGCCACAAATTAACAAAAAAGTCTATAGGCGCGCTCTTAAAACATGCTAAAAAGCTTTCATGCAGCGGGCCGATATTACAGGTTGCCAATTGATAAAAAAGCATTTTCACCGTATCCAATGATGGAGCACGAAAAAACACCCAAGCCAAGTTTACAAAAACAAACGTTAGCAACCAATTACAAACAACGCCCAAACGATCAAAAAAACGTTTCCCCCAGCGATACAACGCCAACGCAGCGCCATGCAGCAGCCCCCAAATGACAAAGGTCCAACTAGCGCCATGCCATAACCCGCTTAATGCAAAAACAAACAGCATATTTTCATAAGTACGCATATCGCCACGACGGTTTCCCCCTAAAGGAATATACACGTATTTGGTAAAAAAACGAGTCATAGTCATATGCCATCGGCGCCAAAAAGCTTGAATATTAACAGCTTTATATGGAGAATTAAAATTTTGGGGAATGTCGATGCGCAACAATAATGCTACCCCTTTGGCCATATCGCAATATCCGCTAAAATCAAAGTACAACTGCAAAGCATAACCTAAAATTACCGCCACCGCAGTCGTGGTATTCAACGCAGCCGCATTGGCGTATCCCCAATCTACCCCAGCCCCTAACGTATCGGCTATTAAAACTTTTTTGCATATTCCTAAGGTGAAAATTGTAATTCCCTTGGAAAAAATGGCAGATGAAAATGATTTTCGTTCTGGATCATGAAACTGAGGAATGATTTCATGATGAAAAGCAATCGGGCCAGAAATAATATATGGAAAAAAGCTAACAAACAATAAGTAATCGTCAAAGCGATAATATTTTCCTTCACCACGATAACAATCCACCAAATAAGCAATTTGCTGAAAAGTATAAAAACTGAGTCCCAAGGGTACCAACAAGACGGCAATCGACCACTGACTGTTCAAGAGCGCATTTATATTATCTAAAATAAAACCGCTGTATTTGCAATAAACCAAAAAACCTACGTCACAAACCAACGCTATAACTAGCAGCGGTTTTCTTACATTTTGCCATTTGAGAATCAAATGGGCAAATGTAAAATTGAGAAAAGCGCTAACGACAATTACTGGAACAAAACGCCAATCATAATATCCATAAAAAAATAAAGAGGCGGCTAGCAGCCACCATAGGCCAGCCTGATAACGGCGAAAATGATTGCATAGATAATATCCGCATACTACGATAGGCAAAAACGCAAATATAAACAAATAGGACTGAAAAAGCATATTTTACTCCCTAGGATTTTAATAACGTCTCCTATGCATTTTAGAAGAAAACAGCAGCAAAATCAACCCTGCCCCAAAAAAATTGTCAATTTTTTGCTTATAAATAAACGCGCAAGCCAATATCTTTGCTTGCGCGTTACAACTTAGCGTTTATGGATGAAAAACGCCACGCATATGATCAGCAGGCTTCTACTAGGCTACCACATACTTGCAGCAGCAGAAAATAAAGACGTTATCATCGGCTTTCGCTTATTTTACTTTGCTAAAACCATTCAAAACTTTACGCCGGCTAATTTTCGATCTTGACGGTTTGTTCCTGCGTGGTCTGCGTAGCAGATGTCTCTGTCAATTGTCGCAGTTTACGGCCGAACAAAGCGCAGTAGTTGCGTATACGTTTGGGGATCAGGCCGGCAGGACGGACAATCAACACCGTCACCAAAACCAATGCATAAATTAACTGGGCGTAATCGGCAAATTCACGCAATTTTTCGGTCAGCACGGTAAGCAAAAACGCGCCT
>CASEQE010000006.1 GCA_949289995.1 uncultured Peptococcaceae bacterium
GGCGACCGCAAAGAAACCGCCGTGGCAATTGCCAAAGAAGCAGGCTTGCTAACAGACCCCAGCCATATCGCCTTAACATCCGGCGAATTGGCGGAAAAAACCGACGAAGAATTAAAACAAATTTTGCCGCAACTGCGAGTGGTGGCCCGAGCACTGCCCAGCGATAAAAGCCGCCTGGTTAAAATTGCCCAGGAATGCAATATGGTGGTGGGTATGACCGGCGACGGCGTCAACGATTCGCCGGCGCTGAAAAAAGCCGACGTGGGCTTCGCCATGGGCAGCGGTACGGAAGTTGCCAAAGAAGCCGGGGATATCACCATTTTGGACGATAATTTTTCTTCTATCGAAAAAGCGATCCTATATGGTAGAACCATTTTTAAAAACATTCGCAAGTTCCTGATATTCCAACTTACCGTAAACGTAGCGGCAGTTCTTACCTGCTTCATCGGTCCGTTGCTTGGTGAAAACGTAGTACTTACCGTGGTTCAATTGCTCTTGGTCAATCTGGTTATGGATACCCTGGCCGCCATCGCCTTTGGCGGCGAACCGGCGCTGCAAGAATATATGCGGGATAAACCCATTCCCCGCACGGAAAGCATCATCACCAAAGATATGTTGATTCAAATCATAACAGGGGCTCTGTATATCACATTTATTTGCCTTAGCGTGTTGTTCTTGCCCGCCATTCGCAATCTGTTTGGCGATGTGGATCATACCTATTTAAAATCCGTCGTTTTCGCCATTTTTATGATGTCCATTACCTTCAACGGACTCAATGCCCGCACTACCCATATTAACCCCTTTAAACACCTAGGCAAGAATAAAAACTTCCTGCTGGTAACCATTTCCATATTCCTGCTGCAATTTGTATTCATCACCTTTGGCGGTAAAGCGTTGAGCGTGGAACCTCTTACGCCGCAAACCTGGCTCATCTGCCTGGTTTTGGCTTTCCTGATCATCCCCATCGTTATGATTTGCAAAGCGTTGATTCAACTGGGGCGCAAATAAGCCGACTGGTCACAAACCGCAATTCAAAAAATCAAATTCAACATATGATAAAGCAAAAGCCGCCGAAAGCAATCTTTCAGCGGCTTTTGCTTTTGCCTGCAATTTTATGTCTATCCATTTGCTCCCGGCATCATCCCGCAAACAAAAACAACACATCGGAGCAAACAATAAATAACCTTTATAATTCCATCGTCCAGCCAAATTCGTCTTTAACTTTGCCCCATTGGATACCGGTTAAGTGATCATACAGTTTCTGGGACAGCGCTCCAATGCCGCCGTCACCCACCGTATAGCTGTGTCCGCCAATATCCAAAGTACCGATAGGAGAAATCACCGCCGCCGTACCGGTACCAAATGCTTCCTCCAGGCTACCATTGGCAGCCGCCTGATGCAATTCTTCCAAAGAGATCCGTCTTTCGCAAACCTTTACGCCCCAGCTTTTCAGAATATGCAGCACGCTATCCCGGGTAACGCCGGGCAAAATAGCGCCGGTCAATTCCGGCGTAACCACTTCGCCGTTGATTTTGAACATTACATTCATCGTACCCACTTCATCAATATACTGATGGTGTTCGCCATCCAGCCACAACACCTGGGAATAGCCCAAATCATGGGCTTTTTTCTGCCCAATCAGACTGGCCGCATAATTGCCGCCGCATTTGGTAAAACCGGTGCCGCCTTTCACCGCCCGTACATATTCATCCTCAACAAAGATTTTTACCGGGTTCAATCCTTCCGGATAATAGGCGCCTACCGGCGAAAGCATAATGTAGAACAAATAGGATTTGGAAATGCTAACGCCCAAATGCGGTTCGGTGGCGATCATCACCGGACGAATATATAAAGAAGTATCGGGCAAGGTTGGGATCCAATCCTTTTCCATATCAATCAACGTCTTTAGCGCCTGAATAAAATCTGCTACTGGAAATTCCGGCATGCACAGACGGGCGCCGGAACGATTCATACGATTGGCGTTCATTTCCGGCCGAAATAGTCTGATTTTGCCGTCCACGCCATAATAGGCCTTTAATCCTTCAAAAATTTCTACTGCATAATGAAATACGCAACTTCCCGGATCCAAAGAAATATTTTGATAGGGAACGATGCGGGCGTCAAACCAACCGCGACCTTCTTCATAATTCATCATAAACATATGATCGGTAAATACATTGCCAAATTTCAAAGTATGCCAATCGGGTTTGGCTTTAGGGGCGGCGGTTTTGGTAATCGAAATGTTCATCCATCTTCCTCCAATCTGCAAACGCATACGCGGTTGCAAAAAATTTATCTTTTTAGAATCGTGGCGGATATAACCATGTCTATAAAGAATATCATACTTCTAAACCAAGGATTTGTCCAGCTTTTTGTGGTTTTCTCCGCCACTAGGCGTCAACCGCAGCGGGAAAATCCGCAGCTGCGGCAAGTTACGCAGCCGCCTTCATGTTCCAGTTTGGCGCCGCAATCTGGACAAACATGCAGAGTATCCACATATTGCCGCTTGCCTTGAGGCAATTCTCCGGCGTTTAAGCCACAGGCCGGATGGCCGTTTTTGATATAGGCATCCACTTTGGCCAACACTTTGGCAATGGCGTCCGGACAAGACGTACAGTTTAAACCATGCTGGCGAATGGTAGAAGGACAACGTATACCTTTTAGTTGGTCATAAATTTCTTTCACCTGCAAACCGCTGCGCAAGGCAATGCTGGCCAAACGGGCGGTGGCTTCCGATTGACTGGGACATCCGCCAGCCTTGCCAGTGCTGGTAAATACTTCGCAAATACCGCTATCGTCATAATTTACGGTAATATACAAATTGCCACAACCAATTTTCACTCTTTCAGTAAACCCTTGGGTAATCACCGGCCGGGGTCT
>CASEQE010000007.1 GCA_949289995.1 uncultured Peptococcaceae bacterium
GCTTTTCCTTCCGCATGGTTTCTACAACAGTTTTTTTGAATTCTGGAGTATATCTCTTGTTCGGTATTCCTTTTGGCATAGTAAAGCACCCCACTTGTTATTCAGTATAACATACTGTCTAACAAATGGGGTGCAGTTCAATGAGACCGGCTTGTTTTTTATATTATTTTCTCGCTTCCCAGATATGGGGGTCAAAATCATCATATCCTCTAGCTACGCTCTATTTCTATTACCTTTCGGAACCATAAAAGAATAAAGCTAGTGTACCCACGCCGCTATGCGCACCGATAATGGGTCCAATTGGCATAATGCTTATTTCAGCTTGCGGACAGCGTTGCAACACCATTTGCCGCAAAGTTTCGGCGTCATCCAGACAAGCGCCGTGTCCAATAAAAACAGTCGTATCCTCTTCTGGCAACCAAGTTTTCTGCATGGCATCCGCTATCGCCGTTAAAGCTTTTTTGCGTCCATGGGCTTTCGCAACATTAATCAAATGTCCCTCGTTGTCCACGTGTAAAACCGGTTTAATTTGTATCATAGTTCCCAGCGTGGCAGAGGCGGCAGAAATCCTTCCTCCTCTACGTAAATAAGCCAAATCGTCTACGGTGAACCAATGACAAAAATGCAGCTTATTTTCTTCCAACCAAGTATAAAGCGATTCTATATCCATGCCTGATAACCGCTTTTTGGCAGCCGTATATAATAACAATCCTTCGCCCACAGAAGCAGATAAAGAATCCACGCAGAATACCCGCCGCTGAGGGAATTGTTGCGCCAATTCTTTTAAACAATTGGCTCCTGCAATCACCGTATTGCTCAATCCAGAGGAAAAACCAATATAGAGAATATCTTGTCCAGCTTGCAAATATTTTGCAAATACTTCCTGATATACCAAACCGTTAATTTGCGAAGTATGCGTGTGTTTTCCTTCTTTTTGCATCGCATAAAACGTTTCCGTATCAATATTACCGTCCTCGCTTAGCGGTGAATATAGATATGCTTCTTCCTCCACTCCTACCGGCATAGGTATAATATGCACATCCATTTGCTGTATCAACTCTGGCGTTAAATCCGAAGTGGCTTCACTAATAATAACATAATTGGGTTTATCCATATAAAAGTAGCTAACCTCCTATAGTCATTATATAAATTACTTGCATTATAAACATTCTTTATTATAAAGGAATTCCATTCAGATGTCCATGGGAAAACTGTACAGAAATTGTAAATCTGTAAAATATCTACGGGGAGTGAATTGACAAACATAAGGCGATCAGGTACAATGAAATCGCTATATATTCCCTGTTCGGACGGCTTATGCAGCCGTCCGTTCACTATGAACAAAAGTGAGGTATTATGACAAGGAATCAACCGATGGCCATCAAAGCTTATGGTTATTTAGCAACGTTTTGCGGCGCCATTATTCTAGGTACGGAGGCAATTCTTGCCCAATTGTGCTACGATGGAGGCTTTTCTGTCATCACCATTCTCGCAGTACGTTATGCGATGGCTACCGTTATTTTTTTAGCGGTAGCCTTAATCAAAAAGCTTGATTTTACCATCCCCAAAGCAGAACGTAGAAGCGTACTGATTTTAGGACTGCTAACTGTATTTGGCATTACTGCATTGTTTTTTGCATTTGCATTGTTACCAGCGGCTTTGGCAATTCTTTTTTTATATGCATATCCTTCCCTCACTGCCTTAGTGGCAAAACTATTTTTTCATCAAAAACTGAGCAAAGTATCCATTATTGCATTAATTTTTTCCGCTGTTGGTTTGGTTATGCTATATTGGACATCAGCAGCAGCCTTATCTATTGTCGGCATAAGTTTGGCTTTGCTGGCAGCTTTAGAACAATCTATTAAACTTAATCTATTAGAAAAGCATTTACCAAATCTTAATCTTATCACCTATAATTTTTTTATTATGCTTATGGCTACTGTTGTTTTTTTTCTAGTAGCTCCTTTTACCCATGATTTTTCTTTAGCTGTGGAACCAAAAGCCTGGATATATGCTGTGCTACTAGGCGTCGGTGTTACCGTACTAAGCAATTTCTTTATGACCAGTGGCGTTAATATTATTGGAGCAGTGGATGCCGGTATTATTTTTCTGGCAGAACCACCGACCACTGCATTATTAGCCTTTATAATTTTTGCCGATCAACTTTCTCCAGGACAAATGGTTGGCGGTATGCTTATCCTTGTAGCCGCTGCTTTACCTCCTTTCTGCCATATATTGAATACTAAGAAACGGTTAAAAAGCGCCAATTAATTTGTCTTTTTCTCCAGATAAAATGAGAATCTACACAACAAAGATAATATGCATCAAATCATTTACTTATCCTAAATCATTAAGTTTTTAGCTGTATTGAACTTGTGAAAATGGAGTATTCTATGAATGAAACTGTAGAAAATCAGGATAAACTATGGCATAAATCTTTTGTTTTTTTATTTATTTTAAACTTTTGTCAATTTATTAGCTTTCATATGCAAGTCGCCACTTTTTCATTTTTTATTAAAGATTTGGGTGGCAGTGATGTAATTGCCGGCTTGGCTTCAGGAATGTTTTCCATTGCTTCCCTGATAACCCGCCCTATATCAGGCTGGATCTTTGATCAATACAGTAAGAAAGTGGTTCTGTTTGCAGGACTAATTGGTATGCTATTGTTACCCTTAGCCTATACAGCCCTACATATTATTGCCTTGCTATTGTTTTTGCGCCTACTCCACGGCATTTTTTGGTCCATGTCTTCCACTGCGGTAAATAGCGAAGTAGTAGGCATTATTCCTCGAAAACGCTTCGGTGAAGGCATGGGGTATTTTGGCGTAACAGCCGCATTGTCCATGTCCATTTCCCCTGCAGTTGGTTTGGCTCTAATGGATCAGTATGGCTTTACATTGATGTTTTTTGCCGCAGCATTTATGGCGGCAGTTGCATTGGTTTTATCGTTCGTGTATGGTATTGGCAGCAATACGCATAGTAAACCATCAATAAAACATACAGGTTTTTTCGGCATATTGAGCAACCTTTTTTCAAAGGAGGCCATTCCCGCTTCGGTTATTATTTTTCTTTGTCTAATCCCCTATGGCGCAATTATGACCTTTGTCGCATTGTATGCGGTGGAAAACAATATTGGCGACGGCGGTGGCTTTTTTATGGTGATGGCTGCTACAACCATTCTTATGCGCATCATCGTCGGTAAAATTAGTGATCGCCAGGGGGAAGGAATTGTAGTGTACGCATCTGCCGCGTGTATAGCATTGTGTACGTTATTATTAGGCCTGTTTCCACATTTTCTTACCTTCTATGGAGCCGCATTGTGTTTTGGTGCAGGTTTTGGTATGATAACCCCGGCTATGCAAGCAATGGCGCTGCGTATCGCCTCTCCTGAAACCCGTGGTGCAGCCACTTCCACCTATTTGTGTGCCTTTGATTTGGGAATCGGCAGTGGTGGTATCATTGGCGGATTATTGGTAAAAGCATTTGGTAACTATGCACATATGTATTTAATACTGTTTTTTGCAGCCTTTTTGGCGGCTGTCTTTTATTATTTTTGGGGCAGCAAAAGCCCATCGGCATTTCGCAACACTGTACAACCAAAAAATAGAAGCGACAAAACCACTTATCAATGAAACTCTCCATTAACAAGAAAGCAAAACAAAAACTCATTCCGGTAAATCAAAATTAATTAGAGCAATCCAGCTAATCAAGGCCTCCTATTGGCTTAGTTTGTTTGGTATTATCGGAAGCCTATGCGATATCAAAGCATTTATTTGGCCAATCGCTTTCGATTAACCAATATCCATACTTATCATTGTAGCTAATGCTATTTCATATCTAACAAAGCAAAAATTCTTTATATCGTGCGACTTTACCTATCTGTTTTTTCATGTAGAAAGCCCAGGTATCCAGTTTCTGTATTGTTTTTCAACAAGACGACCTTTTTACATCCAGCAACCCAATAACTCACTTCCCTGCTATACTAACTATAAAATAACCAATATTTAACATTGCCATACAAAACATGGACGCCGCTCCCCCGAAACATAAACTAGGTTCGGTCTGCGGCGTTCCCCATTTATCACTATATCCCAATTTCACTCTGATATGTATCCATATGTGTTTAAAAATGTAAAAAACTATTGACATTTTCCACTTCACCTTATACAATAAAAATGTAAAAACTATTTTACATTTTTATTGTATAAAGCTAAAGGAGTGAAGTAGCATGTCTGTTGGAACAATGATTTTTTTAGGGATCATTTTCGCAATATTTGTAGCGTTGGATATTTATATGTTGATATCTCTATTGATACCTGGAGATGAGCGCAAACAAATTATTGTCTGGAAAGCCAGTTCTATTACATTATTGGCTACCATTGGCTCAAAAATCATTGATGTAGTAGAAAACTTTGTTAGAGCACAACCAATGACTGCAAATCCACTGGTTCAATTGGAAACTGCTGCAATTATTTACTTTATTGCACTTATGTACTATAAAATCAAGCTTGGTGGCTGAAATGGAAAATACTATTCGAATTAGACGCAAAAACTTAGGTTTATCGCAAGAAGAATTGGCAAAACAATGCGGTGTATCCCGGCAAACAATCAACGCCATTGAAAATAATAAGTATGATCCTACACTATCATTAGCATTTGCCTTGGCAAAACAGTTGCAAATTACCGTAGATGAACTTTTCACTCCCACCTAATAGTCGAGGCAAAACGTTTTAGAACACAGGAGCTTCTCGCATGCAATACAAATATAACATGCAATACAAATATAAGTAAAGAGGAAACCATATGAAAATCATCTGTTTTGGCGATTCTAATACCTATGGCTATGATCCCCGCTCCTGGTTGGGTAGTAGATATTGTGCAGACAGTCGATGGGTGGATATCCTTTCTGCTGCAACCAGCTGGACAATATATAACTGGGGAGAAAATGGTCGAGGAATTCCAAGCATTGCGCCTGTTTTACCGAAAGACATTGATCTATTCATCCTTATGCTGGGCACCAATGATTTGCTTCGGGGAAGCAGTCCGAAAGAAGCAGCTGAGAAACTGGAGTATTTTTTATCCAGCATATCATTGAATCGAAATCAAATATTACTAATTGCCCCGCCTCCACTGACTTTGGGGCAATGGGTAATGGATCAAAACCTAATTGATGACTCCCTCACTTTTGCCCAATATTGCCAAACGCTTGCATTGCGAAAAGAGATCCCCTTTGCCGATGCTGGAAAATGGAATATCACTTTGTCTTATGACGGTGTGCATTTCAGTGAGCAAGGTCACAAAACCTTTGCAGCCAGACTTCTTGAGCTAATCAGTCGTATATATAGTTGAAAAAATCCGGTCAGCAAATTTTAGTAAAAATATGACAAAAATATAATGGCTGTCAAAAATCATTCTGCTGAATATAGATAAACAAGATGGATATGATATTAGACATTTCCATGGTATTATTTTGCTTCCGCTAGTCATCATTGATCAGAATACCGCTGTTTACTGTTTATGCTTTCAATTATAATTGTTTTGAAAAATTATAACTTTTGTTTGGCAATTTCAATATGGAGTATTATACAATTTCCTGAAAGAAAAGCGGTTCTTTATAAACAATATAAGCCTTCTGTTCCAGATAAATTGATAATTAATCTGGAACAGAAGGCTTGTTGGCTTCTATAATCTTGTTATAGTTTTAGTCGTCTTCATAATCAATTCGCTGAATTTTAAAAATAACCGGCCTTGTTCCATCAGAACAGCAAGCAATCATAGTATTTTCATCTTTCATCCAATTCCGCATAATCGAACCTCCTTGCAGACCGGTATATATATAGCGGGCGATAGCATCCCAAGCCTCGGAACAATGGGGAATTTTTGGCCCACCTGCAACAGTATCCGGGTCTGCATCCGTTTTTACTAAAGTATTCAAACCCATACGCCAAAAATCATCCCGCTCCCCATCTCGATAGAACATAAACGTATCCCCTATATGGTAGCAAGGACAAACTCCGGCATTGGCGTTCATACAGTATGCTTGTTGTAATTCCGGATACAGTTTTTTATCTATTACAGTTACTTTTACTTTATGTTTCATCTTCCTTCCTCCTTGTAATATGATAAATGCCTCTGATAAAATCTTATAAAAAAGACAGCATGAATAACACGCTGTCTTTTAATAACGCTATTCAACTGCCTCCATACCTCTGTGTACCGCTTTGATATTCAGATCTACAAAAGCCGGCTTTACCGTCTCGCGAATCAATTGTTCCCAATCAATATCCGTTAATTGCATAGCTTTGATAATCGCGCCTAGCAACACAATGTTCATAGCTTTGGGATTGCCCAGTTCGCTGGCAATAGCAGCGGCATTCACCACTGTAACGTCGGCATGAGCCCGCAAGTCTTCAATAATATCTGCTGCGTATACTGCCTCCCCGGTAATAACCGGCATCGGTGGCAATTGATATTGATTGACTATCACTTTTCCTGTAGGCTTCAGATAATTCAACCAACGTAAGGCTTCCATAACTTCAAACGAAACCAAAATATCGGCTCCCCCCGGTTCGATTACCGGCGAAAGCACTTTTTCTCCATAACGTACTTGAGAAGATACGGAACCGCCCCGTTGACTCATCCCGTGGATCTCACTCATCTTTACATCATAACCCGCTTGCATTAAACCGGTGGTCAATAATTTGCTAGCCAAAATGGTTCCCTGGCCGCCCACGCCAACCAATAATACGCTTTTGGTCGTCATATTATTTGTCCTCCTTTTTAATCGCCTTTTTTGGACAAATTTGCGCGCAAACGCCGCAACCCAAGCATTGTACCTTGTCCACTTTCGCTTTTTTCGTCTCTTGATCAAAGGACAAAGCCGGACAGCCGGCGCGCATACAAATGCGGCAACCAATACAGGTTTCCGTATCTACAACATATTTCTGGCAAAAAGCGTCCCGGAATTCTTCCTTATCTTCTTTGGAGAATTTTTTCAATGCGCAAGGCCAACGGGTAATAATCACAGAAGGCTCGTCCAAATCCAAAAATGCATCCAAGGTTTCTTTTAATAATGTAAGATCATTGGGATCCACAGTGCGTACATGACGAAATCCCAATGCTTTCACCAAAGTTTCGATATCAATTAAATTGGTTGGCTCACCTTTTACCGTATAACCGCTACCTGGGTTTTCCTGATGTCCGGTCATGCCGGTAATCCGATTATCTAAAATAATATTAACTGTAGAACTCTGATTATATGCCACATTAATCAAAGAATTGATTCCCGTATGGAAAAAGGTAGAGTCTCCCAAAACCGAAACTACTTTCGTCGGCTTTTCTCCCAGTTTAAAAATTTTCTGCGCACCATGACCCATACTGATACTGGCGCCCATACAAATCGTCGTATCAATAGCATTAAACGGTTTTGCCGATCCTAAAGCATAGCAACCGATATCACCGCAAACCATGATGTCTTTGCGCCGGCCAATTTCATAGAAAAAACCTCTGTGAGGGCAACCTGCACATAACGTGGGCGGTCTTCCTACAATTTTGCTCTGATCATATTCTATGGTTGGCAACACTTGTCCAAATACGGCTTGGCGAATGACTTCCGGGGTAAGCTCTCCGGTATAAGGAAACAATTCCTGACCAATAGGAGCAAAGCCCAATTGCCGTACTGCTTCTTCCAAATAAGGATCATTTTCCTCAATTATATAAATTTTTTCTACTTTTTGACAAAATTCCCGAATCAAATTTACCGGCAAAGGATTGGTCATACCTAATTTTAAATAGGAAACCGTATCACCAAATACCTCCTGGGCATAAAAATAACAATCCCCAGAGGTAATCACGCCAACTTTAAGATCATTATATTGAGCAAAATTAATAGGCGTCTGTTCACTATATGCCGCCAATTTTTTTAGGCGCTGGGCTAATTTAATTCGTAATTTACGGGAAACGGCGGGGACACACACATACTTATCCATTTGCCGATGATACTCCCGAATAGGGACTTCCTGACGTTCACCACATTGCACCAAGGATTTGGCATGGCACACCCGAGTGGTTAAACGCATCAATACCGGCGTATCAAACGACTCAGAAATTTCAAATGCCAATTTAACCATATCCAGACATTCTTGGCTGTCCGCTGGTTCCAACATAGGAAGTTTAGCAGCCTTAGCATAGTTGCGGTTATCCTGCTCATTTTGAGAAGAATACATAGCCGGTTCATCGGCAGTAACAATAACGGCGCCACCATTCACGCCAGTATATACAAATGTAAATAAAGGATCGGCCGCCACATTTAATCCAACATGTTTCATAGAGGCAATGCTGCGTCCTCCGGCAATAGAAGCGCCGATTGCCCCTTCCAAAGCGACCTTTTCATTGGGAGACCACTCGGCGTACACTTCTTTATACTGGGCTAAATTCTCCAGTATTTCCGTACTGGGGGTACCGGGATAAGCAGCAGCAAAATGTACCCCGGCTTCATAAGCTCCTCTGGCGATTGCTTCGTCACCAGTCAACAGCTTCTTCATGAAACGACCTCCATTCCTTGCAAAGACTAAATTTCTATTTTTTTATTATACATCAAATCATATCTATCCGCAAGCAAAAGCCAGCAAACAAGCATTTCCACAGCCCAACCCCGCCTGCAGTTATTCTTTTGTTAACCATATGCCGATAAATGGTTGACGAAAATCAGTATTTGGATTAGTATAAAGAATAACATCTTACCATTACGTTAATATCAACGCTCAAGCTATATTTTTTGCTGCCAAAACCAATCAACTATGAAAGGGGGATCTATCCATGCATATCAAAGATTGGCAACAAATTCGTAAAGATTTTCCTGCTGTAAACGACTATACATATCTGGATTCTGCATCAATTTCTCTTATGCCTTTACCTGTACAAAAAAAAATGGCCGATTTTTCTAATCGGATTAACTATGCCGGTACCGTCAGTTTTGACGAACAATCAGAAATTGATGCAGTAACAGGAGCAAGAAACAATTTGGCTGCTTTATTACATTGTTCTCCGGAGAATATTGCTGTTTTATCCTGTTCTTCAGAAGGTTTGAATCAAGTAGCATGGGGTATTCAACCTCGTCGAAAAATTCTTCTTTTGGATATTGACTTTCCTTCAGACGCCTTACCATGGGCGCGTATCGCCAGGCAAACCGGGGCGAAACTTGAATTTATCCATATCAAAGACCATCTGAGCCAATTGAATACGGAAACCATCATCAATCGCATTACTTCTCAAACCGATGTAGTATGTATCAGCCAGGCACAATACAGCAACGGCCTAGTCATCGATATAAATCAATTGGCACAAGCATGCCATGAAAAAGGCGCTCTATGCATTATTGACAGCGTACAGGCAGCCGGGATAGTGCCTATCGACTTAAGCAAATCTCCGGTAGATGCTTTGGTAGTTGGCGGTTATAAATGGCTGTGTGGTCCTTTTGGCGCCGCTGGCCTATACATAGCCGACCATTTAAAAGAAAGAATTGAACCGGCTTTTGTTGGTTGGCGCTCGATGAAAAACCCATATCACTTAGACGCTACACGTTATGAGTTTAATGATGGTTTACGGGGATATGAGTTTGGCACCATGAATTATGCTGCCGGCTATGCTTTTGGTGAAGCAATTGCTTATATTCTAAACATTGGCATAGAAGCTATCTGCCAGCGTGCTCATCAAGTCAGCGGATACTTAATGCAACGTTTGACCGATTTGGGGGCAGAAGTGTTAACCCCCCAAGAAGATCATCGTCGTACCGGTACAGTTTTCTGCAGATTTCCCGGATTGGATGGTGAAAGTGTGGCGGTGGAATTAAATAACCGAGGGGTTATCGTTTCTCCTCGCTTTAATGGTTGCCGCTTTGCCTGCCACTTTTTTAACAATGAAGAAGATATTGACAAAGCTATGGAAGTCTTAGTGGATATTCTCCAAAATCAGAGGCATATATAAAGATTATTCACCATACACCAACAAAAGATTGGCCTTCAGCAAAACTGCTGTAAGCCAATCTTTTGCTTTGCGCCAAAATTATCCTAAGGCCACATCTAATATCATCATTACCGAAAAGCCTATCAATGTAAATAATGCCATCAGGCTTTTTCTATGGTTGGTTTGGCTCTCAGGTATTAATTCCGCCACAACCACATAAATCATAGCGCCAGCTGCAAACGACAATAAATAAGGCAATAAAACTCTGGCTTGCAACACCAACAACGCGCCGATTACGCCGGCAATTGGCTCAACAATACCGCTTAATTGGCCGACAAAAAAAGCTTTACTGCGATTAAACCCTTCCCGCCGTAAAGGTATACTGACGGCCATACCCTCTGGAAAATTCTGCAAACCAATCCCCAAGGCCAACATACTGGCAGCAGCCAGCGTAGCGCCTTCCAAGCCATAGGCCAATGTACCAAAAGCTACCCCTACCGCCATTCCTTCCGGAATATTGTGCAAAGTGATGGAAAACAATAACATCATGCATCTTTTTCGACTATGGCAAACGGCGGCCTCACCTCCATTTGCCGGTAAAGCGACGCGTTCAAATAATTTATCTCCAAAGAAAAGCAATACGCCGCCGCTAAAAAAGCCAAAAAATACCACTAACCAAGATACCATTTTCAATTCTTCCGCCATATCAATTGCCGGCGAAAGCAAAGACCAAAAACTGGCGGCCACCATCACTCCTGCGGCAAACCCCAGCATAGCGTCAAGGATATTTTTGTTAACCGTCTTAAACAAAAATACCAAAGCTGCACCACAAGCGGTTATACCCCAGGTAAACAAAGTTGCAAACAATGCCTGCAATGGATGGCTCAAATCCGCAAACCATGTTAGCATAAGCCTCTCCTTATTTTTTTATATTGATATCCATAAATATATGCGGCTTATGCCGTAACGACACCGACGTCCGACGGCATACTTGCCGTGGGACTTCTATCTGTGAACATCATCAAATCATTTCTCTAAAACCCCATTGCTGCATCGCCAGTAGGCGTAAACATTTGTCCAATCTGCTCGTCCGTCAATTGAATACCATACAACTCTTGATAGTAATCCGCAACTTCTTGCTCAATATCAATATCCTCAAACAGATCCGGATAAACAGCTTTGGCCATCCACAATAACGTAATCGGTGTATCTACCCCCGGCGTATAGCTGCGGTATATACCTAAAGGCAGTTTATATACCTGTTTATCCTGTACTGCCTGAATGTTTTGCCAATCATCCGTACCAATGGCATTTTGATATAAATCTTCCGGCTGGGTAGGAGTAAAATTGGTAATAAAGATTACTTCCGGATTCCAGGCATATATCTGTTCCATATTGATTACTGCATTATCATTGTCCACGGTAATTTCTTCCGCCACATTTACGCCGCCAACGGCATCACACCAAAATTGGCCGAAGAAATGCTTTCCGGAAGTAACTATTTGCGTTTCATCATATTTGAATAAAAAGAGAATTTCTTTTCTATCTTCAATGTCGGCAGTGCGCTGCTGAACCAAATCATAGGTTTCCTGGCTATATTGATCCACTTTATCGCTAATATCATTATTGGGGAAAATTTGACTGAGCAAGGCAATCCATTGACGATAGGTTTCCAAAATATCGTAGTCCCACTTGCTAGCAGACACAGCCACAGCTGCAAATCCTGCATTGGTTAAATTTTGTCCCAATTGTGTATTCTCAGCGCTATAAAAAACCACATCCGGTTTCAATAACAGCAGTTCTTCTACATTTAAATCGCTACCCTGCATAAAGCTGGTATCGGCATTGAGAATTTCTGGATATAAATCGCTTAGCAGACCATTTTCAGCGGCGCTCATACTCACCGGATGAATGCCAACTAATTTTTCTGCAGAACCAAGCATAACAGTAATTACCGATGGCAAAGGATAGATATCCGCCACCACTATCCGATTGATTTCTTTGGGTAAGGTAACCGTATTGCCATTATGGTCTACAACAGTAATCTCATCCGCAACTTCCCCGTCTTCTTCACTGGTTTGCTGATCATCCAAAAGATCATCACCATTTTGCTGCGTGCCTTCTGGTGCACAAGCCAATAATGCCAGTGATAGCAACAAGAGCATAAACAATAATACGACTCGTTTCTTCATTTTACTTTCAACCATCCTTTCTGCCATAAATCAAAATGTTCACAGACCAACACTGGAATTTGTTGACGATAAATTCTACCTGAATAAGCTTCATGGGGCCAATCCACAAATATCTGCGCTTTATCATTTTTTCTAAAACGCCGGTACAACGGATCCGCAATCACCACATCAGCTTGTTCCATAAGCTGCCGCAACTGTTTCTCATCTTGCAATGCAATATCCTGGGCGTCTAATAGCGAAGTGTTTTCCACAAATGGACAGGCTACTTGAATATTCCCCCATCCCTTTTGTAATAACAAGGCAGCCTTAACAGAAGATGCATTTACCGCCTCGCCGATAATCAAAACTTGCTTTCCAGAACTTTGGCTGGCAATACCAGTATAGAAACAACCATCCTGCCCAGAAGTTAACGTCTGCTTCAATGCATGAAAATATGCTTCAGCCCCCTGTTTTCCCCAAGGTATACCCACAAAATAAGGTGTGCCATACTGCGCTTTTAACCATTGGGCTAAAGCCAAACCGGATGAAGATACAACGACGTTAATTTGGGCGGCACTAGCATTTGCCAATTGATCCAAATCGCTATTCATAGCCCAACAACTATTAATCTCATATCCGTTGCTCTGAAAAGCCTGACACAAAGCTTCAATATTGCCGGTAATGGAAAAATCCAAAGGCGTAGCTCCAAGGATATTGACACTAGGCTGATGACTGCCAACTGTCGCTACAGGAGTATGACAAAAACGTCGTGCCAAAGCGCATAGCGCCATACTGATACCGGAAAGATAGTCATGCATACCATTGGTAGCCAAGCCCAATGTTGGGATACCGGTTTGTTGCTCAATTACCCCCGCCACTGCTGAAAAATCCGTTCCAATCAGCATAGGTATTGGCGAACCGGCTATAGCAATAAATCGAGGTTGCAACTGACGGGCCGTTTCTACGATATCACGAATTAGCTTATCGTCGCCACCAAATATAGCGTCAATTTCCTTTAAAGCAGAAATATATACCATGCTAGGACGATCATACCATCGAGGCTCATCGTGAGTATTGTATGTCGAATTACAACCGGAAGCATCGTGCATTACGGTCAAACCGCCCAACTCATAAAGAGCGGAACAAACGCCGGATACATCTGCCGTATATGTTGACAACAAACGGGAAGCCTGATTCATCCGCAGCACCCCCATCCTTTTACTTGAATGATTTCCCGGGTATCTTTTTCGTTAAGCATAGCCTCGATCATCCATGCCGCCAGTTTGATAATACCGTCAAAGCCATATAAACCACCGCCTTCAACTAAATTAACAAAATAAGGCGTATTGGTAAAATAGGCAGCTTTTTGACCAATTGCCAAAACTTTATCCTCTGTATTTCGGGGTTGACGGCGCGCCAATAAACCGCTTTTTGGATGAACAGTAGCATACAAAGGCAAGTCTGCCGCTTCTTTTTGCAGCCATATAAAATCTTCTTTATCTTCATCAGACAAAACATCTACATACACGCCAGCCACATGAAAACCATGCTCCAATAACATGCGCGCCAAGCCTAAAGGACGGGTGGTAGCCGTATAATCAATGAATATCGGCGTATCTCCAACCGTTTTTCCAGCGATTTCCAATGCATGTTCCGCTTGACGGATTTTATCCTTTGTATCAAATGCAGGCAAATGCAATGCATGCTCCAGTTTTTGCAAACATTCTTGAATTTGCCGATAATCATAACTCAATGGTAAATACAAATGCTTCTGTCCCAATCGTTTTTGCAAATCTTCCCCTGCTGGTATGGCTGCCGGGATGAATGATATATTCCAGGCAGCGCGAGCCAAATCCAAATACTGTTCATAAACGCGACAATTGGCCAGTTCTCCCACAAAATAACCGTTTTTATGCGGCAAGGATTTTATTTCTGCTTCTGCCATAAGCGGCAATGCACCGCCAATAATATTGATGCGGTTTTCTTCTATAGGCAAAGGCTTAAGCAAACTGTACATCTGCCGTCGCATTAAAGCATCCGGGGAAATGGTCTGGCGAAACGTTGGCGTCATATAGCAATCGGTAAAATCAATATGGGGAAATTTTTGCCGCAAGGTTTGATATACCAACGACAAATCGCAAGCCATAAAATGATGAATACAACTGGTATAAACCAAAACCGCACGGGGCTGATTTTCCATTTCTTCAATAATTTGGCTGACACCGTCAATAATTTGTGCTTCCATATTGCCGGTTAAAACATTGCTTTCCTCAATGGTAACCGTAGAAAAACGATCCAAAGCGCCCATTTCTGCTGCGGTCAGCACGACGCCTCGCAAACAACTTTGGGCACACACAAAAATTTCATGGCTTTCTGGAATTAACATCCCCAAATGCACAATATTCCAAGGCCCTCGGGCAGGAGCCGCATATTCCAGACCCGATGCAAAAGGCTGGGGAAAAGAAGCCTTGCCAATCTGAATTTTTGCGCCTTCATCACTTAATTTTGTAATCGCCATATTCTTATTCCTCCCGGCACACTGCCAAGATTTGCCCTGCCAATTGCCGATAACAATCCGCCATATCGCTTTTTGGGAAAGCTTCCATTAAAGTAGCTTTTTGTTCCTCTGCTTCCTGAATCAAAGGACTATGGGGCAAAACGCCGACTATGCGGCTATGAATATCTTCCGCCAACTCTTCAACCTTTTCCATCTCCCTGGCCACGTTGCGTCGATTCACGATTAATCCGCCTAGTTTGGCATAACCTCGGCTTTGAAAATTTTGCACCGCTGTGGCAATATTGGCGGCGGCATGTATGGCCATGTTTTCACCAGAGGTAACGATAAAAATCCAATCGGCATGCCCATCCCGCATTGGCATAGCGAAACCACCGCAAACTACATCGCCTAAGACATCATAAAGAATAACCTGAGGCTTGTACTGTTCATAAGCGCCTTTTTCCGCCAATTTATCCAAAGCTGCAATAATACCACGACCGGCACACCCCTGCCCTGGGGTAGGGCCGCCTGCCTCTACACATAAAACGCCATTATAACCTTCTGTTACCATATCGTTTAAAGCAAAATCATTGCCTTTGTTGCGAATCAAATCCAAAACGGAAGGAATTGGCTGTCCTTGATGTAAATAAATTGTCGAATCTGCCTTGGGATCGCAGCCGATTTGCATTACTTTCAACCCTTGTTCCGCAAAAGCCACCGCCAAATTGGCTACTGTGGTGGATTTGCCAATACCACCTTTGCCATAAATTGCGATTTTAATTGTATCCATTGCCGTCTCCTTTTCTTAATTTCGATAATCTCCTCGATCAATTCGCAGCCGGTAACCAATTTGCTCCACTTGTCTGCGCAATATATTAGCGCTTTCCTGAGCATCAGAATGTATACCCAATTTGTGATTGTATAACTCATATTTATTGCGAATATTCAATGGGGAGATATTAGGCATAATTACATTTGCCCCTGCCAATATACCCAAAATACGCCCGTCTTGCTGAGCCGTACCCAATGCGGTGGTAGCAGGTAGCAGCACAGGCGGCAACATAATCCGCGTCAGGCTAAGCATCAACAACGTCTTTGTAACGCTTCCAGGGGGCATATTGCGAAATGGTGTGTCTCGATGAGGCAAATATGGCCCAATTCCCACCATATGAGGCTTAAAATCAGCCATAAACAATAAATCTTCCGCCAAATTCTCCGCCGTTTGATATGGAGAACCTACCATGCAACCACAACCGGTTTGAAAACCAATATCCCGTAAATCCCGCAAACAGCGTATGCGGTTAGCCAGAGATAAATCCGGAGGATGTAGCCTGGCATAATGCTGGGGATTTGCCGTTTCATGACGCAATAAATAACGATCCGCACCAGCAGCAAAGTATTTTTCATAAGTAGAACGTTGTTTTTCGCCCAAGGATAAAGTAATCGCACAATCCGCAAACGAACTTTTAATGGTACGAATAATATCCACCATTTTATCGTCTGTGAAATATTCATCTTCACCGCTTTGCAAAACAAAAGTACGAAAACCCAAATGATAACCAATATGGCAACAATCCAATATTTGCTCTTTTGTTAAACGAAAACGTTCCAATTGCCCATTTCCCCGGCGAATACCGCAATAATAACAATTATTTTTGCAGTAGTTGGAAAATTCAATGATACCGCGAGTAAAAATATCCATTCCAAAACGAGAGCGACTAATATCCGCTGCTAAATCTGCGGCATATTGTCTGTCTTTTTCATCAGCTGTCTCAATTAATCGGGTCAAATCGGCCAATGGTAAGGTTTTTTGTTGATTCAACAAATCAATTAAAGCTATATTATCCATAATTTCCCTCGTCAATAATCGATTTTATCTAAAATACCATTTAATTTTGCCAATAAAAGACCATAGTTAGTAATTGGCGTCCCGGCCTCCACCGCAGCCGCCACACGGTGCATCATATATTTACGGTTAAACATACAAGCGCCGCAATGCACGATTAAATCATATTTACTTAAATCATTTGGGAAATCTGTACCGCTTACCATGTCAATTTGTAATGTCTGCCCCAAACGCTGCCGCAACAAGCGGGGAATTTTTTCCCTGCCAATATCCTCGCTCAAAGGCGCATGGGTACAAGCCTCGGCAATTAAAATATGAGAATGTTCCGTTAAATGATCCAATGCCTCCGCTCCCTGTACCAAAGTGGTAATATCACCTTTTACTGCCGCCAGTAGCACGGAAAAAGATGTTAAACGACTTTCTGCCGGTTTCAAAGCGTAAACCTGGTGAAATGCCTGCGAATCAGTAATAATTAAAGACGGAGGCTGACGCAATGCCGCCAAAGCCGCCGGCATTTCCTTTACTGTTACGGATACTACCACCCCATGATGATCCAACAAATCACGAATGGTCTGCACTTGTGGTAAAATCAGACGTCCTTCCGGCGCCTGGATATCTTGGGGCATTACCAACAGCACTACATCTTCCGGCTGAATCAGATGTCCAGCCAGACTATTTTTTTCCCGGCCTTCCGGCAGCAAACGCAGCAATTGTACACGCAAAAATTCCTGTATTCCCGGCTGGTTTACGCTAACTGCCACAGGCTGTACATTACATTTTGCCTGAATGGCGGTAGCCAAATCAGTGATGTTCTGCCCTATATCGCTTTTGCTGATCAAAGACAAAACAGGCGTATTGCGCTTTTTAAAATCCTCTATCCACTGACGCTCCATAGCAAAATCATCTTCCAAAGATAAATCTGCTGCAAAAAGAACAATGGCAATATCGGTGGAGGCTGCCGCTTCGACGGTTTTTTCCACTCGTAATTTACCCAATTCTCCTTCGTCATCGAATCCGGCCGTATCTATCAATACACAGGGGCCCAGACCATGAATCTCCATAGATTTATACACAGGATCGGTGGTGGTACCGGCAATATCCGCAACCACAGCCACCTGATGTCCGGCAAGTGCATTAATCAGAGAAGATTTGCCGGCATTTCGCCGTCCATAAACGGCAATATGCAATCTGCCGGAACGGGGTGTTTGATTTAAATTATCCGTTGCCATTCTGATGCCTCCTCGCTTCATCTTTTACAGCTAGCTACCTTTTAAATTCTTGAATAGGTGGTTTTAATATTGACGCCATGAATTCGGCCCAGTTTACCGGATAATGCTGCGGTAATTTCTTCCGGCGCATCGATAACTACGCAAATGATTGAAACATCTTTCTTTTCATAGGGCATACCCATACGTCCAATGATATATTTTGCATATTCGTGTAGCAATTCATTAATTTTCTCCGCAGCATTTCTGTCTTCCACAATTGCGCCAACAATAGCCACCCGGGTTTCCCGAGAACGCTCTTCTGCATTTTCCTGTGTCATATGATCTTCCCCTTTCTGATTGGCTCCATTCGCATCTGCCAGAGATTCAGACTCTAAATCCAATTTCAAAACAGATACAGGCAAAATATCTCGATAAATTCGATGTTTGGTTTCAATTTCACCAATCACAGCCTCCACACCAAAAGCATTTTTAATATTATCCTCATTAATAATTTCCGTAGTGGGGCCAAAACGATAATGCCCCTGGCGATCCAAAAGCAAAGCCTTGTCCGCTCGTTGCATGGCATGCGCCGGATAATGGGTATTGAAAACGCAAGCAATCCCCTGTTCTACCAATTCGCTCATGGCGTCCAAAACCACCAGCTGATTCTTAAAATCAAGATTGGATTCCGGCTCATCCAAAATTAATACTTCCGGTTGTGCCGCCAAAGCTCGAGCAATCAGTGCCATTTGCAATTCGCCGCCGCTAATCTGCCGACAATTGCGTCCAGCTAAATGCTGAATATGCAAGCGGCGCAAACAATCCATGGCAATTTCCCGATCTTGGGCAGAAGGTTGGCGCAACAAAGAAAAATGACTGCTACGCCCCAATAATACCAATTCCTCCACTTTAAACATGCCCAAAGGGTTTTTGGCTTGCGGCACATATGCAATACGACGCCATAATAAGTTATATGGAATATGACGAATATTTTCACCATCCAATAAGGTAGCGCCGCTTCGCCATGGCAATAATCCCATCATACAACGAAGCAAAGTGGTTTTTCCCGCCCCGTTAGGACCCAAGACTGCGATTAATTCTCCTTTACTAAAAGAAAAGTTTATATTCTGCAACAAAAAATTATCCTGACGCTTTTTATCATAATCAAAGCATCCGTTTTCTACCGTAAAAATCATAAGCTCCATCCCCCCGTTCGCCGCAGCAAGAAAATAAACACCGGCGCACCAATTATTGCGGTTAAAATAGAAACGGGTATTTCAGCGGCGCTGACGGTACGTGCCAATGTATCCACGATTAACATCAACATTGCGCCTACGCTTAAACAAGCAGGAACCAACTTTTGATTATTACCGCCAAACATCATACGACACATATGAGGCACCAATAACCCCACCCATCCCACCTGGCCGCACATAGAAATGCAAGACGCTGTAATCATCGTTGCCGATACCACAGTAGCCAAACGCAAACGGGATATATTGACGCCCGCGGAACGGGCTTCGTCTTCCGGTAGTGGCAAAAGATTTAAACGCCAACGCAGCAGAAGCAACACAACCAGACCAATAACAATTAACGGAGCTCCTAACAACAACATACCGTAATTGGCAGAACTTAAGCTACCCATTAACCAATAGACGATAGAAGGCAATTGAGACTCGGCATCTGCTACATATTTTACCAAAGATACCAGAGCAGTAAACAGCGATCCAATAATCAACCCAGCCAAGACCACAGTGGTAATCGATCCTCGGTTGCGATTGGCGCTAACGCTATAAGTTAAACCCACCGCCAAAACGCCGCCAATTAGTGCCATCAATTGTACCCATATTAAATTCAGACCAAACAATAATGCCAAAACAGCACCAAAACTGGCTCCAGAAGCTACACCCAAGGTATCCGGCGTTGCCAAAGGATTTGCAAATAGATTTTGAAAGGCCAAACCGGACACGGCCAATCCGGCTCCTACTAACATCGCCAGCAAAATACGGGGCAAACGGATGTTCCATAATACGGTTTGCGTTTGCGCATCAATATTAGTTACATCCGATATTGGCTCAAACAACACCTGAAACACTGTGCTAAATGACAAAGGAAAACGCCCTACAGCCAAAGCTATAAAAGCCAAGGCGATTGGCGCCACTATTAACGAACAAACAATCGCACACTTTTTATAGGAAAATGTTTTGTTTTGTCTTTCCATCGCTTTCACCAACACGCCCTTTCCAAATAAAAAACCTCCGTTTAACCACGGAGGTGAGCAGCATTATATCCAATCGATAAGAAACTGGATGCAACATCGCTTCCCTCCCGTCGGCATACCTCCGAGTCGGAACGATTATCTATAACGTATCGAATATGTAGGCATAACCCAAACTGCGGGACAAAGTAAAACCGCAAGCTCAGGAACTTGACGAAATCAGCATAGCACAAAACAATATAAAAAGCAATAGTTATTAGTAGATATTCTTATTTATTTTAAGGATTTGTTGCGCCAGTCGATCAAAAAATTTCCATTCCGTCTTGATCCAAAAATTGGTAGGAAGAAAGCGCTGCAGGAAAATAATAGACAAACGGCAATTCTTCCACTTCTACTATATGTTCTTCTTTTTCTGTCTGGATCACTATTTGCGCACAATCTTCATTGTTCACCAAAAAACAATATCCCGATTGCCACTTAAGCGCAGCAATATCTTGTCCGCTATCCATCGCTTTATACATGTGAAGAAATGTATATTGATCCGGCGCTACCACTTCAAATTCTATAGGTATATAGCTATGCGCTTGATATTCGTTACCGGTAACAAACCACAGCAGACTCCTTTCACCTGCATCAATCCAGCCGGCAATAGCGATTTCTATCGAATCGGCCTCGGCAATCGGTACATGTTCGCGTGCAATAGCAATCAACTCTTCCGAGGTAGAAGCAGTAGCGGCACAACCGCCAATGCACAAAAGCAATATACCGCTAAGCAATAGCGCTACAAATCTCCCCATTGCATAACCTCCTTTTCTGCATATAACTTGCTTCTGGCAATAAACTTACTCTTTGTGTGCATTATAGCATATATTTCTTCTTAATGTAAAGGCAAGTGACAATCATATAACAGATCTCTGGATCATTGCAACAAAAGCAAAAACCAGATTCACGATGTTCTTTTTCCATCCCCATGCCGGTAGCGCCAAAAAAACGCATACAAATTATAAAGGCTCTGAACGATTGAATCCGCTCAAAGCCTAATGGATTTAATGGTTTGCTTTTGTAATACAACAAATAATTTTCCTACGGTATATACATTCAAAGAAAACTTTGAAATACAGTCTATATCATGTGTCCTGTTTTTGTTTGATATAGTTACAAATCGCATGAAATGTCATTTCGCTTAAATCATGTTCTATTTTACATGCATCGGCAATCGCTGTTTTTTCCTCAACACCAATACTGATCAACCAAGCAGTTAACACTTTATGTCTTTGATAGATACGTTTTGCAATATCCATTCCCGTATCCGTTAACGTAATCAAACCATCCTTATCCATTGTAATATAATTATTTTCCCGCAAACGTTTGGTGGCATAGCTGACGCTGGGTTTGGTAACATTTAATACTTCCGCCACATCTATTGAACGAATATATCCATATTTTTCTTTCATCATCAACATGGCCTCTAGATAATCCTCGGCAGATTTTTGTATTTTCATCATCTTTTTCGCCTGCCTTCCATAAATTGCATCCAATTTATTATTAGGTTAACATAGCCCAACCGAACATGCAAGCCAAAAAAAATTGAAAAAAGCTCTTGACAAATGAAGTTAGAGGCATTAAACTAATCATCAGTTAGATAAACCTAACTCAAAAATCTAACAGTCTTAGTCCAGCATATATTCAGTCGTATTCCTTAGGAAATACAGCGGAGGTTTTCATGATGCCACTTACGCTTGCCAATATAGGCGAAGAAAATATAATACTAAAAGTCGGCGGCAACCAAGAAATAAAAAAGCATTTAGAAGACATGGGATTTGTCGCCGGCGGCAACATCACGGTCATCTCCACCATTGGCGGCAACCTAATTGTCAACGTTAAGGAATCCAGGGTGGCGATTAGCCGCGAAATGGCCTGTAAAATCATGGTTTAAGGAGGAAGTGTAGATGCAAAGGCTCAAAGAAACAAAAGTCGGCAAAACGGTAAAAGTGGTCAAATTGCATGGCGAAGGAGCGGTTAAACGAAGAATTATGGATATGGGAATCACCAAAGGCGTGGAAATTTACGTACGCAAAGTTGCGCCCCTGGGCGACCCTATAGAAATAACCGTTCGAGGTTACGAACTATCCCTGCGAAAAGCCGATGCAGAGATGATTGAAGTAGAATAAAAAGGAGGGCTTTCCTCCATTTTTTTAGACCATCAGTTAGACGAGACTAATTTCAAAGGAGAAAATCATGAAGAAGGAAATTAGAATTGCCCTTGCAGGCAACCCCAATAGCGGTAAAACCACCCTATTTAATGCCTTAACCGGCTCCAACCAATTTGTTGGCAACTGGCCGGGGGTTACCGTAGAAAAAAAAGAGGGCAAACTTAAAAAGCACGATGACGTAGTGATTATGGATTTACCTGGCATTTATTCTCTTTCTCCTTATACTTTGGAAGAAGTTGTAGCTCGGAATTATTTAATTGATCAGCGTCCTGACGCCATTTTAAATATTGTTGATGGCACCAATCTGGAGCGCAATTTATATTTAACCACCCAGCTAACCGAATTGGGCATACCCGTAGTTGTTGCTGTAAACATGATGGATATTGTAAAAAAGAACGGCGACTCCATCCGCACGCAAGAATTGTCACGAGAATTGGGTTGTCCAGTCCTGGAAATCTCCGCATTAAAAGGCGACGGCGTAATGGAGGCGGCAGAAGCTGCTTTATCGGCGGCAAAATCTATTAAAACCGTACCTATGCATACCTTTTCCGGCGCCGTGGAACATGCGATAGCCCATATTGAGGAAGCGGCGCTGCATAATATGCCCCAGGAACAACAACGTTGGTATGCCATCAAAATTTTTGAACGGGATGAAAAAGTTCTAGAAAAGCTCAATATAAATCAAAACCTGATCTCCCATATAGAAGAAGATATCATTGCCGCCGAAAAAGAACTGGACGATGATGCGGAAAGCATTATCACCAATGAGCGATATATCTACATAGCTTCCATATTGAAAGGCTGTTATAAGAAAAAGAATGCCGGGAAAATGTCCCAATCCGATAAAATTGACCGAATCGTAACCAATCGATGGCTGGCTTTGCCTATATTCGCGGCTATTATGTTTGTTGTCTATTTCGTATCCGTCACCACCGTGGGCACATGGGCCACAGACTGGGCCAATGATTGTTTATTTGGCGACGGCTGGCATCTTTTCACTATCGGCTCGGCGGAATATGAGGCAGCCGCCGAAGCCTATGCCGTTCCCGGCTTGATGGTAGAAGCCTTTGAAAAGGCAGCAAATGAGGCAGGCATCGATCCGGCGCAGGCCGTAGATTTGAGCACTTCCGCCTATGTGTATGACGATAATGGCAACGTGGAAGAAGAACTGACCGTTACGCACGATGACTATATAGCGGCAGTCGCCATGGAAGAACCAGATCCCGCTGCCTATGGAATTTGGGTCCCCGGTATACCGGTACTGATCGGCAATGGTCTAGAAAGCATACATTGTGCGGAATGGTTGCAAAATTTGATCTTAGACGGTATCGTGGCCGGCGTTGGCGCCGTATTGGGCTTTGTGCCGCAAATGTTGGTTCTCTTCCTATTCCTGGCGTTTTTGGAAGCCTGCGGTTATATGGCGCGTATTGCCTTCGTGATGGACAGAATCTTCCGCAAATTTGGCCTCTCTGGTAAATCCTTTATCCCCATGCTAATCGGCGTCGGTTGTGGCGTGCCGGCGGTTATGGCTTCCAGAACCATCGAAAACGATCGGGACAGAAGAATGACCATTATGACCACAACATTCATCCCCTGCGGCGCAAAATTGCCCATCATCGCTTTGATTGCCGGCGCTATGTTTGGCGGAGCCGCTTGGGTTGCCCCCAGCGCCTACTTTTTGGGCGTAGTCGCTATCGTCATATCCGGTATTATTCTGAAAAAAACCAAAATGTTTTCCGGTATGCCGGCGCCCTTTGTGATGGAATTACCCGCTTATCACCTGCCTACCGTCGGCAACGTCCTGCGCTCTATGTGGGAAAGAGGATATTCTTTCATTAAAAAAGCCGGTACCATCATTCTTTTGGCCACTATTTTCGTTTGGTTTGCCTCTAATTACGGTTGGGCCGACGGATCCTTCGGCATGGTAGATATGAACGACAGCATCTTGGCCGCTATCGGCAGCGCCATCGCTTGGATTTTTAGTCCTCTGGGATGGGGCAATTGGCAAAGCGCCGTAGCCTCGTTTACCGGATTGATTGCCAAAGAAAACGTAGTCGGTACTTTCGGCGTATTGTTTGGCGGTTTTGACGAAGTGGCGGAAAATGGCTGGCAAATTTGGGCCAATTTACAACAAGTATTTACTCCACTGTCCGCCTATTCTTTCCTAATCTTTAATCTGCTTTGCGCCCCCTGTTTTGCCGCTATTGGCGCCATCCGCCGGGAAATGAACAATGGTAAATGGACCTTATTTGCCATCGGTTATCAATGTGTGTTTGCCTATACGATTGCGCTTATCGTTTATCAACTGGGCATGCTGTTTAGCGGCGGCGGTCATATTCTTGGCGCCATCATCGCCTTTTTAGCCGTAGCTATCCTGTGCTACCTATTATTCCGGCCCTATAAAGAAGCAGATTCATTAAAAGTTGCAGTAAAAATCAATTCATAAGCAAAATTTCAAATCCTTTATGTAACGATTAAGGAGTCTTGTTCTATGCTCGCCTGGTTCATGGAAAATATAGCTACTATCGCCATCAGCATTATCTTAGCTACGGTCGTAGTACTAATTATTGTAAATCTGATCAAAAATAAAAAACAAGGAAAATCCTCTTGTGGTTGTAAATGCGGCAATTGTCCAATGGGCGGCAATTGCCAAAACAAAAACCCTATGTAAACTATCATTTATTATACTTCTTGTTTGACTCAATCTCTATCCATCTTTTGCATAAATCTCCTATATATATCTCTCTCTTGTATCTCTCTCTTGTATCTCTCTGGCAGCCGGGAGAGAACGTTGCTTCTCTCCCGGAAGAAGACAGAATCGTTTAGTATAAGTTTTGTCATGATCTTGTGATTGCCGTAAAAGAGACGTGTTGCCCAACGTTTTCTTTTGCGTCAATTATATAAAGAAATTGTTTATTTTATAAAAGAAAGGATAAAATTATGTTTATTCTAGCTTTTCCTCGCTCGCCTCCTATATGATTCTCTTCACGTATAGAATCATATAGGATAACAAAGTACGACGTCTGTTTAGACGATTCATTTTTTACCTTACTTGTTCAGGTATGGACAACTCTCCTCCAACATTAATTGTCTCTTAGCTTAGATGATTGTCTTAGTAAGATGGAACATGTCTCCTAGCTCTATGTAAATGATTGACAAAAGAACGCCCTCTCGTTTGCCGCTCACAGACGAGGAAGGCGTTTTTTTGATTACTCCATGATTTAGCCATACATCCGTTGACTACGAAACATTGGCGACAGAATCATAGTAGTAAGCAATAAACCATTTATTTTTCCCCATAGCATTAAAGCCATCAGAACGATTTTTGTCAATCCATTCATCCCATTACCGCCACACCACCATAAACCTACATTGCCTAAAGCAGATAAAGCGGTAAAACTTGCTTCTGCCAGCGACATAACGCCACCGCAAAAGAACAATAAACATATGCCCAGCAACAGCCCGCCTAGATAAGCGGCGCTCAGGCCATATAGCACTTTAACGTTCCAAAGGCAAAACCAATTTTTTAAACCAATGGGATTCTTTATTTTTCTATAAAAAAGTATACCAAAAGCAAGAAGCGTATTGCTTTGCAAACCGCCCGCCGTGGAAGCAAAGGAGCCGCCAATAAGCATCAAAAGCATAGAGAGAGAAATTGCTCCTATACTCAATAGGCGAAAATCCACAAAATGAAAACCGGAAGCCTTAGCGCCCATAATCTGAAAAGCAGCCAAAAAACATCGATATCGTAAAGATAAATCATACCAATATCCGGCATCTCTTTCCCAATAAAGCCATAAACAAACGGCGATAATCCATAACGTTCCATGAAAAATCATATTTGCCTGAAAGCGTAAAGCGAATTCTGCGCTTGCCCGCGTCATGCAACCGCCGGCCAAAAGACCGGCAAAGCTTAAAATACTGATAAGAAAGGGCAATGCCAATTCATAGCGAAATACATAAAATGAAGAAAAAGGCGCAAAATATCCCATTAAATCAAATCCTGCATTGCAAAAAGCTGATATACTATGAAACAATGCAAAATAAACGCTTTTCTGCTCGCCTAAAAGGGGCAAAAAACGACAATACAGCAAAATGCCGCCGCCAAACATAATCGCCAAACAATAATATACGAACCATCGTATCCTTCGCATATACGCCGGCGGTTTTCCACGGCAAAAATGTATATCTCGCCTAACGGCCTCCCCTTGGCAACACCATCGCAATACCAAATATATAACTAATAAACTGCCGGATAAAATCAAAAAAAGCAAAATCAATTGCCCGCCCATCGTCCAATAGGAGTAGGTGTCAAAAATCACCATGCCGGTGCCGGTAACCGCCGATATAGCGGTAAAGATCGCATCTATCCAAGGGGTTCGCTCTCCCGCTTGATTCATATCTGGTAAGCATAACAGCATGGTTCCTGCCAAAATTAAGATTAGGTATAGAATAAATAGAAAAAAAAATATCTTTTTGAAATCCATGATTGGGTTATACATTTTTTCCTTTATTTGCTATACTATAAGAAAAGCACTATGATAAGGGGAAATATATGATACGACAAAATGTGCTGGAAAAGATGGTTATCTATCGGGGCGATATTGTAAAACTGGGCGTCGATGCTATCGTGAACGCCGCCAACCCTTCCTTATTAGGCGGCGGCGGGGTTGACGGCGCTATACATCGAGCTGCCGGCAAGGAATTATTAGCAGAATGTTATACTTTACACGGCTGCGCCGTAGGCCAGGCAAAAATTACCGATGCATATGCTCTGCCGGCGTTAAAAATCATTCATACCGTGGGGCCGATTTGGCAAGGAGGCCGCGCCAATGAAAAAGAATTGTTGCGATCTTGTTATTGGCAAAGCCTATCCTTGGCGGAAGCGCATCGTTTGACCACCGTCGCCTTTCCAGCCATATCCACCGGCGCTTACGGCTATCCGCCGCAGGAGGCGGCGCTGATCGCCTGCCAAACGGTAGCCCAATATCTTAGCGAACATTCTTTCATCCATAAAGTGTATTTGGTGGCTTTCGATTTCAACACTGAAAAAATATATAAAAGCGCCCTTGCGCAACTTGCGGCGGCAAGCAAAGAAACGGCAAACAGCCAAAACCAACCATAATCTGCTTCGCCAGCCGCTGAAAGGACGGTTTGGCTAGCAGATTTATACCTAACCGGCAACGGCAAAATGCTGAAAAATCACGATTCATAACGCAGTAAAACGATAGAGGAACTCATAAGCATAATGATAGGAGGTATGTTATATGAATAAAACGTTAGTGGCATACTTTTCTGCTGGCGGGACAACCGCAAAGCTAGCCAAAAATCTTGCTGTCGCGATCAACGCCGACTTATTTGAAATACAACCGCAAGCGCCCTATACCAAAACAGACTTGGATTGGACGAACCCCACAAGTCGTAGCTCACAGGAAATGAACGATGCCGCCGCTCGTCCAGCTATTGTGCAAAAAGTTAACCATATGGAACAATACGAATATATTTTTCTTGGTTTTCCCATTTGGTGGTATGTTGCACCAAAGATTATCTTGACCTTTTTAGAATCTTACGATTTACATGAGAAAAAGATTATTCCCTTTGCTACCTCCGGCGGCAGCGGCATGGACAAAATACAAACCTATCTACAAGCCTGCTGCCATGGAGCCGTCCTTTTCCCAGGACGCCGCTTCCCATCATCTGCAGATGCAGATACGTTAGCCAGCTGGGCGCAACAGTTTTGAACGCCGCCGCCACGCCAAGATGATTGCCGCTTGCTAATCTTTTCTAATCTTGTTCCTAGGCTTGTGCCAGATGCATATCTAAAAGTACTTATGGATAGCAATAGAGGGATCGTTATTTCTCGTGAAAAAGAGAAATGGCTGTAAAAACAATAACCGAAATTGATAAAAAGTAAAGCAACTAAGATGAGAAAACAAAACATATGATGATGGGTAATCCATAAAACCTCATAAAATTTCAAATAAGCCGTTTTGAATCGTATCGGATGTAGCATCCATAAATGAATATGCACATAATGCAATATCGTATTATCGTTAGGAGGGGCCATATGCTATATAAATCTTTTCAAAATCTAAAACTATCCGCCTTAGGTTTGGGTATGATGCGGTTACCGATAATTGGCGGCGACGAAGCAAAAATCGACGAAACCGCCGCAGCGGAAATGATCGATTATGCTTATCGTAATGGTATCAATTATTTTGATACCGCTTGGGGGTATCATGACGGACATTCTGAATGGATTGCCGGCAAATTTCTCCCTCGCTATCCTCGGGAAAGCTATTATCTAGCCTCTAAATTTCCCGGTTATGATCTAAACAACATGGATAAAGTGGAAGAAATTTTTGAAAAACAGCTCCAAAAGTGCCAAACGCCATATTTTGATTTTTATCTGTTTCACAATGTATACGAAGGTAATATCCAAGAATATTTAAATCCGCAAAACGGCATTTTAGACTATCTCTTAAAACAAAAAGAAAATGGTCGTATTCGCCATCTAGGATTCTCCACGCATGGATCTGTGGAAACCATCAAACGTTTTATGGCAGCCTATGGCGAGCATATGGAGTTCTGCCAATTACAAATCAATTATATGGACTGGCATTTTCAAAACGCGCAACAGAAAGCAGCATTCATTGCAGAAGCCGGAATGCCTATTTGGGTAATGGAACCTCTACGCGGTGGCAAGTTAGCACAAGCTTCTGCAGAGATGACGGCTGAACTAAAAAAAATGCGTGCAGAAGAAAGTATTCCCGGCTGGGCCTTTCGTTTTCTCCAATCGATTCCCGAAGTTACCATGGTGTTGTCAGGCATGAGCAATATGCAACAACTCAAAGACAATATTGAAATTTGGCAGGAAGCAAAGCCGTTGCAAAAGGATGAGTGGACCGCATTGGTGACCATGGCAGACGAAGAAACTCAAAAAGCAGGCGTTCCCTGCACAGCATGCCGTTATTGCCTCAGCCACTGTCCCCAAGGCCTGCCTATACCAGATTTTATCGCTTTATATAACGAACATAAAATTACCGGCGGCGGCTTTATTGCGCCCATGGCCGTTTCAAGTTTGCCTGAACAAAAAAGGCCGTCTAAATGCATTTCCTGCCATAGTTGCGAACAAGTTTGCCCACAACAAATAAAAATATCGGAAATAATGTGCGATTTTTCACAATTAATTGGCATGTAATTTGTACTATCTTCATACGATTATCCTTTTCCGCTTCATGTTTTCATAGCCATATAGCGCTTGACTAACATGAACTACATAAGCGAAGTAAGTAAAAACCGGGCTGGCCGATTACCAACCCGGTTTTTACTTAATTGCCTAACCTTAGCCGATAAGCGCCTCCATGCGCTACCGGTCGCCAGATCGAGCCACTCATGTCAAAACGCAAAGTCTAATCGAATCAAAAATTATAGACGTCTACCATAAATCGCCTAGACAGCAAATCAAGACAGGGCTCGTCCGCGAATGTGAACCGCTGCTCGCCTTGTCTATCTATCCTGCGTTAGAAGATAAACGCCATCTAGAAGAAAAAATTTTTGTAATTGCGCGTACTTTAAAACAGTACCGTCAACGTCGCCGCAATTGACCTTAATTTTAGCTCTGAAAGCCCCCTCTATAACGGCACATATGGGGAACAAACAACCAGCAACCGCATGAATCATGACGATAAAGAAATTATACAAATTTTCTATCGTATAACAACGCCGCAATCAACACCACCAAACAAGATCCGGCATTGTGTACCAAAGCCCCGGTGGTAGGCGTTAACATTCCAAGAGTGGAGAGAGCAACTGCTGCAAAATTAATGCACATCGATAGCGTAATGCTCAGTTTAATGGTATTGACCGTCGCGTTGGCTAATCGTTTTAAGTAAGGGATTTTGCTAATCTCGTCGCTCATAAGCGCAATATCCGCCGCTTCTACGGCAATATCGCTACCCATACTACCCATAGCTACGCCCACGTTAGCTATTTTTAAAGCCGGCGCATCATTTACTCCATCGCCAATCATGCAAACATCTTGTCCTTGCTCTTGCAGTTTTTCAATATGTTTCACCTTATCCTCCGGCAAAAGATCGCCATATACTTGAGAAATCCCCGCCTGCTCCGCAAAATATTGGGCGGTAGTACTATGATCACCGGTAAGCAATACGGCGGTAGCGTTCATCGCTGCCAAACGTGCGACCATATCTCTTGCCTCTGGACGCATCACATCTGCTAAAGCAATCACGCCAAGACAACGGTTTTTCTCCGCTATCAAAATAGATGCTTTACCTTGGCTACGCAATCGTTGCAAATCTTCGCACATGGCTTCCGGGAGGATCACGCCGTTTTCCTCAAGAAATTTTTCTTTGCCGCATAACAGCTTTCGCCCATCCACTTCTGCATAAATACCTTTTCCGGATATCATTTTGAAAGCCTTGGCTTCCGCTAGAGAAATATTTTTCGTTTGAGCATAAGCGACAATCGCTTTTCCCAGAGGATGTTCGCTTTTGGATTCTGCCGATGCGGCTAAAAACAGCAACTTGTTTTCATGCAAATCTTTCTCAAAAGATAAAATATCACTAACTTCCAAGCGCCCATAGGTTAACGTGCCGGTTTTATCAAAAGCAATTGTCGAAACTTTACCCATTTTTTCCAAGGCTTCGCCAGATTTGATAATGACGCCATGTTTGGTCGCCTGTCCAATCGCAGCCATAATCGCGGTAGGCGTGGCTAATACTAAAGCGCATGGGCAAAAAACCACCAAAACCGTCACGGCACGCACAATATTTTGTGTGACAAGGCCGGCGATTACCGCCACGGCTACTGCTACCGGCACCAACCAACTGGCGCATTTATCGGCGATACGTTGCATCGGCGCTTGCTTATTTTCCGCCTCTTGAACCAGACGAATTAATTTCTGCAAAGAGCTGTCTGCGCCAACGTTTGTCGCCATTATATCAATAGCGCCAAAACGGTTTATCGTTCCACAAAACACATTTTCTCCCACGCTTTTATCAACCGGCAATGATTCCCCGGTCATAATGGATTGATCTACGGAAGTTTCCCCATCGATAATCGTTCCATCCACCGGAATGGTTTCTCCAGGCAATATGCGCAACGTATCTCCAGGACAGATCTCCTGAACCGCAACCATTTCCTCTATACCGTTGTTTATCTTGCGTCCCTGTAACGGCGCCAAGCTAAGCAAAGTTTTTAATCCTTTTTTGGCTCGATTGGTAGTAATTTGTTCTAAAATAGCGCCAATGGCCATGATAAAAGCCACCTCTCCTGCAGCAAATAAATCGCCTATGGCAATTGCAGCCAACATAGCAATGGTAATCAGCAAAGGAGAGGATATTTTGCTAATCCCAGGATTATACGCCATACGCCAAATGGCCAAATATAGCAAAGGACCGCCGCTAAGAACAACCGCCGCCCAAGCGGGATCAATCGCCGGAGAAACGCCCAATCGCGGCAGAATAAAACTAAGCGCCACGCATAGACCGCTGATTATTGTCGCCGGCACGCCAGAAGCCCAATCGCAAACTTTTTGAATCATAAAACTTCCTCCTACCCCTATTTGCCATGCCTAGGCTATACTGCTTTTCCTAGCCTTGACGGCGTTACCAACTTACCGTATAATGCATTTTATAGCAAACATTTTGTTCCGTTAATTATTTTATAGAAAATATAATAGAATTACAACGGATAATTTACGTCAAATGTTTCTTATAGAACAATTTTGGCTTTTTGTTTGGGAGGAACCGCATATGGACCGCAGGCAAAGAAGAACTAGAGAAGCTATTTTTTCCGCTTTCAGCCAACTTTTAGCACAAAAAAGCTACAATAGCATTACCGTACAAGATATCATTGATACAGCCGACATTGGACGCACCACATTTTATGCCCACTTTGAAACCAAGGACGATTTGCTCAAAGAACTATGCGAAGATCTATTTGGTCATATTATCGGCAGCGCCATGGATTGTGCGCATACCCATGGCCTCTATTCTGACGACAGCTCGCCAGAATCGGTGTTCTGTCATTTATTGCAACATTTACAAAAAAATGGTAGCAATATTCTCGGCCTGCTTTCTTGCGAAAACAACGATATCTTTTTACGTTATTTCAAAAATAGTCTAAATAGTCTCATTCAAAATCAATTCATAAAAGGACGCGCTCCTAAATTAGACGTACCGTCAGACTTTTTGCTGAATCATATTTGCGGCAGTTTTGTCGAAATGGTGTTATGGTGGATTAAAGGGGGGATGATACAAACGCCGGAAGAACTAGATCGATATTTTTGCGCGGTTCTTGAACCGCTTTTTTAGCATATGCTGCAAACCCTGTCTTTGGCTGCTCAGCAAAAAACCGGCATACGTCTATAAAACGTATATAAATTAGTAGCCGTTTT
>CASEQE010000008.1 GCA_949289995.1 uncultured Peptococcaceae bacterium
TATCTGGCTTACTACAACAACCACCGCATCAAGGCAAAGCTAAAGGGCTTGCCGCCTGCAATTCACAGACAACAAGCCCTTTCGGCTGCTTAAACAATTTCTGCTCTTAAATATTGTCTAACTTTTGGGGGTCACTTCAATATAGACCGGCTTGTTTTTTATATTATTAAATGGGGAGGATATATACAGGTCAAAATACATGTGCATATATCCTCCAAGGTTTGGGGGATGCAAAGTAGCGTTTGGTAAATTACAGAGCTTTCATTGCCGCATAGCCGGCGTCAAAAGCTTTCATATTGGCTTCCAGCGCTTTGGCAGGAACCCGTTTTTCCAGGTTTTCTTTCCAAGTTTTTTCCGGGAAATCTAACATAGCGGCCAATGCGCCCAAGAGAACCACGCTGGCAACTTTGACGTTACCAATTTCTTTGGCCATTTTATTGGCGTCGATGCATTTAACGTCATCCCGTTTTTTCAAATTGTCTAAAGATTCTTCTGGATAATCCGCCATACCTACAAAGGCCAGGGGAGGAATGACCCGTTCTTGGTTCAGAATCATTACACCGTCTTTGGCGAGATAATGGCTCCAACGTAAACCTTCGGCTTCTTCAAAAGCCAAAATTACTTGGGCCTCACCGGGGCTAATAAAAGGAGCATAAACCTTTTCGCCGAAACGAACTTGCGCATGCACGCTGCCGCCCCTTTGGCTCATACCATGGGTTTCTGCTTTTTTAACATCCATTCCGTCAATACAACTTAATACGTCGGACAGAATATTGCTGGCTAAGATAACGCCTTGACCGCCGCAACCAACGATAAGAACGTTTTGAGTTTCTTTATAATTAGCCATTATTATTTCACCTCCCGAATCGCGTCTTTGGGGCAGATTTGTGCGCAAATGGTGCAGCCGACACATTCGTCTGCTTTAATGCGAGGAATCAACTTGCCTTTGTCAGTGGTCTGTTCGGTTAATTCAAAAGCCGGGCAGGTGCATTGTTTGAGACAAATATGGCAGCCGATACATTTGTCTGCAACCACTTCGCATTTCTGGGGAGCGACATATTTTTTCGGATAGAGCATGCAGGGACGGTTGGTCATAACGACGGATACGCCGTCATGGGAGGTAGCTTTTTTCAAAGCATCCAAGCATGCATTGTAGTCATAAGGATCTACAACTTGTACGTCTTTCACGCCCAAAGATTTACAAATTTCCGGAATGCTTACCGGATCAGCAGGTACGCCGGATAGGGTGTATTCAGTACCGGGGTTAAACTGACCGCCGGTCATACCGGTGATGCTGTTGTTGAAGATCAACAAGGTAAGATTACTCTTATTATAGGCTGCGTTCAACAAACCGGTCATACCAGAATGGAAGAAGGTGGAGTCGCCGATTACCGCTACGGTAGGTTTGTCTTGTTTACCGGCACGGTTAACACCGATGGCGTTACCAACGCTGCCGCCCATTTCCAAGTCGGTATGCATATGTTCAAAGGGCGGCAAGGTGATCAAGTCATAGCAGCCGATATCACCGCATACGTTGAGATCCAATTTTTTAATTGCCATGGAAATGCCTCTGTGGGGGCAGCCGGCGCATTGGACGGGTAGGCGCGGCACGCTCTTGGGAGGATTGGCTACGATTTCGGCCATATTTTTCCATCTGGGCAAGTCGATACCAGCTTTAATGAAGCCAGCAGCAATACGATCGGGGGTAAATTCGCCTTCCATGGGGAACACTTCTTTGCCGATTACAGGAATACCGGCTGCTTTGATATGTTCTTCGATGAAGGGCTCCAATTCTTCAACAACAAACAATTTGTCTACCGAGGCGGCAAATTTTTTGATTTTTTCCATCGGCAGGGGGAAAGTCATACCTAATTTGAGGAAGCTGGCATTGGGCATAACTTCTTTAGCGGCTTGGTAAGTAACGCCACTGCTGATAATACCGATTTCTTTGCAACCGGGTTCAATGCGGTTGATATCAGATTCATTGCCCCATTCGGTGAGCAATCTTTCTCTTTCTAACAACCAGGTGCGCAATTTCCGCGCATAAGCAGGCAGCAGGCAGTATTTCGGGATGTTCCGTTCAAATCCTTTGCATTCATGTTCGGTACGTTCACCCAGTTCTACCAAAGATTTGGAGTGGGACAGACCGGTGGTGCTGCGCAGGATAACCGGAATATCAAACTTTTCGCTCAGATCTAAGGCCAAACCGACAAATTCTTTGGCTTCTTGGCTATCGCTGGGTTCCAAAATGGGGCAGCGAGCCAATTTAGCGAAGTAACGGTCATCTTGTTCTGTAGAAGAACTGGCCATACCGGGATCGCCGCAAATGACCATTACAAAACCACCGTGTACGCCGGTATGGGTAAAGGCCACCAAGGGGTCGCAGGCCACGTTAGCACCGGCGCTCTTCATTGTGGTCATGGTACGGCTGCCGCCGAAGGAAGCGCCAATCGCGACTTCGGTTGCAACTTTTTCATTGGTCGCCCATTCTACATAGATTACATCTTTGTATTCAGCAGTATTTTTCAAAATTTCGCTGCTGGGCGTTCCGGGATAGGCGGAAGCAACTTTGACGCCATATTCGTATGCGCCTCTGGCAATTGCTTCATTGCCGGATAACAAAGCTTTCATACTTGATCCTCCTCCGAAAATAGATATGGTGAGTATAACATAAAATTGCTCCGCATTCAATATTTTTTAAAAACATTATAGCAGTTTTAAAAAATTATTATGCGCTTATTAAGAAAAAAGACCATTATATCGGCCCTTTAAAATTTAGTGAGCCGGCGGCTTTTTACAGCCGCCGGCTCGTTCAAGCATGGAGCGGGTAACAGGCTGAGCCTTTAAAAACAGCTACTTAAGCAGTGGTTTTTTCGGTTTCTTCCGGCAGTTTGTGGGGAATCGAATCGTCGCCGAATACTTCCAGATACTCTTTGTTCAACATCTTCATAGTGGAGAAAGGCATTAAGGCCACTATGAAGGAGAAGGGGAATGCACACACGATGGATACAGTTTGCAGAGATTTCAATCCGCCCGTCTGCATAAGTACCAAACCAGAGATACCAATGATGATACCCATTAATACTTTGGTTGCAACATGAGGGGTAACACTACCTTTATTGATGCAGGCTGCACAATAGAAGGAAGCCGCGTCGGCAGAAGTGCAGACGAAAATAATCATGTTAACCAGTACTAGCAGAGAGAGGAAGATGCCAAATGGATATGTGCTGAAAAGTACATATAAGCCAGATTCGGAATATTGGGAAATGGTTTCATACATAGGCGCAATATTGTTGATTTCAGAGAAGATTGCAGCGCCGCCCAAAATACCAAACCAAAGTACGGTTAAGATGGTGGGGGCAATCAAAGCACCCATGATGAATTCGCGAATGGTGCGGCCTTTGGAGATCTTGGCAATGAAGCCGCCTACGAAAGGTGTCCAGCACAGCCACCAGCCCCAGTAGAAAATGGTCCAAGAATTCAACCAACCTTCACCGGCACCGACAGTATCCAGGAAGAAATGCACTTGGAAGAAGTTATCCAAATAACCACCGATATTGGTTACAGTGGCATTGAGGATGAAGCGAGTGGGACCGAAAACCAGAATGAATACCATCATTGCAATAGAAAGGTATACATTGGCGGTGCTCAAACGTTTGATACCTCTACCAATACCAACAGAGCTGGACAGCAGGAACGTGGCAACTACCAAAACCAAAATGACGATGTTCAGCATAACGGAGTTTTCAATACCGAACATATAATTGGCGCCGTAGGCAACAGACATAACGCCCAAACCGATGGTGGTGCAGATACCGGCGATGGTCGCGATAACGGATAAAGTGTCGATTACTTTACCCCAAGGGCCGTGAACTTTATCGCCTAATACGCCATACAGAGCGCCGGCCATGGTCAAGGGTTTGCCATGCCGATAAGCGGCAAAACCGATTGCCAAAGCTGCCAGTGTGCAGGGACCCCAAGCTACAATGCCCCAGTGAGCAGTACTAATACTCAAAGAAGCCGTTAGACTAGTTTCAGTAGCTGGATCGGCAAATAGGTAAGGTCTATCAATTAAGTGGAGAATTGGTTCTGCAACGCCCCAGAAAATCAAGCCCACGCCCACGTTGGAGCTGAACAACATGGCAATCCAGGAAAATGTACTATGTTCCGGACGGTCAGTCATTTTACCGATACGCAGTTTGCCGTATTTGCTGACCAATAAAAACAATAAGAAAAAGCAAACGCTGTTTGCTAATATGGCATACCACCAACCAAAGTTAATCACAATACCATTATTTAAACCGTTCCAGAATGTTGTAAAGGTATCGGGTACTGCAATTGCAAAAATTACCAAACCGATCATAACGAGAACGGAAATAAGGAACATTCCTTTATAACAATCACCAAATAATTTAGTCATGTCTTCTCCTCCATTTTCTAAAGTATATAAGTCCTTTGCCTGCCAGATGAAGGCAATTCAAACGGGAGATAAGCGTATACTTTTGCAATATCCACCCATAGCAAATCGAAAGGCCCGAACGGCTAGAATAACAGAGGATGGAACTAGCCGTTCGGGTATTTTCCACTATTTATTTATCGATCGGAGCACGTCTGTCTTCTACGCGTTTGCTGGCGGTTTTACCATGTTCACCGTCCCGCGGCAGGCTGCCGGTGGGTTTCAGTTCTACGGTAGGCGTCATGCCCAAATGGGTTTTGCAAGCGCTGACAACTTCTTTGTTCAATTTGGCGCTAACTTCTTCGTTGTTCAGGATGTCGTTGTTGGCGACTTCCGTAACAATGGTCAGATGATCGACGTGATGTCTGGTGTCGATGATCATCCGGAAGTTGTTGCCTAAACCGTTAATTTTGGACAAAGTTTCTTCCACTTTGCTGGGGAATACGACATAACCGGAGATGGACAGCGCATCGTCGCTGCGGCCCAAAATACGGCCCATTCTGGGATGGGTACGTCCGCATTCGCATTCTTCCCAGGTAATGCTGGCTACGTCGTGGCTACGATATCTCAGCATAGCGCAGCTGTCGGAGCCAATCCAAGAGAATACCACTTCGCCTTGTTCGCCGTCGCCGACCCATTCGCCAGTTTCCGGATTGATGCATTCAACCAGGATATGATCTGCCCAAACGTGCATACCTTTTTGGGCTTTACATTCGCAGGCCATGCCTGGGCCAAGGAATTCGCCCATACCGAATTCGTTATAGGCTTTAATTCCCAGGGCTTGTTCCAATTTGGAACGGGTGCTTTCCGGCCAGGGTTCAGCACCGAACAAACCGTTTTTCAGTTTGGAATCTTTAGAAAGATCAATGCCTTTTTCCATGGCTTTTTCAGCAATGTACATACCATAAGTAGGCGTAGTGGTAAGGGTGGTTACACCAAAGTCTTTGATTAAGTCAACCAGGAATTCGGTACGGCCAATACCGCCAGGTACAACACCCATATCCATGGATTGGGCGCCATAGTGGAAACCGATACCGGTGGCTAAACCATAAGCGAAGGACATCATCAGCAAATCGCCGGGGCGGCTGCCGCACATCCACAGGGAACGGGCGTTAACCATTGCCCAGTTGTCCATATCTTGTTGGGTAGCGCAAATAGCAATTGCTTTACCGGTTGTACCGGAAGTGGTGTGATATTCACGAACGTCCTTCTGATCTGCCATGAGCAGTTGGAAGGGATAAGCATCACGGACAAGTTTCTTTTCCAGGAAAGGCAGTTTTTGAATATCTTCAAAAACTTTGATATCATCCGGCGTTACACCTTTTTCAACTAATAACTTTTTGTAGTAAGCATTAGTGGCATAAGCTTTTTTAACAATATTTTGTACCTTTTTCAGTTGCATTTCTTTAATTTGTTCCACCGGCATTTTTTCAATTTGCGGTTGGAGATATTCGCTGGTTACGCTGACATCATATCTCATTTGTGAAGCCTCCCATTTACTATTTTAATAAAAATTATGATACCCTCCATGCTGAATAGCCTGCCTCCCGCTATCCCCCTTTCTTGTGTGGCGGGCGATGTGAACAGAATCGTCATGCTATTGCTTTAGCCGATTTGCCTTCGCTAGAGGCTATATCGGCTAAGACCAAACCGAAACAGGAGCCGTTTTAGCTAGAAGATTGTCTTAATGGTAGAGTGTTGATCTGTTGTGATAAAGCGACTCGATAAATTAAATTGCCGATTTTTTGCTATGTATCGATTGGGGAAAAGTCAAAATCAGTCAAAATCGGCCGTGTGCGTTAGAAACAATTACGCTATGCAGTCTGTAGTTTATATATATTAATTAGTGTGAAAATAAAGCAAATTTAGTCAAGAAAAAATTATGGTTACGATTGCAACTTTTTTACGTGCTTTTAAGCTGAAAACCTAATATATTACATGCATATTTGATAAATAATTTAAAAACTTTAAAATTATTTTCAAATGTAAACCAATTATAGCATGGATCTTTTATCAAAACAAGCGCTAAAAAAATGTAAAATAGTAGGAGTTATCGATAAGTTTAAGGATTTTGAATAGCTTTGCAAAGTCAGGAAAGTGGTATACAACTGTCGCGAAATCCCTGCGTGAAGCATTTCATATAAAAAAAATTGTTTAGCTATATTAAAAAAATTAGGATAAAAATTCTTTTCATATTAAAAGAACACCTGCATAACTTCAAAATATTTTATTTATAAAATAAATAAAATAGAATAAAATATTTTTTAAATTGTCTTAATTTTTTTCTTTGTCCAAGTATTGTCGCGATCGAATTTACTAGAAATTTGTTAATAAACATCGAGATTAATTATTCATAAAAATGTATAAAAATTTTTTTTATTTTTTTAAAAATTTAGCCTCAGAGAACAATGCGCTTATAAATATTTAGAAAATTCATTTAAATAATTGAAACTAGTAGGTAAAGATAAGACTTGCTTGACATGATGTAGCTACTATAATCATATCTGTCTATAATAATAATGAAGAAAAACTTAACTTTGCACATGCTTTTATGTAGCGTGGGTCGCTTAAATAAAAAGCGCAACCTTTTAAAGGGTTGCGCTTTTATAATTAATAGCGATAATCATAAATACGGGTAGATTTTTTTTCGCTTCTGGGTAGTTCGCCAATGGCTACTCCCTTGGGAATTACGGTGATATTTAGTTTAGATTTAATCGTATCTTTTAAATTTTTTTCGAAACGCAGTTTATTCTCATCCATTGCGGTAGTTTCTACAAATACGGTGATGCGGTCTTTACCATTTTCATGATCGATGAACACCTGATATTCACTGGAAGCTTCGGGAACTATTTTCAGGATGTCATCAATTTGTCCTGGAAATATATTGACGCCTTTAACTTTTACCATATCGTCAGTTCGGCCTAAAATAACGTCAATGCGAGGGTAGCGGCGTCCGCAGGGGCAAGGAATGTCCTCGGGGATAATGCGGGTCAAATCGTGGGTGCGATAGCGAATGAGGGGAGCACCTTCTTTTTGTAAGGTTGTAATCACCAATTCACCTAATTCCCCGTCGGCAAGATTTTCGCCGGTTTTGGGATCCACAATTTCAAAATATAGATAATCGTCAAAATAGTGCATACCGGTATTATAAGAACAATTGATGGCAATCCCCGGGCCATATACTTCGGTTAGGCCATATATGTCATATAATTCTACGCCCAATTCTCCGGCGATGCGATTGCGCATTTTTTCACCCCATCGCTCTGAGCCGATAATACCCTTACGTAAAAAGATATCGTTTTTGCAACCCCTTTTATTGATTTCTTCCGCTAAAAGCAAAGCATAGGAAGATGTGGCGCATAGTACGGTGGACCTCATATCTTTCATAAATTGAATTTGTTTATCGGTATTACCTGGTCCCATCGGTAAAGCCATGGCGCCCAAGCGCTCGGCTCCCAATTGAAAACCGATTCCGGCCGTCCATAAACCATAGCCTGGGGTAATTTGTATCCGATCCTTGTTGGTCAAACCGGCGATTTCATAACATCTTTGAAATAGTAGCGCCCAATCATCCACATCTTTTTTGGTATAGGGAACAATCACTGGAACGCCGGTGGTGCCACTGGATGAATGGATACGGACGATATCCTCGTCCGGCACAGCCGCCAAGCCTAGCGGATAAGCATCGCGCAAATCGTTTTTTTCAGAAAAGGGCAGACGTTGAAAATCTTCTTGGCTGCGAATTTCATCTGGATCGATTCCTGATAATTTTTTGGCATAAAAACTATCGGAGTGAATAAGCCGTTTTAATTGTATTCTGATTTGTTCCAGCGTTTTGTTGGACATGTTCATAGCGTCAATCTCCTAAATCGATTTAGCGCCTATTTCTAACGCGCGCATATTGATCGGCAATAAATGTGGTTTTATCTTTTTTTGTAAAGCGTTTTGTATATTTTCTAACGATAATCCCATCATACCGCTTTGAGCCATGGCGCCTAAGAGGGCTGTGTTGAGCGGTTTTAGCGTGCCGCAAGCGTCGTAGATGTTTTGGCAAAGAATAATATGGCAGCGCGAAATTTTGTTTTGTAAATATATCAACATTTCGTTTGCATCATAAGGCTGGGATGAAAAAGCAGCCGTCGGTTGTATGGCTTTATCGCAAACAATCACCATACCATCCGGTTTTAAATAATGCAAATTTCTGACCGCTTCGCCTGGTTCAAAGCCGATGATCAAATCTGCTTTACCTGGCGGAATCAGCGGGGAGTCCACTTGTTCGCCAATGCGCACATGGCTGACTACGCAGCCGCCTCGTTGAGCCATGCCGATCGTTTCCGCCGTTCTGGCAAACCAATTTTTTGCTAAAGCCGCATCGGCAATAATACGAGAGGCAAGTACGGTACCCTGACCTCCAACCCCGCACAAAAGACAACTTTTCATTTCACGTTCCTCCTATACGATACATGATTGTGGGCAGATGTGCCGACAAAGACCGCAACCATTACATAAAGTAGCATCGATGACTGCCTTATGCTGATGAGCGCTTAAGGCGGGACAACCTAATTCGCGAATACAGCGGTTGCAGCCGATACACCGAGGTTCGTCGACTTTTAGTGGTACCGTATCCTTTAGCAAAGCTACGCAGGGCGAGCGGAAAATAACGGCTCGCACGCCATTTTGTTGCAAAGCAGTCTTAACGGCGGCTAGCGCCCGAGGATAGTCGAGAGGATCTACCACTTGTACGGATTCCAGGCCCAAAGCGGTTAGGATATGTTCTATACGGATAGGCGTTACCGTTTGACCGGAAATCGTCTTTCCTAATCCGGGATGGCTTTGATGTCCAGTCATAGCGGTGGTTCCATTGTCTAGTATGATTAGGATCAGTTGCGCTTGGTTCGTTAAAGCATTGATCACTCCGTTAATGCCGGAGGCAAAGAAAGTAGAATCTCCAATAAAAGCGAAGGGAATATCCTGAATTTTACTATGGAAAAGGCCTTGCGCCAGGGTGACCCCGCCGCCCATGCACAGACAGGTATCGACCATATTCAAAGGCGGTGCATTCCCTAGGGTATAGCAGCCGATATCACCGCAAAATATCGCTTGTTGTTCCGAACATGCTTTTTTTACCGCATAGAAGGACGCTCGATGCGGACAGCCGGCGCACAATACCGGCGGACGATTGGGAACATGAGGTAAATCTGCCGCCGGTTGCGGCTCGGCTACTTCGGCGCATATGCCGTGCGCCGATAGTGTCCGTCGAATGGCGGCGGCGCTTAATTCGCCAGCTGCAGCTACGCTATGATCCCGTTTACCGGAAATGTGGGCGCATATGCCTTTTTTGCCAGATAAATAAATAAGTTCATCTTCAATCAGTGGGTCTAATTCCTCGAAAACCAAAATTTTTTCTGTGTCGGTTAAAAAAGAAAGGGCCAAATCTTCGGGAAAGGGATAGGGCGTGGCAATTTTAAGAATTTGGAACAAATGTTCCTGGCCTTCTATGGCTTCTTTTACATATGCGTAACTAATGCCGCCGCAGGCAATACCGATTTTGCCTTCGCCAATCCGTTGATTGAAAGGATACTGGCAGAAATCGCGACTGATTTCTGGTTCCCTAGCCGCCAATTTCTGTTTATTGAGGAAGGATAGACGCGGAAAGATTACCCATTGACTACCTTTTTCAAACTCGGGTATGACGCTTGGGGGCGATACTTGCGGGATCTCTACCGGCGCGCAGGAGTGGCAAACTCTAGTGGTGGATCGTAGGATGACTGGTCCGCCATATTTTTCCGAATAGGCGAACGCATCTTGTACCATATGAAACGCTTCTTCAGGAGAAGAACAATCAAACGCGGGGATGCAGGCATATTTGGCAAAATGCCGCGTATCTTGTTCCGTTTGGGAGGAAATGGGACCTGGATCGTCGGCAACATAAATAACCAGTCCGCCTTTTACACCCACATAATTTACGCATAGCAAAGGATCGCTGGCCACGTTTAATCCCACTTGTTTCATGGTGATCAAAGCTCTGGCTCCGGTATAGGCGGCGCCAATTGCTACTTCTGCCGCAGATTTTTCATTGACAGACCATTCGACATGTACCCAGCCAGGATTAATCTTGGCCAACGTTTCCAGTACTTCGGTGGAGGGAGTACCTGGATATCCGCAGGCCACGGATACGCCGGCAGCTAAAGCCCCCCAGGCTACAGCCTCGTTGCCCATTAGTAATTCTTTCATAACCTTTTATCCTCTCCTGTGTATTTCAAAAGAAAATCTGTCCTTGAGCAGCGATTCAAGGACAGACGTTTTCGCTGGTTATCTGGATGATAGAATTCTATGATAGAATTCTGTCAGGCATATGCGCAAGTCGCCGCACCCCTTTTTCACAGCGGTACGACAACAACGAAGTGTATCAGACAACGCATATATCTAAAATTCATTTCAATCTATATAATTCTATCATAAATAATATATATTTGTCAACAAATAAGAAAATAGAACAGCGTTGTTTCAATTTGGATAATAAACGCTCTTATGCAAGATAAATTTCTTATAGCTTTTAAAAGTTTTTCTTACATTGCATTTTCTTACATTGCAATAAAAAATATGTTACACTAATAATATAGTATAAAAAATAATATCTTATTTATTAAGGTGTTTTTAACTGGTATAGTATATAAAGCGAGGAAAGTATGTTGAAGATTGGCGATTTAGTCGTATATGAGACTTCTGGCGTTTGTCGGATAGAAAACTGCCTTCACCCAGAATTTGTCGAGGAAAATCAAGACTTGTATTATGTACTGAAACCTTTGTTTCAAGATGGATTGGTGTATACGCCGGTCAACACTAAGGCATATATGCGTCCAGTTATATCTGCAGAGGAAGCCGATCGTTTGATTGATACTATTCCATATCTTCATGTCGAAGCCTATCATTGTCAGCGTGTGAATCAACTAAATGAATATTATAAATTGTTTTTACAAAGGCATGATTGTTTATCTTTAATGCAAATGACGATATCGCTGTATAATAAAAAAACAAGATATGATGTCAAAGAAATTAAAATTCGGCCAAATTGATGCCAAGTATATGAAACAGGGAGAAGAATTATTATTTGGCGAATTATCTGTTGCCTTGCATATCTCCTTGGCAGATGTGCCTGGTTATATTTATATTGAGCAGCGTATAAAAAACAAATCTAAACATCAAGACGCTTCTCTATAGGAAGGAAGTCATTAGATTGTCATTAGGCGGCATATCTGAAAGGCAATGCCGTCCTGCCTTTTCTTTACCGTTCCACAGTTTGATCGTCATCCGGCAGGTTGATTTCTTTGATGAAGTTCCAGGCCTGTTCGATCTTCTGCCGACGGCGGTCGCTGGACGCATCCGGTGTATGGATGATAATCTTTTTTAGAAACCGATTGATGATATTGGACATCTGTTCCTGGCTACCCACATACTTCCGTACAATGGTCATAAAGCTGCCGAAGTTGGATTGATCCTGTTCCAAGGTTGCTACCGTTTCCCGCCATGTTTTGACCTACTCGGGCAGCTTTTTGTTCCGTTTCATATTATACACTGGGTACATTAATAGCAGTCTTGTTGCGGCGTTATATATTTGTCTGTGACGAAATGCAGCTGTTTTTTACAGTCGGCGCAGTGTGGCAGACCAGAAAATAGGCTTTGCTGTTTGGCTTGCTTGACCGGGCGGCGCCTATTTGCCCGTACTTCCTGTAGCCGTGCAAAGACCTGTTCCTAGATAATGATGGGTTGACTATTGGAGAAAACTCTTTAGCTAGCATAATGGTTCGGATTTTCTTGTTGGTATTATGGGCATAGAAGTCGTTAAACAGATTGCGAAATGGGTTGAAGTCGTTTCTCCCTTGTCGCTGTCTACGCTGTCGCTGATGGCAATATACCGAATATCGCGCTCGGCAAAGAAGCTCTCGGTGTAGTAGACAACTTTCAGATAGTCCCGGCCCATACGGGATATATTTTTAACAATTACGGTTTTGACCTTTCCCACCTCGGCCAGTCGGACCATTTCATTTTAGTCCGGTCGATCAAACGATACCCCGAAAACACCGACATCGATGAAAAATGTGGGATTGGGGAAACCATTGTCGATTGCATACTTCAAAAGGCTTTTGGGGACAAGGGGCAGTGGAAGCGGGATATGAAGTAGAAAAAGTAAATCTGCATGAAAAGAAATCGTCCCATGTCGTGTCTACTACGCTTGCATAATCATGTTTGTGCCATCAAGAATGATGTGGTGGAGATTTTCCCCAAACTTATGGCTGCTGATCTGCAGCATGAAGCCGGGGAGGAGACGCTGGCGGCATTCCGGGGATTTTTGCACTATCTGCCGGATGCAAAGAATACGGGTGTGGTTTACGGAACCAGTCCTTGGAACCAAAGAGCTGTCTATCCGCACTCATCCTAGATGGAGGCTTATGAAATGGGATGACAAATTTAAGGATGAGCACAGCATGGAAAACATCAAAATAAACACCAAGCAGGTCTATCACGATTGGAACGCTGATTATTACACAATGGCATTCAAGACTACTTAAAAGCATAGCCAATGGACTAGCGCCTAAATTTTGTTTTGACAGACAAAAAGTAATAAAATCAGAAAAAGCCGCCAAGGATAAACTTCTCATTTCGCATCCTGGATGGCTTTTTTCGTCTTTGATGTTGATTAAGGGGCGCACAGGGATTGTTTATGTTCTAAATGCATGATGATATGTTATGCGATGAAGAACGTTAAAGCTTTACGCTATACGGATGTTCATACAATCAAAAAGTTTATATTTCTACCTTTGAAACGGCTCTTGTAACGTAACAGCTTGATTTAACAAACAGGAAGGCAAAAATATCTTTTTATTATTTCATGCGTATAAACAAGCGGATAAGAAGTCGTTGACCTTTTACTCGTTTTCTGTTGTAACCTGTCAGCCAGTCGCTAAGTTCGTTTGTTGTCACTTGCAGTTCATTGAGCAGATGGATATGTTCTACAATTGTTTGAATAGGGCGATTACGTCGCTAAAATTATATTGTTCCGTTCTACTATTTCCAGGTCCGCCAAGAACTACGGCGATATATGTATGACCATTTTTTTGTGCGTAGGCTGCTAAACATAACCCCGCCGCATCGGTATATCCGGTTTTTCCGCCTAAAATTTCTAATCCCCCTTCTAAATATTTGCCAGCATAATCATGTTCTAAACGCCAAAAAAAGTAACTGCGCAGCGTTAAGCCTTCAGGGTGCTGTGGCGTAGGCGTGCTTACATAGGATTCGCTGCTCAAGATTTCCCGCAATCGTGGATTTTCCAAGGCGGCTTGAAAAATCAAAGCCATATCTCTGGCGGTGGTATAGTGCTCATCGCCATGGAGTCCGCTGGCGTTGGTGAAGCGGCTATGCGTTAATCCCAATGCCGCCACTTTTTCGTTCATGTATTCACTAAAGGCGGTTTCGTTTCCCGCTACTGCCCGAGCCAGGGCTTGGGCGCTGTCACAGCCGGAAACTAATAGCAGGGAATACAATAAATCCAAATAAGAAACGGTCTCACCGGAATAGAAACCGGATAATGAGGCATGTTGCGCATATAATCCGTTAAAATCGCTATTTTGCAAGGTAAAGCTTTGGCTTAAATCGTCGATTTGTTCCAATACCACCCAAGCTGTAAGCAGCTTGGTGACCGAGGCTGGGTAAAGGGACAAATCGGCGTTTTTTTCAAACAGCGTCATACCTAAGTTACAATCGATTAGTATGGCAGCCCGGCAAGATAAATCTGTTGCCGTAAGCTCAATTTGCGGCGGTCGATACAGCGACGCTGGTAAAGGCGCGGTTTGTTGCCACAAAAAGGGCAAGCCGTCCGCTACTTGCCATGGGGAGGGAGTATCAGTAGGCGAAGATAGTAAAATGTCCTCGCGAAAGGAGGGCGGCGTTTCTTCGGCTAAGGCATGTTGCGAAATTAATAATATCATGCTAAGACAACAGATGAAGCTATAAGCCAAAGTATATATTTTTTTTCGTTGAGTGTAATTGCGGCAGCGCTTGCGATTCATGCTTGAGCTCCTCAAATTTTATTTTTGCTTGTATCATATGTTTGGATGAAACGAGTATATTTTATATGACCGACACATAAATATTTTTTATCACAGAGGATCAACGGATGAAAATCTATTTATTGCGAAAAATAGAAACACATTTTAAGGCTAATTGTTCGCTATATGCGGTTATAGCGGCATTGCTTTTTTTGGGGTTATTGTTTGGTTTAGCCGCCCCGGTAACGATGGGGGAGGCTTCCGCTTCTGCAGTAAAAGGCTATATTGGCAATTATTTGCAAACATTACCGAGCGGCGATTTTAATAAAAATGCCGAGTTGGCCAGGATATTCGTATTTAACGGTTCCTTGGCGCTGTTGATTTGGCTGTTTGGGTTGCATTTATTTGGCATAGCCGGCATTGCTGCTATCGTGGTTTATAAAGGTTTCAGTTTAGGTTACGCTATAGGTTTTTTGCTAAATTACCAGGGTTTGGTGGGGGCGTCGGTAATTTTTCTTGGCATCCTGCCGCAAAATATTTTATTTGTAATTTTGCTCGCCTATTTGTCGGTGGTCGGTGTACGACAGTCTTTGCGCTTATGGGGATGGCAAGATTTTCCACAGGCTACTTTGGAAAAACTATTGATATATGGAAAGGCGTTCATGCGATCTGTTGGCGTGCTACTGCTGGGAGCGGCGATACAAGGCTATCTTTGTCCCATATTTTTGCGTTTATTGTATGTGATTCTATAGAAAATGCTGTCAGATATAGTACAGTGGAAAGGAGACTCAAATGATACTCTTTAGCGTTACCAACGTGAAACGGAAAGCCAGATTTTTGCTAAAACTTCTGATCGTGTTTTTGTTAATTCTTGGTCTATCGCCATATGTTTATCATAGCACATCCACATGGCAGGAACAAGAAGAGGTCCCCGGCGGAGAGGCAGAAATTCGGCAGGAAGAAGTGGAGGCTACGCGCCCCAATACCGTAGAAGACGAAAAACAGTTGACTTCGCATTGGCAGGAAATCGCTTATCAATTATCTATTTAAGAATGATGGCAGGAAAACATTTGTTTGTGGAGAAGCTAAACTAAAAGAAGCAAATTTACATAATAGGATGCCGGCTTGGATTGGCGATATGGATGATAAAATTAAAGTTTCACCAATAGAATGGGAAATACGGGATTATTTGCAATATTTAACTGTGGAGAGAGGATTGGCTGAAAATACGCTTAAAGCCTATGCTGCAGATTTAAACGGTTTTTCTCGTTTTTTATCTCAAAAGGGAGTTGAGGCGGCCAAGCAAACCACATCCCGTCATATGCAGGAATATTTGGCGCAATTGAAAGCCGACGGCTGCAAACCTAGCACGGTGTCGAGGAAAATTACCGCCGTCAAAGGGCTATGCCGTTATCTGAACGAAGAAAAGTTTTTGTCCAAGGACATTAGCGAACCGCTAACCGCGCCTAAACAGGTTTTTTCTTTGCCGCAGGTGTTAAGCCAACAGGAAGTGGACAAACTTTTGTCTTTGCCCCGGTTGGATACGCCATTGGGTCTACGAGATAAGGCGATGTTGGAGATCCTTTATGGTTGCGGCTTGCGGGTTTCGGAGTTGATTGGTTTAAGCTTATACGATGTGGATGAAAAGTTGGCTTTTGTGCGTTGTCTGGGGAAAGGCGACAAAGAAAGAATCGTGCCGGTAGGCGGCAAAGCTTTAGCCGCCTTGTCCGCTTATTTAACCCGGGGACGTCCTGCTTTGGTGAAGGATAAAAGTTGCCGGGAATTATTTGTAAATAAGCATGGCGATCGCTTAAGCAGGCAGGGCTTTTGGAAGATTATAAAAGAATATGGCCGGCGCCTTGGTTTGGATATTCATCCGCATACCATGCGCCATAGCGTGGCCAGTCATTTGTTGGCAAATGGAGCCGATATACGTATCGTTCAGGAGTTTTTAGGGCATAGCGATATCTCCACCACTCAGATTTATACCCATTTGCAGGTGGCGAAATTAAAAAAAGAGTATGATGCTTATCATCCCCGTGCAAAAAGAAAAGAGGTAGATTAAATGGCGAAACGTTTTTTTATCGTCGTTTTAGATAGCGTAGGGATAGGCGCCTTGCCGGATGCGGCGTCTTTTGGCGATGGTGACATACATGCCAATACTTTGGCCCATATTGCGCAGGCGACAGGGTTGCGTTTGCCAGCCATGGAACGCTTGGGATTAGCTAATATTGCGCCTTTACCGGGTATGGAACCGCAAGCTCGTCCTCAGGGCGCCTGGGGTAAAATGGCCTCTCAAGCCAAAGGTATGGATACTACTAGCGGCCACTGGGAAATGGCCGGTTTAATTTTGGATCACCCTCTGCCCACTTTTCCACAAGGCTTTCCCGCTTCGTTAATGGAAAAGCTTGGCGCCGCTTGGGGAAGAGGGATTTTGGGCAACTGTGTCGCTTCCGGTACGGAAATTATAGCCCGTTTGGGGGAGGAGCATATTTCCAGCGGTAGCTTGATCGTTTATACTTCCGCTGATAGCGTGCTACAAATTGCCGCTCATGAAGACGTGGTACCTTTGGATGAGTTGTATGCCGATTGCCAAATCGCTAGAGAACTTTTGCAAGGTCCATTTGCGGTGGGACGCGTTATTGCCCGGCCTTTTGTGGGACAACCTGGTGCTTTTCAGCGCACCGATAACCGGCGGGATTTTTCGTTACCGCCTCCCGATGGCGGTTTGCTGGCTAAGGTGCGTGCGGCGGGTAAACATGTCGTTTCAATCGGTAAAATTTACGATATTTTTGCCGGCAAGGATATCGACCAGGTTTTGCCGGGACATAATAATAGCCAAAGTTTGGCTTCTTTGGCTGACGCCTTGCAACACGCGGAAGAAGGCTTAATTTTTGCCAATTTGGTGGATTTTGATAGCAAATATGGCCATCGCAACGATCCAAAAGGATATGCGAAAGCTTTGGTGGAGTTTGATCAAGCTTTGCCGGCGCTTTTGGCTTTATTGCGCCCAGACGATATTCTGGCAGTGACCGCCGATCATGGTAACGATCCTTGTTCTCCCGGAACGGATCATAATCGGGAATATGTGCCCTTGTTGGTTTACGGCTCCTGCGTAAAACCGACCAATTTAGGTATTCGGGCCACCTTTGCCGATTTGGGGCAAACGGCTATCTCCTATCTGGGCGGGGAGGCGTTAAATTGCGGAACCAGCTTTTTGGCGGAAATTTTATGAGATATTTAGACGTTGAGCTGCGGAGGTAACGATATGCGAATGTTTGATATTATTGCCAAAAAACGAGATAAAGAGGAATTGACCGCCGAAGAAATCGCATTTTGGATCCAAGGATGTCTCAACGGGGAAGTGGCCGACTATCAAACTACCGCTTTGTTGATGGCGATTCGAATCAATGGCTTTAGCGAAAGAGAAACGATAGATTTGACAAAAGAAATGTGTTGTTCCGGTAAAACGTTGGACTTAAGCGATATAGACGGCGTGAAGGCGGATAAACATTCTTCCGGCGGCGTTGGCGATAAAACTTCCTTGGTGGCTATGCCCATTGTGGCGGCCGCCGGTATTAAGGTGGCGAAGCTGTCTGGTAGAGGATTGGGCCATACCGGCGGAACCATCGATAAACTGGAGTCTATCCCGGGATTTCATGCCGATTTAGATAGCCAAACCTTTAAGCGTCAGGTTGCCGAAACGGGTATCGCCATATCAGGACAAAGCGAGGATTTGGATCCGGCTGACAAAAAATTGTATGCATTACGAGACGTTACCGCTACGGTGGACAGCATTCCTTTGATTGCCGCTAGCATTATGAGCAAAAAATTGGCTACCGGTGCCGATGTGTTGGCATTGGACGTCAAATATGGTAGCGGCGCTTTGTTACACAATATAGAAGATAGCCGCCGTTTAGCTAAATTAATGATACGCTTGGCAAAAGCTGCCGGAAAAAAAGCCAGCGCTTTTTTGAGTTCTATGGAACAGCCTTTAGGATGCCATATTGGCAATGCTTTAGAAGTGGAAGAAGCCGTACAAGTATTGAAGGGTGATGGACCGGAAGATTTACGCCAATTGTCTCTGAGTATAGCCGGTGAAATCATTTGGCTTGCCGGCGTGAAAAGCGATCGGGAGCAAGCTTGGCGTTTAGCGGCAGAGTTGCTAAACGGCGGAGAAGCCTTGGATAAGTTTAAACGTCTGGTTCAGGCGCAAGGTGGCGGCGATGATTGGGAGCAATTGGCTACCAGCCGTTTGATTTTGCCGTATAATGCGATTGACGAAGGATTTATTGATAAAATCGATACCGCTAAAGTAGGATATGCATCGCTGTTGTTAGGGGCGGGAAGATCGACGGCAGAAGATGCCATTGACTATGGGGCAGGAATTGTATTTTGCCATAAAGCCGGGGCTTATGTGCATGCAGGCGATGCCGTGGCATATTTGCATTGCCAGGATCCGCGGCAAGCGGCAGAGGCGGCAAAACTGTTGAATCAAGCCGTTTCTTTTAGTAAAACCGTGCCCAAAGCTGCGCCTTTGATTGCGGAGATCATTAGTACGGAGGATGCGACTTTGTAAGCTTAAAAGCCCATGTTCTTTAATAAACGTAACCAAAACCTAAGCAAACCGCATTTTTCTACATCTTCAGCGACGATTAATTCGCTTTCTGCAATCAATTGATCATTTTGATATAATTGTATGGTGCCGCCATAATCGCCTGCAGCAAGCGGAGCGTCTAAATAGGCGGGGATTTCCAATCGTACGGCAGCCTGTTGATCGTCATTTTTTTTGCTGACATACCCTATATCCGTTGCGGCTAATAAATCTACGGTCGTTTTTGTGCCTTTGGCTACGTTTGCTTGGGCAACGATTTCATTTTGATTGTAGATGGCCTGAAATTTATAATTGTTAAATCCGTAATTTAATAAATTCATGCTTTCACTAAAATGCCCCCGCAATTCTTGGCAGCCTAATACTACCGATATGAGGCGTAATCCGTCCCGTTTCGCTGTAGCTACTAAATTTCTCCCCGCTTCTTCGGTATAGCCGGTTTTTAAACCGTCGGTACCTTCGTACCATTTCAGTAAGCGATTGGTGTTCCAAAGAGTTAATAATTGGGGTTCGGGGCGGAATTCATATTCGTAAATGGATGTATAGGAAAGCAAACCGGGCACATTTATCGCATAATAAGCTAGTTTTCCTAAATCTCTAGCGGTTGTATAATGCTCCGGATCGTGCAAACCGTGGGGATTAACAAAATGCGTGCTATCCATGGATAATTCCGCCGCTTTTTCATTCATCATAGCGATGAAATTGTCATAAGAACCGCCGATAAATTCAGCCATAGCATAAGCTGCATCGTTACCGCTGCCAACGGCGATAGCGATAAGCATTTCTTTCACCGTGCGTTGTTCGCCAGGATACAAGTATACTTGCGATCCGCCCATGGATGCCGCTTCTTCGCTAACGCTCACCATATCGTCTAAAGATACGGAGCCATTGTTAACGGCTTCGAGAATGAGCGTTAACGTCATCAATTTGGTGACGCTAGCAGGGTAGCATTGTAGATCCGCATTTTGTTCATATAAAACGTCACCGTTGATACCGTCTAATAGAATGGCGCTGCGGCAGTCGCTAAGCAAATTTGTGTTTTCGGAGTCGCCGGTGGTAGGGGCATTATCTGCTAAGGCCGGCGGGGTGCAAAAGATAAATGCCGCCGCTAATAGTAAGGCGGCGAATAATAGTTTTTTGCTTCGTATTATACTGGGGCTTTTCATAATTGCCTCCCACTTTGGATAACCTTTTAGCTAATTTTATGTAGCGGTTTCATGGAATATGTCCGGTATATATATTAAAAATGGAGGAATCATGCGTATTTTAGCTTTAGACGTGGGCAGTAAAACCATAGGCATAGCGGTATCGGATCCTTTGGCCATTACCGCCCAGGGGTTGACCACCATTCGGCGAACGGAAATGGCGGCGGATCTGGACGCGATACAAAAAATTGTCGCCGACTATCAAGTGGAACAAATTGTCATCGGTTTGCCGCTCAATATGAATGGCAGCAAAGGATCTTCCGCAGCTATGGCTGAGGAATTGGGCGCCGCTTTGGTTGCGGCTGGGGGACCGCCCGTGCTATATCGAGACGAGCGGCTAACAACGGTGATGGCGGAAAAAGCTATGCTAGAAGGAGACGTATCGCGCAAAAAAAGAAAAAAGATTGTAGATCAAATTGCAGCCGTATTGATTTTACAAAATTATTTGGACTTTCTAAGTCATGGCATTATGGCAGTTCCGCTCCAAAGCGATATCTGAATCTATCCTATTAAGCAAATTTTTCGCACAATTGGCAAAAAACATTTATTTGACATTTGTGGATAGGCCCACTATACTTACTAAATAATACAAGATAGCGAAGGGGAGGAACGATTATGGATGAATTAATTACTTTAATCGACGAAGAAGGCGTGGAACACCAATTTGCGGTTGAAGCTTTTTTGGATTTGGACGATGAAAAGTATGCGGTGTTGCTCCCTATGAGCGACGAATATGATACGGACGAGGCTGTCATTATGCGTTTTGGCGTAGATGAAAATGGCGATGAAGTTCTGTATGATATTGAAAGCGATGAAGAATGGGAAAAAGTGGCGGATGCTTATGATGAAATAAGTGCAGACGAGAATTTATTTGAAAATTAATTTGTAAGTTTACCATCCACAGGCTTAAATAGTTGCTTAAGACAGTCTCGGATAATTTTTTTTCCGGGACTTTTTTTATGGACAATTTTACGGTATAATAAGGATAATATTGTCGAAATAGCGAGGTTTATTATGGCTAAAAATATAGAAAGAAAATTACGTTGGCCAGTAGTCCTACTGCTGATTATAATATGCGTAGCAGCGCTTTATGGCGGCGCCCGCTTATTGTTTGCTCGCTTGGGCGCTCCGGTTACCATTTCACAGGACATAACCATTACCATTGAATCGGGGAGCGGAACCGCCGCTATTGCTACCCAGCTGGCGGAGGCTGGTTTGATTCAAGATGCACGTTATTTTCGCTCTTATGCAAAAGATTCCGGTATTGACGCGCAATTAAAAGCCGGAGTTTACATATTTGAGGCGGGAGAATGGTCTGTAGAAGCAGTTGGACAGCTGTTGACTTCCGGAGGAAATGCAGAAACGGATGTGCGCGTCACGATACCTGAAGGATTAAAAGTGAGTCAAATTGCGCAAATTTTCGCCGACGCCGGCGTTGCGGATTATGAAGTGTTTCTTGATTATTGTGAAAACGGCGTTTTTGATTATGATTATTTACCAGCACCCGGGACAGTCCCTGAGCCGGGTAACCGCCTGGAAGGCTTTTTGTTTCCGGATACGTATAGGATTGATCCGGACTGGACGGAACAACAAATTGTAGATATGTTGTTGCGTCAGTTTAACAAAGTATGGGAGGATAATCAATTCCAGGCTCGCGCAGATGAACTGGGAAAAAGCGTTTACGAAATTGTCATTATGGCCTCTTTGGTAGAAAAAGAAGCGGTAATTGAAAGCGATAGAGCTTTGATTGCCGGCGTGTTTTATAATCGTTTAGAATTAGGAATGAATTTACAATCTTGTGCGACGATACAATTTCTTTTCGATGAACCGAAAGAACAATTGCTAAATACGGATTTGGCAATCGATTCCCCCTATAATACTTACATGTATGGCGGCTTGCCGCCGGCGCCTATTGCCGCGCCGGGACTGGCTTCTTTGCAGGCGGCTTTATATCCGGAGGATAGCGAATATCTGTATTTCCGAGCCCGCACCGACGGAAGCCACCGTTTCAGTACCACTTTGGAAGAGCATGAAACCAAACAGCCGGGGGATCAATAACAAGAAGATGCTGGATTTAGAGGTTTGCCCATGAATCAGCCGACAAAAAATAAACCGGAAATATTGGCGCCTGCCGGAGATGAGGAAAAGTTATTCTTTGCTTATCGATATGGCGCTGATGCCGCCTACATTGGCGGCCGGGATTTTTCTCTTCGGGCCAATGCCGCCAATTTTGATTTGCCGCAGATGGAACGAGGTATCAGATTGGCCCATGAATTGGGAAAAAAAATCTATGTGGCGGTTAATATTTTTGCCACCAATCGCGATATTCAGGCATTGCCAGCTTATCTAACGAGATTAGGCGAATTGGAACCGGATGGTTTGATCGTTAGCGATCCGGGCGTTTTCCTTTTAGCAAAGCAGTATGCAGACAATTTACCGCTGCATATTAGCACGCAAGCGAATAATACAAATTGGCAAACGGCAAAATTTTGGGCGGCCAACGGCGCCAAACGGCTAGTGTTGGCCAGAGATATTACATTGGACGAAGCGGCGGAAATTGCCGCACGAGGCTTTTTGGAAACGGAAATTTTCGTCCATGGGGCAATGTGCGTGGCTTATTCCGGCCGTTGTTTGTTGAGCGCCTATCTAACTGGACGTCGGGCAAATTTAGGGGATTGTGCCCAACCATGCCGTTGGCGTTATGCATTAATGGAAGAAAAACGGCCCGGCATATTTTTGCCTGTGGAAGAAGATTCTCGGGGAAGTTATGTATTCAACGCCAAAGATTTATGCTTGTTGCCGTTGTTACCGCAGCTGGCGGCAGCCGGCCATGCTTCTTGGAAAATAGAGGGACGTAATAAAAGCGCTTATTATGCCGCCAATATCGTTCGGATATATCGGAGGGCTGTGGATGCCTATTTTGCCAGTGAAGAGACCTACCGGCTGAATCCTTTGTGGTTGGCGGAAATAGAGGCGGTCAGCCATCGCCAATATACTTCGGGATTTGCATTACATGCCCCGCAGGCCGATGCCTATCGCTATGAAGAGGGGGATTCGGTGCGAACTTATGATTTTGTCGCCGTGGCCTGCGATTGGCGCGACGGCCTTTTGCAGATTGAAGTGCGGAATCATCTTGCAGTAGGCGATCGTTTGCAGATTATTTTACCGGAAAAATGCCAGAATATGGATTTGGAGGTGTGCAAAATGTACGATTGTAATCAAATGTCTATTAGTCGCGCCCCTCATCCTAAAGAATTAGTATGGGTGGAGTGCCAGACGCCGCCTCCAGCAACCTTGCCCTTATTGGTTAGACGAAAACGTTTCAGCTAAAATTGTCCAAGGGAAACTATTGACAAGCGCCTATGGATTTTGTTATAATTCTTTCCGTGCATAGGGGTATAGCTCAATTGGTAGAGTAGCGGACTCCAAATCCGTTGGTTGAGGGTTCGATTCCTTCTGCCCCTGCCAAAAGATATAAACCGTCCAGGAGACATATAGAAAGTAAAGTATATTAAAGGTGGTGAAACAATGCTTGTAGCTTCAACAAGCGCCTCTTATCTTTCCATCGCGTATATTTTGGTTATTGTTTTAGCGTTTTATTTCTTTCTGATTCGTCCCCAGAGTAAACAGAAAAAAGAACGGGAAGCCATGATGCGCTCTTTGTCCGTAGGCGATGATATCTATACCGTCGGCGGAATTTTGGGTACCATTACCAGAATGAAAGAGAATACGATTTGGTTGCGTATTTCGGAAAAATGTGAAATTGAATTGTTAAAATCTTCGATCGGTGGCGTACAAAAAAAGAATACGCTGGAAGAAAAATAATATCCAGAAAAATTATTGAATATAAGCTTATAAAATAGGCTCAAAGGAGCCTATTTTTATTTTCCTCTTGAATTGCAGGTAAATCATTTGACTAGCTAAAAGTAAAGTAGTATAATATATTTTGCTATGCGCAAAGGAGGTCTAAGAATGAAGAATCAAAGCGGAATCAAATTGGTGGCGACGGTTATCGTCATCGCGGCAGCCTTGATTTTATCCATTCAACCATTGGTGAACAATACTAATTTGGGTTTGGATTTGCAAGGCGGAGCTGAGGTCGTGTTACAGGCTGTGCCGGAAGATGGGGAAACCGTAACAGCTGAAGATATGCAGCAATTGGTTACGGTAATGAATAACCGCGTCAACGAATTAGGCGTGAGTGAACCGATTATTCAGGTTGAAGGCAACGACCGGCTGATCGTGGAGTTGGCTGGCGTCTATGATCCTGAACAAGCGATTGAAATTATTGGCAAAACCGCTCAATTGGAATTCCGCGACCCCGATGGCAACGTGTTATTGACTGGCGCTGATTTGGAAGATGCCAGCGCCATCATCGATAATACGACAACCGCTGATAAAATGAATCAGGTTTCTTTGACGTTTAACGAAGAAGGAGCGCAAAAATTTTACGATGCTACTTCTCGTTTTGTGGGACAGATTATCTACATATATTTAGATGATGAAGTCATCAGTTCGCCTGTAGTGCAATCGCCGATTCCCAACGGACAAGCTTCGATTTCCGGTGGTTTTGCTACATATGAAGAAGCGGCTACTTTGGCGGCTTTGTTACGGGGTGGTTCTCTACCTTTTGATATTGAAGTGCTATCCAAGAATACCGTTGGTCCCACCTTGGGCGCAGATTCCTTATCGGCTAGTTTGCAAGCGGCTTTACTAGGTTTTGTGTTGCTGTTTTTGTTTATGATCCTGTATTATCGCTTGCCAGGTGGTTGGGCATGTATTTCTTTGATAGTATATGCGCTGATACTGTTATGGGTGCTGAATTTGCTGAACGCTACATTAACGCTGACCAGTATCGCCGGTTTTATTTTGTCTGCTGGTATGGCCGTGGATTCTAATATTATTATTTATGAAAGAATTCGTGAAGAACTGCGTAAGGGTAAATCTCTTAAAGCGGGAATTGAATCCGGATTCAAGCGGGCTTTCACTACCATTTTGGATAGTAACCTGACCACTTTGATCGCTTCTATCGTATTATATTATTTTGGCACTGGTACCATTAAAGGTTTTGCCCTTACGCTTTCTATCGGTTTGATCGCTAGCTTATTTACGGCGATCACCTTTACCAAAGCTATGTTGCGTTGGATGTCTGATGTGGATTTCTTATCTGACAAAAGATTATATGCCGGTAATTTAAAGTAGTAAGGGGGGACGAATATGAAGCATAAAGAATTTCATTTTGATTTTATTGGCAAACGAAAAATTTGGTACATAATTGCTTTAATTGTTTTGATTCCTGGCATTTGCATGTGGATATTTGCCGGTTTAAATTTGGGTATTGATTTTACCGGCGGTAATATTTTACAAGTTTCTTATCAGTCGGACGTGGAGTTGGCCGACGTTCGAGCGGTGGTCAGCGAATATGTGGATCAAACCCCGGCTGTAAATCAAAGCGAAGGCAATCAGTTTTTGATTAAAACCGAGGAAATGGAAGAAAACGAAAGTCAAGCTTTGCGCGACGCTTTATCGGAATTGGGAGACGATATGTCGGTTTTGCGTAGCGGGCGTATCGGTCCGGTAATCGGTTCCGAATTGTTAAGCAATGCCCGTTGGGCCTTGTTATTGGCGGCTATTCTTATGCTTGCTTATATTACTTTCCGCTTCCGTTTCCATAATGCGATAACGGCTATTGTGGCGCTATTGCATGACGTGATGATCATTATAAGTATATTTGCGATTTTCCAAATAGAAGTGGATAGTTCTTTTATTGCTATTGTTCTCACAATCGTCGGTTATTCTATAAATAATACTATCGTAATTTTTGATCGTATTCGCGAAAATGATAAATATGGCGGTCAGAAGAATTTTGCCGAATTGGTCAATCTGAGCATTAATCAGACTTTAGGGAGAACAATTAATACCAGCATCGCCGTATTGATTTTATTGCTTTGTATGCTATTTTTCGGCGGGGCGACAACCAGAATGTTTATCCTCGGTTTATCCATCGGTATCGTAGCTGGCTTCTATTCTTCCGTATTTTTGGTGGGGTCGTTTTTGGTGGAATTGCGAAACCATTCCAATTCCTCTGCCAAGAAAAAGGCGATTAGTGTGAAGACCAAAACCGCTAACAATAAATAAACTTTTCCCCCCATACCCCATGTATGGGGGGTTTTGTGAATCAGGGTGAAACGATGGCAAAATGGACGTTGCGGGTGGCGCCGGTTAAAAGCGGCGACTTGGCCCAACAGTTAAATATCGATCCAGCAATGGCAAGAATTCTTGCCGTACGCGGCTATTATGAGCCAGAAAAGGCCAAACAATTTTTAACTGCGGAATATCAGGCGCTTGCTGCACCATGTCTGTTTGCCGATATGGATAAAGCGGTAACCGTTACTGCCGCCGCCATGGCCCAAGGTAAAAAAATAACCATATTTGGTGATTATGATGCCGATGGTATCATGAGTACGGTGATTTTATATAAAACCTTAACTTCTCTGGGGGGCTGTCCTTCCTTCTATATTCCTCAAAGAGAACAAGAAGGCTATGGTTTGAACCATGAGGCGATTCGGCTTTTGCACGACCAAGGAACGTCGTTAATTATTGCTTGCGATAATGGGATTTCCGCTTTAGAACAGGTGGCTTATGCCAATGCTTTAGGCATGGAAGTGGTCATTTTGGATCATCATGCCGTGCCGCTGGTTGTAGATGAACAAGGACGAGAAGTGCAAACATTGCCAGAAGCCGCGGCAGTGGTGGACGCAAAACGAGAGGATTGCAGCTATCCTTTTGTGCATTATTGTGCCGCAGGCATCTGCTATCGTTTTTCTCAAGCCCTGTATCAATATTTGGCTGCAGACTGGCAGCAACTGGAGATGGAATTGTTACCCTATGCGGTTATTGCCACGATTTGCGATATTGTGGAATTGGTGGATGAAAATCGCTCTCTGGTTCGCCGCGGTCTGCCGTCGTTGACGAAAACGGAACATGTTGGCTTACAAGCTCTGCTTGTTGCAGCCGGCATAGCGGATAAAGAATTAAACGCTTATCACATTGGTTTTGTACTTGGCCCTTGTATCAATGCTTCCGGTCGCTTGGAAATGGCTGATTTGGCGGTGGAGTTGTTTTTAACTGAGGATACCCTGCAGGCCAAGCAGCTGGCGGAACGATTAGTAGCCTTGAATAATGAGCGTAGAAGTTTGACGGAACAGGGGGCAGCGCTTGCATTCTGTCAAATTGCAGAAGAAGGTTATGCTGCCGATAAAGTAATCGTGCTATATCACCCAGAGATTTGTGAAAGCGTTGCCGGTATTATTGCCGGGCGGATCAAAGAAAAATTTTGTCGCCCCGCCGTGGTATTGGCTGGAAAAAAAGAGTATATTCGCGGATCTTGTCGTTCGGTGGAAGGGTATAATATTTATACCGCTTTGAACCAATGTGCCGATTTGTTGCAAACTTTTGGCGGTCATCCTTTGGCGGCAGGTTTATCTGTTCTTCCGGAAAATATTCCGCAGCTGCGTCGGCGGCTAAATGATTTATGCCGTTTAACGGATGAGGATATGCAGGCACATTATCGTATTGATAAAGTATTGCCTATTGAACAAGCCAGCTTGTCGTTGGCCAAACAACTTAAAGTATTTGAACCTTTTGGTAAAGGTAATCCGCCGATTTATTTTGCTGATCAATATTTGGAGTTGGTGAAAATTACTTTGTTGGGTAAAGAAGAACAAGTTATGCGTCTAACCTTCCGCAAAGGAGATGCAGGACCGTGGGAGGCGATTTGCTTTGGCGGCAAGGAAAAATTATTGGATTTGTTGAATAGCCGGCTTCCAGCAGGTTCTTGGCAACGTTTGTTGGCAGGAAAATGTTTACAACCTCCTATATTGGATATTGTATATATTTTGAACGTTAATGTTTTTAATAATCGGGAAACGGCGCAAATCCAAATTAGCGATTTCCGTCTGAGCCATTTGGAGGCGAGGTGAAAATATTGCAATTTTATATCCAAACTTTTGGTTGTCAAATGAATGAGAACGATTCTCGTTTGTTGCATAATTTATTGCTTAGTAGCGGCTATCAAGCTACGGATCAAATTGAAAATGCCGATATTATTATTGTCAATACTTGTTGCGTCCGTCAAACTGCGGAAAACCGTGCCCTTGGATTTATTGGTAGCTTAAAGCACATTAAGGAAAGCAAACCGGAGACGGTGATTGTCGTGTGCGGTTGTATGACGCAACAGCAGGGCGAAGCGGAGTTGTTGCGCAAGCGAGCAAAACATATTTCTATCATCATCGGTACGTTTGCCGCCAGCCGTTTACCCCAGTATATCAGTTTATATCAGGCTAACGGGGAACCGATTGTCGATGTGGATGAGAATTACGAGAATGAGAATCTTAGCAATTTGCCGCGAGGAGAAAAAGCGCCTACTTTAACCTTTGACTTTAAAGCGCAGGTAAATATTATTTATGGCTGCGACAATTTTTGCAGTTATTGTATTGTGCCTTACGTTCGAGGACGTGAAAGGAGCCGTTCTGCCATGGAGATCGAAGAAGAGGTGCGTTTTCTTTGTCAGCATGGCGTAAAAGAAGTGCAACTATTGGGGCAAAACGTTAATTCCTACGGAAAAGACTTGGCTGAAAAAACGGATTTTGCGAGTTTACTCCGGCGTTTGAACGATATAGAAGGATTGCGGCGTTTGCGCTTTATGACGTCTCATCCGCGAGATTTTAGCGATAACTTAATCGAAACCATTGCCGATCTGGATAAGGTATGCCATCAATTTCATTTGCCTGTGCAATCCGGAAGCGATAGAATCCTAAGATTGATGAATCGAGGGTATGATAGCGCTTATTATTTGAGCTTATTAGCAAAAATTCGGCGTATCTTTCCTGATGCGGTAATTACCAGCGATTTGCTATTAGGGTTCCCGGGGGAAACGGAGGAAGATTTTCAGCAAACGCTAGCTTTCGTTATGGAAGCACAATTGGATGCCGCCTATACGTTTATCTATTCTCCACGCAGCGGTACGCCGGCTGCCGATATGCCGCTACAAATTGCCGATTCGGTGAAAAAAGAACGATTGCAGAGATTAATGGATGTGCAGAATCCCATTAGCTTACACTTAAATCGGAATTTAATTGGCTCCAGGCAGGAAATTTTAGTGGAAGGCTACAGCAAGCATAATCCTCAATATCTGTGCGGCCGCAATTATGGAAATAAAATTATCGTTTTTCCTGCAAATTCATGTCCCTCAGTGCAAGCAGGGGATGTAGCTTGGGTGCGGGTAACCGGCGCTCAGACCTGGAATCTTAGCGGTGAAATTTGCCTATGAACAGATAGCCGGAACGCCAACATAAGAATAAGTAAAGCGGCTGCTTATCTTTATAGATAAGTAGCCGCTTTACTTGTTTGTATTGTTCGCCAGTTCAAGAAAGGTGGCAAGATAAATAAGAGCTTAGGACAACGCAGATCCATGCATATGGAGATCCCTATCGCTGTCATGTCCTTTCGTGGAGCAAAGAGGCGAAAGGCGAAAGGCGAAAGGCAATCAAAAGCATGTTGATCAGGTATATTCAGGAATCATTCAATGATAATCTATATTACTATACCGCAATAGCGCGTCGCTGTCGCATACGGGAGGAATAAGGACAAGGCAGTATGATGAGATGTTAAGATAGGCGCCATCATGAGCAAATCTGTGAAATTAAGACTGGTACGCTGATATATATTCTGTTAACGCCATATAAGAGTATGACGGAATATGGTGGTTGACAATAGCATAACAGCGATATTTGTTACAGAAAACTGTGAAATTGTGCGCAAAAAAACGCAATTTTATCTATGCAGACAAAATTGCGTTTTGTGGTGACGCGTATGGGATTCGAACCCATGGATGCCAGCGTGAGAGGCTGGTGAGTTAAGCCGCTTCTCCAACGCGCCATTGCAGAAAAGCTTGCTTAACTATTATGCCAAAAGTTGTCTTCGAAGTCAAGGAAAATTTCATTTCCTGGCTTTCCTAGAATGCATTCTCTTTTTCTGCTTATGCAGGGGTCGAAGCGAAATTGTCGCCGTTTTCAGCAAATTGTTTTAAGCGGCGGATACATCTATCCTTACCTAAAATCATACTAATTTGCCATAAATCCGGTGAATTTAGCCTGCCGCTAAGGGCCATACGGATGGTGTTGCTTAAATCTACGATGCTACCAGGATAATCTTGCGGATTTTTTTGATATTTTTTGGCTTGTAAAGCAAATCCCAGATCTTGGCATATCGTTTTAACCTTCGCAAACCATTGTTCCTGGGTATCGTTGTAATCCAGAGTTGCCAGATATTTGGTAATAATTTCTTTGCGTAAAGCGTCGGTAATATTGGCGGGTAAAGAATCTTCGATCGTAAACGTTTCGTCATAGTAAAAACTGAGAAAATCCCGGGCTTGCCGCCAGCAGATCAAATCTTTGCGCGGCCTTTCGCCTTGTCTGCCTACGTCAATAATCCGTTGGGCATATCCGGCATCCGATTCTAATAGAGCGGCAAATGATGGATCATAGTTTTTGGCCCAAAGTAATAATTGGGTATATATTTCTTGTGCAGACATATTGAGGATTACTTCTTTACTGATATCGTTTAGTTTCAGTAAATCGAATAAAGCCCCGGAGGTGCTCATTTTTTCGAGGGAAAAAGGAAAATCCATAATATTGGCTTTGGGATTGGCTAAACGCCATTCCTCAAAATTGGAGTTGAGAACGGTTAATAAATATTCCCAAATTGCCGCCGGTACATATCCTTCCTGTTGATAGTAGGCCAGGGCCAACTCCGGATCTTTGCGCTTGGAAAGCTTACGCTTGATCTCGCCGTCCATTTTCATCAATTGCGCGGAATGGCAATAAATTGGCCGATTCCAGCCTAAAGCGTCGAAAACCTGTACGTGCATAGGCGCCGTAGCTAGCCATTCTTCGCCCCGAACCACATGAGTGGTGCGCATAAAATGATCGTCTACCACATGAGCAAAATGATAAGTAGGTATGCCGTCGGATTTTAATAATACGAAGTCTTGGTAGTTTTCCTGTAATTCCAATTCGCCGCGAATACCATCGAGGACTTTGACGCTATGTTCGGGATTTCCCTGGGAACGAAAACGCAAAACATAACTTTGTCCTTGCTGTAGACGCCGTTCAATTTCTTCTAAATTGGTATTTCTGTATGTTGCCCAAACGCCATAATAGCCAAAATTAAGTTTTTGTTCGATTTGTTTTTGTCGCATTGTCGCCAATTCTTCTTCCGTTGCGAAGCAGGGATAGGCGAGTCCCTGTTCTACCAGCTTTTTGGCTACAGTCTGGTAGATTTCCTTGCGCAATCTTTGACGATACGGCCCATAGGCGCCTTTATCGCCTTGGATGGTAGCTCCTTCGTCAAAAACGACGCCGAAAAAGCCCAATGCATCCAGAATAATTTCCACTGCGCCGGGAACTTCCCGTTTTGCATCGGTATCTTCAATTCGCAAAAAGAAAACGCCCTGACTTTGTCTGGCCAGACGTTCGCCAATTAATGCATTATATAAATTTCCCAAATGAATGAAACCAGTGGGGCTGGGGCCGATACGGGTGACCATCGCTCCTTCCGGCAATTGTCTGGGGGGATACAGAAGCTCATAATCCTCTATAGTGCGCGTGATATCGGGAAATAAAATTTGCGCCAAGCGTTGATAATCCATAAAAGAATCTCCTTGCATTCTGCTTTTTTATATACTAAGATATTATAACAAGTATCCGGCTGGTGAGCAAGGAAATATTCGTTGCCTAAAACGTTTAAGGAATCATCTTTTTGCGTTACTTATCGGACGCTTTTAACTATTTTTTGACCATAGGGGAGGCAACACTTGGTTTGTTACCTTGGTATATTGGTGAAAAATGGACTTTTAATCCAGGTTTCGTTTATGTTATAATCGGAAAAGAGCGAGTAAAGGGGGAAAACGCATGAAGGAAATCGCCTATTATGATGGAAAATTCGGCTTGCCCAGCCAGATAACCATACCTTTGGAGGAACGTGGTTTTATGTTTGGCGAAGCCGTTTATGAAATGATGGCGGTCTATAACCACGTGATTTGGGCGTTGGACGATCATATGGATCGTTTGGAGCGCAGCTTAAAATTGCTGGAAATGCAGATGCCGATGTCGCGGCAAGAGTTAATTGCTTTACAACAAAAAGCTTTAAATATGGTGGAGGGGGAGGAACTTTCTATCTATTTGCAGATCACGCGAGGGACTTTTCCCCGTGGACATAGCAACTGTCGTAAAAATGCTTCCGTGTTGACCATGGTGATTCGCCCGTACATAACTGATCCCAAAGCCTATCTTACCGGAGGAGAAGCCATTCTAGTGGAGGATATACGTTGGGGGCATTGCGATGTGAAAACCACTAACCTTATTCCCAACGCTATGGCGGCCATTCATGCCGGCGAACGGGGGGCGGAGTTTGCGATTCTGCAGCGCAACGGTTTGGTTACCGAGGGCGCGGCGTATAATATTGCCATCGTTAAAAATGGAGTTTTGATTACCGCTCCTTTGTCTAATCAAATTTTACATGGGGTTACCCGTAAACATGTGGTGGAAAAGTTGGCGCCTGAAGCCGGCGTGCCAGTGGAGGAACGCTCTTTTTCCGTAGAGGAAATGTTAGCGGCCGATGAAGTGATCGCTATTGGCACTTTTGAATATGTAATGGGTATTGTGGCCGTCGAGGGGCGAACCATCGGAAATGGCAAACCGGGGCCGATTACTAGAAAACTTTATTTTGCCTATGAAAATTTTATGGAACAAACGTGTGGCCCGCGAAAAAATCGGATTTACCCACAGGACGTCGAATAAAAAAGGAATCCCGTTTTCTTTGGAGAAATATAAGAATTCGGCGGAAGGGGCCTGAGGTAATGGGTGCAAAAAGGCTTATGGTTGGCTTTAGGAGAATTCTTGCGCCGCTTGGACAACGGCGGAGGAATGGTGCAGGCTCCTTTCGCATAGTTTATAAAGATAGTCGAGGTGATATGGTGTCTCCGGAACAAGAAAATAATCATGAAGAAATGATATTGGTACAAATTGAGCCTAACGATATAGATTTGTTTAATAAGCTTTTGGAAGGCTATGACAATATGGCCTTGGTTAGCACGTTAGATGCACGTATTGGTCGTATTGCCTTATGGGTTGCCGGGCACGCCAAAAAAGATTTGTTGGCTATTTTGCGTTGTTTGCCCATACCTGTAAGTTTTATTGAGGCATAAGAAAAATATTAGATAGATTTTGCCCTGTTTTGGGGTTTTCCGTTAAGAACTGCTGTTTTTATGGCAGTTCTTTTCTTTTATGTCGCAATTTGCGTTGCATAATAGCAGGTTTTATAAAATGTTGGAGAGAAAACTTGCTTAAAACCTCATTTGGGAGGAATGAAAAATGATTGGCAAAACATTTCGTATAACCCTCATTGTCGTTTATGCATTATTGTTGCTTTCCTGCATTTTTTTGGCCTTGCTATATCAATCTTTTTCTTTGGCAGAAGAACAGCCGCCCGTTGCACAAGAAACATGGGCGACCCAAGATCAGTTGCCGCTAGAAGTAGATGGGCCAACGGAAACGCAGTCGGCGTTAGAGATGAAACGAGAGGAGCTAGCTTTGGCCTTGCGGGATTATTATTTGGGACAAGGGTCGGAAGAAGATTGCCGCCGTTTGATTGCGGAAACCAGAGCGTTGATGGAAGAAGAAAATGGTCTTGACGAACTCCAATCAATATGATATCATATAAATATCATATTGATTGGAGTTCTATGGAGCCAATCGCAAAGGAGGTAAGTCTTATGACTGAACAAGATCTGCAAAGTAAATTTGCCAATACCAACGTAATTGAAGAAAGACCGGCCTGGAAATTAAACGGCTTTGTCGCTATTTTGCTGTTTCTGGTCTTTATAGCGGCCTCTACGTATTGTTTTGTCCTGTTTGCGGAGCAGGAAAGTGGTGTAATGATTGCTTTAGCTATTTTGTTTTGCCTGATTGGCATTATCTTGTTGTGCGGATTGACGATTGTCCAACCAAATACTTGCGCAGTTGTGACGTTTTTTGGAAAATATACCGGCGTTATTCGACAAAACGGCATTTGGATGATTGTTCCTTTTTCTTCCGCCAAAAAAATATCTTTGCGCGTCCGTAATTTTAACAGTGAAAAACTCAAAGTAAACGATACGGATGGTAACCCAATTGAAATTGCCGCCGTGGTGGTTTTTAAAGTGATCGATGCCGCTAAAGCGATGTTTGACGTCAACAATTATGAGCAATTTGTGGAGATCCAAAGCGAAACCTCTTTACGGCACGTGGCCGCCCAATATCCTTATGATGATTTTGATCAAGGGGGGTATTCTTTACGTAGCAACGGAGACGTAGTTTCCAAACAGTTGCAAGAAGAATTACAGCAACGTTTAGCGATTGCTGGCGTCAAAATTATGGAAGCCCGGCTTACTCATTTGGCCTATGCTACAGAAATTGCTTCGGCTATGCTACAAAGACAACAAGCTTCTGCGATTCTATCTGCACGGCAAATCATTGTCGACGGCGCTGTGGGCATGGCGCAAATGGCCATTACCAAATTGGAACAAGAAGGTAAATTGGATCTGGACGAAGAACGCAAGGTAAACATGATTAATAATATCATGGTTTCCATTATTGCCGATCGTTCTTCACAACCGGTGATCAACGTTGGGAGTATGTATTAAGCCATGCCCGGACGAAAAAATTTTCCTTTGCGCATCGACGGCGAAATATTTGCTGCCGTGGAACAATGGGCCAATGATGAGTTGCGCAGCGTGAATGGACAGATAGAATACATATTGCGGGAAGCTTTAAAAAGGCATGGACGATTGATGGAAAAAACGCCGGAAAAACAAAATGAATGAATATATTTTCCGGAGAAGGAGGAAAAAACGATGGCAATAGAGAAATGCACAGAATGTGGTAGTAGACGAATAGGCCGCGGCGTATTTTCCGGTTATGCCAATATGACTCCGCAGGGGAGATGGTTTGCTTCCAGTAAAGTTTACGCGGATGTTTGCAGCGATTGCGGTTTGATTATTTCTATGCATGTTGCCAGTCCGGAAAAATTTGCGCCGAAATGAAATAGCCGGAGGCAAAAATGATTATAAGAACCAAAGATGAACTTGAAGCAATGCAGGAAATTGGCGCCATTTGTGCCAATGTGTTGAAAAAAATGGGGCAAATATTAGAGCCGGGGCTTACGACCAAAGAGTTGGATACCATTGCAGGCGAGATGTTTGCGGCGGAGGGGGCGGCCAGCGCCCCCATCGTTTGTTATAATTTTCCTGGGCATACATGTATCAGCGTCAATCATGTGGTAGCGCATGGCATCCCTTCCGATTCTTTAGTGATTCGCCCAGGAGATGTAGTCAATATCGATATATCTGCAGTAAAAAACGGTTATTTTGGCGATACCAGCGCAAGTTTTGCTGTCCCTCCGGTAAAAAGCACGGTGGAGCGGCTTTTGCATTGCACGCAGGAAGCTTTACGTCAGGCGATGGCTGCGGCGGTGGCCGGTTTTCCTTTAAACGGCATCGGTTTGGCTGTGGAAAAAACTGCCCATCGTCATGGATATAAAACGATTCGCAATCTATGCGGCCATGGAGTGGGAAAAACGTTACATGATGAACCAGATAGCATTTACAACTACCATGAAAAAAGGGATAGGCGTTTGTTAACGCCTGGTTTGGTAATAGCGATTGAACCGTTTATTTCCCAAAGAGATGAATATGTCGAAGACGAAAGCGATGACGGTTGGAGTTTGGTTACGCCTCATCGCTGCCAAGTGGCTCAATTTGAACATACGGTGATGGTACGGGAAGATCAGCCGCCGTTGATTTTGACCGCCGCCACTATATAAAATGAGGAGATAAAGTTGAGGGCGTTATGCAGCAGAATAAAAAACGAAAAATAACCAACCCCCATATACAATTGACGTGGAACAAGCTGGAGCTCATCCTTTTGTTCACGGCGGGATTAAGCCTGTTGGCAACTATCGTTGTGGTGGCGTTATCCTATGGAGAACTGCCGGCGGAGATTCCTACGCATTTTTCTATAACGGGGGAGGCGGATGCTTTTGGCGGTAAATCGACTTTACTATGGTTGTTTGCCATACAAGTAGTATTGTTTATGTTGTTGTGGTGGAGCATTTGTCATCCACAATATTATAATATGCCCGTCGAAGTTACAGAGGAAAATGCTGAACGTTTATATAGATTGGGCCGCTTTTCCCTGTCCTTGATCAATAATATTACCGGCTGGATGTTTTTTTATTTGCAATATAAAAGTATACGCATCGCTATGGGGCAAGGCACGGATTTGGGATGGGCTATGTGGATCTTTATCGGTTTATTAATGGCCACAGTTATCTATCTGGTGGCGCAAGCGCGGCGGATTGCCTAATTGTTGTATACGAAAAACTGCAAAATCATTTACATGATGATAGAAATGCATAAAAAATAGCGGCTCCGGCTTGAAAAAGGCAGGTGTCGCTATTCTTTATTTTTGGTGGTCAACGAAGACTAATTATAGTCTCGAAAAGTTAAATTATCCGCCATTTTATCAGGTAAGTTTTTGCGATAGAGGATATATAGTTTGGCAGCCGTAAAGCCAACGATCGAAAAGATTAAACTAAGAGATAGTTTGCTGAGAATACCCAAGAAGGATAGCGCTTCTTTACCAGCCAGTATAGCGGTTAGCGCGGTGATCAGAATCGCCAAAATCAGAGAAGGAAATACGGTGCCGCCTTTGATCAGTAACGTCATCAACCCTGTGGCGGCCAAAAGCCCTATGATATAAATTAGCGTAGGAAATAATATGGCATTTTCCATATTGACGCGTGCCAAATAGGCGATGCATGAGAATAAGAGGCCCAAGATCAATTGGCTGGCAAAAAAACTGATCAAACCGACGGCGATTAATGGAACGAAGTTATATTTGCGAAAAATGCTTTTACGCCGGTATGTTTTCATATCGTGAAATTTTTGGCTAGGGGCAAAAGGATCGTGCAGCGGTTCCGGTGCGCCTGCTCTTAGGCGTTTTTTTTCTTTCATATCCGCCGCATCATCCGCTTCTTCCGTTTCATACGGTTCCGGCGTATCGAACATGGGGCGGAAAGGAGACGGGTCTTCCCCCATGCCATCCGTTGAAGCCAAGACTGGGGCTTGTTGTTTATCCGTTTCCAATGGAGAGAGGACGTCGCTGTCCATAAATTTATCCATAATGATCACCTAATATAATCGCTCTTTATGACGGTTAATAACATTTTAACTTCTGCATGAACGACTTTTTTCCTGCTCATAATCTATTATCCGCTATGTTTTAGCAAGTTCTCTCTTATATCTGCTTTTTTGCTATAGCTATGATGTTTTGCACCATTTGTTGGCAAAATGTACCGTCCTATTGTTGTCGGCGTTTTCGCTGGGCGCATTGGCGGCACAATAAAAGAAAAACTATGATTTGCTATAAAGCAGTAGGAGATTGTATGATAAGGCCTGTTCATGATCAAGGGCTTATGTTACAATAAAAAATATAATGTATAATGATATGGGCTATGAGCATCTTACATTTTATTTGAATGAAGGGAATGTATATGAATCGTTTTCAAATGGCAAGCCATTTCCGTCCTACAGGAGATCAACCGCAAGCGATTGAACAACTGACCGCCGGTATAGAGAAAGGCTTGCACGATCAGGTGCTTTTGGGGGTTACTGGTAGCGGTAAAACTTTTACCATGGCAAATGTGATAGAACGTTTGAACCGTCCTACCTTGGTTTTAGCCCATAATAAAACCCTGGCGGCGCAGTTATATGGCGAATTTAAAGAGTTCTTTCCCGATAATGCGGTGGAATATTTTGTCAGTTATTATGATTATTATCAACCGGAAGCATATATCGTTTCCTCCGATACCTATATCGCTAAGGATGCCTCGATTAACGAAGAAATCGAAAAATTGCGCCATGCGGCCACCGAGGCTTTGTTAACCAGGCGGGACGTTCTTATCGTTGCCAGCGTTTCGGCGATTTATGGCTTGGGCGATCCTAGCGATTATATGGATTTATCCTTGCGTTTGGAAAAAGGCCAGATAATGGACAGAGATGCGATGATTCGCCGGCTGGTTAATATGCAATATACGCGCAACGACATAGACTTTCATCGTGGTACGTTTCGCGTTCGTGGAGATGTCGTGGAAATTTATCCCGCCGGTGCGGAAGCAACCGCATTGCATTTGGAACTGTTTGGCGACGAGGTAGAAAAAATTACTAAAATCGATACCGTAACCGGAGAAATAAATGAAGATTTATCATCCATGGCGGTTTTTCCCGCCAATCATTATGTTACGGGTGAACAGAAAATGGCCAAAGCCTTGACCGCTATTCGCCAGGAGCTGGCTGAGCGTTTACAGTATTTTCGGCAGGAAGGTAAACTATTAGAAGCGCAACGTTTGGAGCAACGAACCAATTTTGATTTAGAAATGATGGAAGAATTGGGGCATTGTAGCGGTATAGAGAATTATAGCCGTCATCTTACCGGTAGGCGGGAAGGAGAGCCTCCGTATACGTTGTTGGACTATTTTCCCCAGGATTATATGATAATGATTGATGAATCCCATGTGACCATTCCACAAATAAGAGGAATGTATGAGGGAGATCGTTCCCGTAAACAGTCTTTGGTGGATTATGGTTTTCGTTTGCCATCAGCCCGGGACAACCGGCCGCTTACTTTTCAGGAGTTTGAGGCGAAAAGCGGACAAACCATTTATGTTTCCGCTACGCCTGGACCATATGAGGAAGCCCACTGTCAACAACTGGTGGAACAGGTGATTCGTCCCACTGGCCTGCTGGATCCGGAAATTGAAATCCGGCCGATTAAAGGACAAATTGATGATTTACTGCAGGAAATCCATATTCGCTCCGCTAAAAATCAACGCGTTTTGGTGACAACTTTGACCAAACGAATGGCTGAAGACTTAACTGCTTATTTACAAAGTGCCGGTGTGGCCGTGCGTTATTTACATTCTGATATTAAGACTTTGGAAAGAATGGAAATTATTCGCGATTTACGTTTGGGCAATTTTGACGTGTTGGTGGGAATTAACCTGCTTAGGGAAGGTTTGGATTTACCGGAAGTCACATTGGTGGCGATTTTAGATGCGGATAAGGAAGGTTTTTTACGATCCGAGCGATCTTTAATTCAAACCGTTGGCCGTGCCGCCCGAAATGTGGAAGGACGGGTGATTATGTATGCGGATGTGATTACCGATAGCATGAAAGCTGCTATCGACGAAACCAATCGGCGGCGGAAAAAACAACGGCAATATAATTTGCAACACGGAATTGTGCCGCAAACCATTGTGAAGGAAGTAAGAGATGTGGTGGCGGCTGTATTGCCATCGGCTGGCGGCAATAAGAAAAAATTTAAAACACCAGAGCATATGAGCAAAGCAGAAAGGGGTAAACTGCTTAAATCGCTAGAAAAAGAAATGCGTGAAGCCGCGAGGCGTCTGGAGTTTGAAGAAGCCGCCCAATTGCGAGATGCCATTATTGAACTGCGGGCGTTAGAAAATAAAAAATGAGGTGTATGGGATTATGAACAAGTTAGGACAAGCGGATGGGGAAAAATGGCAAGATTTGGTTGGCATCATGGCCCGTTTGCGCCAACAAGATGGTTGTCCTTGGGATAGGGAACAAACGCATCAAAGCCTGAAGAAATATTTTTTAGAAGAAACCTATGAGGTTTTAGACGCGATTGATGCGGCAGATGACGAGGCGCTATGCGATGAATTAGGCGATGCATTGTTGCAGGTCGTTTTTCATGCGCAAATTGCCGCAGAAGAAAACCGTTTTACGATTGACGATGTGGTAGAGGGGATTTGCCAAAAGATGCGCCGCCGGCATCCTCATGTGTTTGATAATGGTTATGCCGGTGATTCTGGACAGGTATTAACGCAATGGGAAGAAATCAAAGCGGCGGAAAAAGCCTCTAATCATAAAGATAAGAAACGCGGCTTGATGTATGTAAACGATAATTTACCCGCATTGCTTTTGGCACAAAAAGTTCAGGATAAAGCGGCGCGGGTGGGTTTTGATTGGCCAGATATTAGCGGCCCAAGAGAAAAAGTAAGCGAAGAATTGGTAGAATTAGATCAGGCGGCAAACCCACAACATATTAAAGAGGAATTGGGAGATTGCTTATTTGCTTTGGTAAATTTGGCCCGATTCTATCAGGTGGATGCAGAAGATGCCCTGCGCAGTAGCGCCCATAAATTTATGAAGCGTTTTACGTATATCGAGGAAGCATTGTCTCGCCAGAATAAAACTTGGCAGGAAATGGATTTGCCCGGTTTAGATCAGCTTTGGCAGGAAGCAAAAACAAAAGAGTAATAGGGAGGAGCCTATGCGTTTAGATAAATTTTTAAAAACATCTCGTTTGATCAAGCGGCGTACCGTGGCCAATGAGGTTTGCGACGCCGGCAAGGTGCAAATCAACGGCCGCCTAGCCAAAGCCGGCAATACGGTTCAGGTGGGTGACGTGTTGCGTATCGCCTTTGCCGGACGGTTATTGACTGTGGAAATTATGCAAGTGGCGGAAAACGTGCGCAGCGAACAAGCAAAAGAAATGTATAAAGTGCTGAAGGAAGAAAGAATCAGAGAAGATTTAGGGGAAAACGCACTTGGATAGCGGCAATAGTAGAGTTTCGTGTTGCTAGGTGGCTTGCGGCGGTCAATAAACAAGCGGCCGTAATCCGGTCGCTTGTTTTGCCAATTATGTCATAAGACTAATGAGATTCACAGCTGTTTTGGCTAGCGATAAGCTGTAGCTTTTGTCTCCGGTTAAGTTTTTTGACCGCTGCTTCTCGGCGTAGAGCGGCGGCGCGATTGGAACAACTTTCCTGATATACCAGAACCGCAGGTATGCGGCTGCGGGTGTATTTTGCCCCTTGGCCACGATTGTGCGCCGCTAGCCGTTTTTCAAGATCATTGGTAATCCCTGTATAAAGAGTGCCGTCTTTGCATTGCAGGATATATAGCCAGTACATGTCGTAGTCCTTTTGGATATGGTGAAATCTACTTCTGGAAAGGATAGCAGGGGCTGATACGCCACGGTTTTCTTTCAACGCTATTTTTTCGTAGCATACGGATTATTATAACATATTTTCGCGCTTAGTTGCAGTTTAAAAAAAGTCGCTGAGGGACTAAAAAAATAAAAAAACTCTTGACATCGTTTATTTCATTTGTTATACTCTCATTTGTAAATGCGATGACGAAGACGATCTTGACGCCTAGCGCACAGAGAATTGGCGGTTGGTGCGAGCCAAAAGCGAAACGTCAAAATGAT
>CASEQE010000009.1 GCA_949289995.1 uncultured Peptococcaceae bacterium
CTTGCATCGAGATTTCCGCGCTTTCCGGATGGGGAGTGGAGCGTTTATTGGCAGCAATCTTGGAGCTGGCCAGCCAACGGCGACATAGCCAACGGTTTGCCGGCGTCTCGGTTCGTCACATAAAAAACCTGGCAACCAGCGCCAAAACGCCTGCACAACGTTACCGGCAAATCGAAAAAACGGTAGTCCAAACTCTGCGTCGGCCCAGCGACACTGAAAAAAAGCAAATCGGCATACAGCTTGATGCGATTCTCTGCCATCGTTTATGGGCTTTGCCGCTATTCATCGCCGTAATCTGTTCATTATTCTATTTAGCATTCGGCCCCCTTGGCGCATGGCTACAAAACGGTTTCCAGCTTATTTTTAGCCAATGGTTGCCTGCCGTTACGCGGCAATTATTGTTGCAGTGGGGCGTAGCGGAAAGTATAACTCGGTTGCTGGTAGAAGGGGCAATAGCCGGCGTGGGCGCAATTCTCACCTTTCTACCCCAACTAGTGATTTTGTTTCTGGGGCTAGCATTGCTTGAACATAGCGGTTATATGGCCCGGATAGCCTTTATTACTGACAAATTATTAGCTGGGTTCGGTCTGTCTGGCAAAGCCTTCATCCCAATGGTATTGGGCTTTGGTTGCTCCGTGCCGGCGGTAATAGCCTGCGCCAGCCTGGACGATAAAGGCGAAAGAACCGCCGCCATGCTGGCCGTCCCTTTTATCAGTTGCAGCGCCAGAATGCCGGTCTACGTTCTTTTATCCGGTATTTTTTTTCCTAACGCGCAAGAATTGGTCGTAATCTCCTTATATCTTTTAGGCATTGCCGCAGCGCTGCTTACCAGCCTATGCTTAAAACCCGTACTACGCCAAACAAACAAACCGCCGTTCTTAATGGAGATCCCTCCCTACCGCAAACCGACCTGGCGCAATCTTTGGCAGACGGTTTGGCAAAAAATTTGGGACTATATCCAACAAGCGGGTACGGTAATTTTTTTGGCGTCGATAACCGTTTGGTTTCTGGATAATTTTAATTGGCAAGGGCAAGCCGTTGATAGCGCCCACAGTATTCTAGCCTCTTTAGGAACGTTCATCGCGCCCTTTCTGGCGCCGTTGGGTTTCGGTTCATGGCAAATAGCAGTGGCTCTGCTTAGCGGTTTTTTCACCAAAGACGCCGTAGTCTCTTCGCTAGCGGTTTTATATGCCGGCCTATCGGCGGAAAATTTATCCTCTGCTATAAGTCAAAGCCTTTCTCCTGCCGCCGCCTATGCGCTTATGGTGTTCGTTCTATTATATACGCCTTGCGTCGCCACGATCAGCGCAATACGCAAATGCAGCGGTTGCCGCACAGTTGCCTGGAGCGCCGCCCTATATCAATTGGCTCTGGCATGGATCGCCGCTTTTTGCGTTTACCGCTTGGCCATGCTTTTTCTATAACCGTTCGCGCCCCGCCATATCGGCCCACCAACCCGTGGGCATCGCTTAAAAGCCATGAGGGGAAAACACTTGACAAAAGAAAAAATTTTACCGATACTATATTATGCGTAAGCAATACTTTTGTTCAAGGAGCGCCAATGGTTACCATCAGAATTTTCGATACCACGCTTAGAGACGGAGAACAAACCCCCGGCGTGAATTTAAACGTAAGGGAAAAAGTTGAAATTGCCAAAGAAATTGCGGCTATCGGCGTGGATGCCATTGAAGCCGGATTTCCCAATTCCTCCCAGGGAGATTTTAGCGCCGTTTTAGCTGTAGCTAGGGAATTAAAAGGCGTACAAGTTGCAGGTTTATGTCGTGCGGTGACCGGCGACGTACAACGAGCCTGGGAAGCGTTACGTTTTGCCGAAGCGCCTTTAATCAATATCGTCATCGCTTCCTCGGAACGTCATATGATGCACAAACTGCGTATGACGGAGCACGAGGTAGTCGAAAGAGCCGTTTCCGCGATCAAAATTGCCAAAAGCTATTGTCATGATGTGGAATTTACCGCGGAAGATGCCAGCCGCAGCGATAAACAATTCTTATGCCGACTGCTGCAAAAAGCAATCGCCGCCGGCGCCACCATCGTCAATATCCCGGATACGGTGGGCTATACCACGCCCCAAGAATATGCCGCATTGGTACAATACGTATTAAACAATGTAAGCAATATTGAAAAAGCTTGTCTGTCTGTACATTGCCATAATGATTTAGGTATGGCCACCGCAAATACCTTAAGCGGTTTAACGGCGGGCGCACGTCAAGCGGAAGTAACGGTCAACGGTTTGGGGGAAAGAGCTGGTAACGCTTCCTTAGAGGAAGTGGTTATGGCCTTGTCTACTCGCCGAAATTATTACAACCTTGAGCACAAAATCAACACCCATGGTATATATAAACTCAGCCAACTCATTAGCAAATACACCGGCATGGAAATCGCCCCTGGCAAACCAATCGTCGGCGACAACGCTTTCCGCCACCAAAGTGGAATCCATCAACATGGCGTGCTTACCGATCGAGAAACCTATGAAATTATGTCCGCTGAAAGTATCGGTCGCTACCAGGTGGACAGCCTGGTGTTGGGCAAACTTTCGGGACGTCATGCCTTTAGTGAACGTTTGCATGATTTAGGCTTTCATTTGTCCCCCGAAGAAGTCAAAGCCGCTTTTGAACAGTTTAAAGTTCTAGCCGACCGCAAAAAAGACGTCACCGTGCGCGATATTGCCGCCATTTTAGAAGGACGGCTTCATGACGTCAAACCCGTTGTGGAATTGGCCAATTATCAAATTTTAAGCGCCAACAATATGAATTCTACTGCCACGGTATGCTTAACCCGGGGAGGCGAAACCTTGCAAAAGGCCGCAATAGCCGGGGGACCGGTGGATGCCGCCTTTAAAGCCATTGATGAAATCCTAGGCTTGAATCTAAGCCTCGAATCCTATGTCATTAAGGCTGTAACCGAAGGCGCTGATGCTCTAGGCGAGGTTACCGTGCGCGTGAAATATGGCGACGGCGTATATTTAGGCAAAAATGTTAGCACAGATATTATCAAATCCAGTATCATGGCCTATATTAACGCGATCAATCGCATTTATGGAGAAATGTTGCTGAATTAAATTTATCTATTTAAATCAACAGTTTAAATTAACGGTTGACTTTGCGCTTTTCCCAGAATATAATTTTTCATGTAGGATATCTACGAGGAGGATCATATGACTTTCGACAAAATTAAAGCCATTATCGCCGATAAACTGGACATCAATCCAGCACAAATCACCTTGGAAAGCGGTTTCGACGATATGAAAGTAGACTCTCTGTACATGGTGGAAATCATGCTATCTATTGAAGAAGCATTCAACATTACCATCGACGAGGCGGAGGGAATGAATACCGTGGCCGATTTGGTGGCATATGTTGATCATAAGCTACAAAAATAAAAATAATAGAAGGTGAAAAAATGAAAAAATTTGTTTGCGCCGTCTGCGGTTATGTCTATGAAGGAAATGAACCCCCGGAATTTTGTCCTCAATGCAAAGCCCCCAAAGAAAAATTTTCCGAACAAACTCAGGTGGGCGATTTTGCCGATGAACACAAAATCGGCGTCGCGCAAGGCTGCGATGAAAGAGTGCTGGAAGGTTTGCGCGCTAATTTCACTGGCGAATGCACGGAAGTAGGCATGTATTTGGCCATGAGCCGTCAAGCTGATCGGGAAGGCTATCCGGAAATTGCCGAAGCTTTCCGTCGTTATGCTTTTGAAGAAGCAGATCATGCCGCTCGTTTTGCCGAATTATTAGGCGAATGCGTGTGGGCAGATACCAAAAAGAACGTCGCCCTGCGTGCGGAAGCGGAACACGGCGCTTGCCAAGGCAAAAAAGAATTGGCTACTTTGGCCAAACAACTCAACTATGATGCCATTCATGATACCGTTCATGAAATGTGCAAGGACGAGGCCCGTCATGGCAAAGGCTTCCTCGGTTTATATGACCGTTATTTCGCCAAATAACATATATATAGCAACATTGGAAGGGCGTATGCATACGCCCTTCTTTTTTATTCGCATATTACCAATGCCGCCATGTGCTTGCCACAAGATATACTCCGGTTTAAGCTATGACGGTAAATAAAAAATAGTGACAGAAAAATAGAAGCATGATATAATATAAAAATGCGATATAAGTTGAATTGGCATATTTAAGGCAGGGATGCAATTGAACAGCAAATTTATCGTCCTTTTGGGCAATTTTGGCAGCGGCAAAAGTGAATTGGCGCTTCATTTTGCATTATCATCCCCAAAAACAAGCAAAACAGTATTGGTAGATTTGGATATTATCAACCCGTATTTCCGTAGCAGCGACCAAAAAAACGTTTTAGAACGGCATGGCGTGCGTTTAATCGCCCCTATGTTTGCCCATAGTAATATCGAAATTATCACTTTACCGGCGGATGTTTATGCGGTTTTCAACGGTTTATATGATCTGGTTGTGTTTGATTTAGGCGGCGACGCGGGTGGAGCCGTAGCACTAGGACAATATCATGAATATTTTCGTCGCATACCAGATAAACAACTAGAAGTGTATTTAGTGATAAACACTCGACGGCCTTTATCGGCAGCGGCGGATCAAATTATTGCCCTATTGCACAAAATGGAGGAGGCTTGCCGCTTAAATATTACTGGATTAATCAACAATGGCAATCTATCCACAGAAAGCAGCGTCGACGATTTGCTATCCGCGTATGATATTATTATGGAAGTATCTAAAGAAACCTCTATTCCCGTGGCCTATACCGCCGGACAAAAACATATTTTGTCCGCTTTTCAGCAAATACAAAAAGCCAAGGGCTTAAATCCACAATATATTGGCCAATTGTTACCAATTCAAATTCGCATGGCCAGGGACTGGCAACGAGTTATTGAAAGCCAATATCGCTCCAAACCCACTGACCCCAAACGAAACCCCAATACGTTAATATAAGTATTATTAAAATATAGAAATCACGATTAGAGAAAGGAAGGATCACTACATGGCTTTGGTTACGATCAACGGGGAAAGATGCAAAGGCTGCGGCCTGTGCGTTCGGGCATGCCCTAAAAATATCATCGCTTTATCCAAAACCAAGCTGAATTCCAAAGGTTACCAGATAGCAGAAATTCTGGATATGGCGGCGTGCATCGCCTGCGCTTCATGCGCCAGAACTTGCCCGGATGTGGTCATTGAGATCGAAAAATAGGAGGCGGAAAACATATGGCAAGACAATTATTAAAAGGCTGCGAGGCAATTGCGGAAGCTGCCATCCGGGGCGGTTGCCGCTATTTCTTTGGCTACCCTATTACCCCGCAAAACGATATTCCCGAATATATGTCGGCCCGTTTGCCGCAAGTGGGCGGCGTTTTTCTGCAGGCTGAAAGCGAAGTCGCAGCCAGCAACATGGTTTATGGAGCCGCTGGCGCCGGCGCCCGGGCAATGACTTCCTCTTCCAGCCCAGGCATCAGCCTGAAACAAGAAGCACTATCTTACATAGCCGGCGCGGAATTGCCCTGCGTCGTGGTAAACATGATGCGTGGCGGCCCTGGTTTAGGCGGTATTCAGGCTTCCCAAGGCGACTATTTTCAAAGCACCAAAGGGGGCGGACATGGCGATTATCATATGATCGTTTTCGCCCCGGATACGGTACAAGAATCCGTAGACATCATGTATGACGCCTTTGATATCGCTGATAAATACCGCAATACGGTCATGCTTTTGGCCGACGGCTTAATCGGCCAAATGATGGAACCGGTAACCCTGCCGGAATTCAAAAGCGATGCACAAATCCAAACGGCCAAACCTTGGGCGGCCACCGGTTGGCATGAAGGTTGCGGCCGCCCTCGGGCCATCGTCAATTCTCTGCATATTACCGATGAAGACTTGGAAGCGCTGCATGAACGTTTGCAAGCTACTTACCGCCAAATTGAAGCCAATGAAGTACGGGTGGAATTGTTCAACACAGAAAATGCAGAAATTGTCATCGCCGCCTATGGTACCATTTCCCGGGTTTGCCGCTCCGCCATTAATGAACTGGCAAAACAAGGCGTAAAAGTGGGCTTAATTCGTCCCATTACGCTTTGGCCCTTCCCCAGCCAAGCCATAGCCCAGGTTGCCGCCGAGCAATCGGTGAAAAAGTTTTTAACCGTGGAAATCAGTGCCGGACAAATGGTAGAAGATGTACGTTTGGCGGTAAACGGTAAAAAACCGGTAGAATTTTTCGGCTATCCGGGCAGCCGGATTGCCACGGTTGATGAAATTGTCGCCAAGGTTTTGGAAATGAAGGAGGGATAAGCATGACCCAGGTATTTGCCAGAACAAAAGGTCTGCTGGATGTAGATTTTCACTATTGCCCAGGTTGCACCCACGGCATCGTTCACCGGCTGGTGGCGGAAGTATTGGAAGAAATGGGACTTCTGGACAAAGCCATCGGCGTTGCGCCGGTAGGCTGCGCCGTATTTGCTTATAATTATTTTAACTGCGATATGTATGAAGCTGCCCACGGCCGGGCACCGGCAGTGGCCACTGGCTGCAAACGAGTCCATCCCCAAAATATTGTATTCACCTATCAAGGCGACGGCGATTTGGCTTCCATTGGTACTGCGGAAATCGTACATGCCGCCCATCGGGGAGAAAAAATAACCGCTATTTTCATTAACAACGCTATTTATGGTATGACCGGCGGACAAATGGCTCCTACTACCCTGGTAGGACAAAAAACCACCACCAGTCCCTACGGTCGGGATAAAGAATTATGCGGCTCGCCGATTCGCATTGCGGAAATGCTGGCCACCATCGAAGGTTCCGCCTATATTGAACGGGTTGCTTGCAACAATAACGCCAATATCATCCGTACCAAAAAAGCCATCCAGAAAGCTTTCCAAGCGCAAATAGATCGCAAAGGCTTTTCTATGGTGGAAGTATTGGCTACTTGCCCCACCAACTGGGGCAAATCGCCGGTGGAAGCTATGAAATGGCTGGAAGAAAATATGATTCCCTATTATCCCCTAGGCGTATATAAGGAGGTGTAAGCGCATGCTGGAAAGAAACATTTTCGCCGGCTTTGGCGGACAAGGCGTTTTGCTGATGGGGCAATTATTGGCATATGCGGCTATGATCGAGGACAAACAGGTAGCCTGGCTGCCCTCCTACGGCCCGGAAATCCGCGGCGGCACGGCCAATTGCAGCGTAACCATTTCCGACCAACAAATCGCTTCGCCGATTGTCGATTATCCCAATTCCATTATTGTGATGAATCGTCCTTCTTTGGATAAATTTGAACCCCAACTGATCAAAGGCGGCAAATTATTTGTCAACAGCTCTATCATTGATCGCAAAGCGATACGAGACGATATTGAAGTCTATTATGTGCCTTGCAATGAACTGGCAATGGAACTAGGCGATGCCCGGGTGGCAAATATCGTAATGCTGGGCGCCTATTTGGCGGCTACCCACTGTGTCAGCAAAGAAAGCCTGATGGATGCCCTGTTGCATAAATTAGGAGAAAGAAAAGCCCATTTGCTCCCCATTAACCAAGAGGCTTTTGAAAAAGGAGCGGCCATCGTCAAACAAGGAAAATAAGGCACTGTCAACGATAAAATTATTTACCCTTGAATTTTAGCTTACAATGTTATAGAATGGACTTGAGTTTGGAAAAAAAAAGAACAGGAGTTGATTTCATGAAATTGGCGGATATGGATAAAAGCCAACTACAGGCCATGAAGGCCGATCTGGAAAAACAATTTGGGGAATTTAAAGCACGGGGCCTGAAATTAAATATGGCCAGAGGTAAACCTTCTTCCGCCCAATTGGATCTTTCTATGGGATTGTTGCATGCTTTGGACGGTTGTTCGCTGAAAGCTGCCGACGGCACCGACGTACGCAATTACGGCGGTTTGAATGGTATTCCGGAAGCCAGAGCTTTGTTTGGCGAAATCCTCGGCATGCCGGCGGATCAAATTATTATTGGCGGCAGCGCCAGCCTGAACTTGATGTACGACACGATTAGCCGGGCTTTCCTCCATGGCGTTTTGCCTGGTTCTACTCCTTGGAGCAAAGTAGACGGCATTAAATTCCTCTGCCCTGCCCCTGGTTATGACCGGCATTTTTCCATTTGCCAATCTTTCAACATCGAAATGATCCCCGTGCCGCTGAAAGAAGACGGCCCGGATATGGATATCATTGAAAAATTATTGGCTGCCGACGATACCATTAAAGGTATTTGGTGCGTACCCATGTACTCCAATCCCGACGGCATCACCTACAGCGACGAAGTGGTCAAACGCTTTGCTGCTTTGAAACCCGCCGCCAAAGATTTCCGTATTTTCTGGGACAACGCCTATTGCATGCACCATCTGGATCCTAACAATCCGGATCATCTGTACAACATATATGATGCCTGCAAAGCTGCAGGAAATGAAGACATGGTCTATATGTTTGCTTCCACTTCCAAAATCACCTTTGCCGGCAGCGGTATCAGCGCCATGGCCGCTTCTCCCGCCAATATTGAATTCACCTCCAAACAATTAAATATTCAGACCATCAGCTATGACAAAGTAAACCAACTGCGTCATTGCAAATTCCTCCCCAACAAAGCTGCCATCGAAGCGCATATGGCAAAACATGCCGCCATTCTGAAACCCAAATTCCAAATGGTGGTTGAAACTTTGGAAAAAGAAATCGCTCCTTTGGGCGTTGCCCACTGGCATAACCCCAAAGGCGGCTACTTCGTATCTTTCTACGGCATGGACGGCACGGCGAAACGTACCGTTGAATTGTGCAAAGAAGGCGGCGTGGTATTGACCGGCGCCGGCGCTACCTATCCCTACGGCAAAGATCCTCATGACAGCAACATCCGTATCGCTCCTTCTCTGCCCCCGGTAGAAGAATTGAAACAGGCGATGGAACTGTTCTGCATCGCCGTAAAACTGGCCAGCGTGGAAAGATTGTTAGCTAAATAACATCGTTCAACAACTTTATTTTTAAACCAAAAACCGCCCATATAGGCGGTTTTTGGTTTGTCAGGAGATCTTTAGAAAAATTCAGTTTTAAAAATTAGGCAGCTTGTCCTACTTGCGCGACCAAAATCGTAATATCATCTTTAATTTTACCACCGCTAATACCCATGACTTCATTTAGCAAATATTCGGCCATTTCCTGAGGATCGCTATAGTTTGCCTGTTCAATCACCCGTGATAACCAGGCGCCGTCGCCTTTGACATCCGTGTCTAAAAGGCCATCCGATGCCAAAATAATAAAATCCCCAGGCAAAAGATGTTCACAAATGGTTTCTTTTTCCACATTATAGAGCATACCCACGGGTAAACTATCTCCTTTGATGGTTTTCACCGTACAACCTCTTTTAATATAGCTGGGGCTGCCGCCGGTTTTAATAAACTCCGCCTTACAATCATACAAATCAATAATGCATAAATCCATCGTGACAAAGCTTTCTTCATTCCCACGCAAAGATAGGGCAGCGTTCACCACGTCGATGGCGGTATCTTCAACGAATCCAGCTTCCAACAAACGGCTGACTAACGATAAGGCGGCGCCGCTTTCCCGAGCAGCTTTTTCCCCTACGCCCATTCCGTCGCTAACCATTAATAAATGCCGTCCTTCTTCTAACAGCATACTGCCTCCCGTATCGCCGCAAACCCCTTTGCTATCTCTGGCTAATTGGGCTTGTCCAATTTTTATGCTATGAGCGCCGGCCGCCAATAGGCGATAATAACAGCGTTCTTGACAATCCTTACCGCCGCAACGGTGTTCATAAACGAAGAAATCATTTCCAACCAAACGAGTCACTTCTTGTGCAATCGTATCCCGGCAGTATATTTCGCCTGGACATTCTATATATTGCGCCCATATATCTACGGTTCGAGCATTAACGGAAATTAAACCTGCGCTTTCAATAGGCAATCCCCTTTTTGCTACCGCTCGCTGCAATTCTCTTTCCAACACTTCTCTTTCGTCGCCAAATTCAATGATTTCATGGGAAATTTTATCCATTACCTGGGCAGCACCATTTAATTGCGCCGCCAATAGTTTGCGGCTATTAATGCGTTGTAATTGCCAAAAGCTATCGCGACAATGCATATCATACAAGCAATTGATAATGGCTACCAGCTCTTTAATATGTGGACAACGTTTAGAAAAGTTTTCCGGCACATCCTTCACTTCCGCTAAGCCATGATTGCGGATCACGTTAAATAAACCGATTACCCCATCGAACGTCTCTCGATAATCCAACTCCCAACAAATATCCCGCAAGGAACAGGCGCCGCACAATTGGTGGGACAATTGATCCAAAGAGGCGCGAACCATATCCTCTTCCCCCAGTAGCTCTTCTCCACTAATATCGGCTAAAGTGGAAGACAATTCCCGATACAACCAACCGCAATTGCGCAACTTGCGTACAGCTAAACGCAGCAAACGTTCATTTTTTTCTTCTTTGGCACTTTTTAAGCCCGACGATGAAAAAGCCCGTAACAAAAACGCATATGCTTTTTGAGGGATTGCAATAAAGAATATCGCAGCTATCAAGGATGATAGAAGATATGCGCTAATTTCTTCGCCGCTTAGCAAATACAAAGCCAAAATCAGATTTCCCAACAAAAAGCCTAATGTCGCCCCTAATTTGCCAAAGCTGGAAAACACCCCGGATAACATACCGGAAAAAGCGTATGCTGCAATAAGGGATGGGCTAATTACCGCCGATAAACTAGGGACGATGCCCAACATAGCGCCAATTGCCGCTCCGGAACCAGCGCCCCCTAAATAAGCTACCATCAGGATTGCCAAACGACTAACAATGCTTTGTATATCGCAACCGCCAATTTGCCAGCCGGATAAGCCGCAAATTACCCCGATACCGGCAACAAATATACATATGGTTTCATCCGTGGTAAAACGTCTTGAAACGTCGAAACGACGGCAAGCGTTCAAAATCACCATAAATACCAAGGACAAACCGCCAGCAATAATAGCCTCAAAAACGCCGATCAATAATTGATAACTGTTAAAACCAGTAATTGCAATGACCAAACCTTTGCTGACCAATACTGCCGAAAGCACCATACCCGGTACCACAAACCATTGTTTTTTGCCATCTACACCATACAACAGGAAAACAATGGTCAGTAAAGCAATAATCGACAAATAGACGAAAAACATCCTGCCGCTTAGTACCGTAAGGAAACCACACACGATTGGTAAAGCATAAATCGCTCCTCGCTTGGGGTATGTAACCATTACCGCTGCAAAAAAAGCGGGAGCAAAAGGGTATAATCCCCCCAAAACCTGCGCTCTTGCCAAAAGAAAACCTACGACAAAGAAAACGCAAAAGCGCAAAGCAAGCGTTCTGTTTCGCAACATACTTTTATGCTTGCCGCAAGGTTTAGCAGGCTGTTGGTCGTTTAAACCGCTTTTACGTTTAAACGGGTAAACCTGGGGAATATCCGACATAAAATCACCACCTATAAATCTTTTGTCCTTCCGTTTACTTGAAGTGATTTAATTATAGATTTTCTTCCTTGAAAAACATGTCGAAACAGTGAAAAGAACGGAAATTAGTTTGCGACAAATATTGAGCAAACTATATTTTTCCAGATAAAAATCGCATTTCCACAATTTGGATTTGGGTTTATATTGCACAATATGTTAAAATAACATATATTCTGATGAATATTTGTTCTAGATAAAAAACAAGGGGGCATATTATGAAACGTATTCAAAAACAAATATGGGCTATCTTGATTATTGCTTTGCTGGTTTTGTTTCCCATAAGCGCCAGCGCCGTCAGCAACGTAAATGATTGTAGCGATTGTGGCGCTAATACGATCTGTAACGACATTACTCGCGCCGCCAACGACGTCTGTCCTGATCAAGAGAACCCATGCACAACAAACAATTTGGGCGATACATATACAAACGCCCGGCAAGAAAAGACGGCAAATCCATATGACGTCCAAGACGTCAACGCAAATGCACAAAAGAATGATGACCGTGCCGCTTTTTCATGGACAAGCCTAGTCCAATACTTATTTGGCAATAGCGATTTCGCTCAATATTTAGCCAATCTTTTCGCTATCCAAGCGCCGTCTACCGCGCAAGAGATTGATACGGAAACGCCGCAAATGGTTACCTATCAATCCCCTAGCTTGGAAGGATATGCGCAACAGGTATTAGATTTGGTGAATCAAGAACGGGCAAAGGAAAATTTACCGTCTTTAAGTCTGGATCCTAATCTGGCTGCCGCCGCACAAATCCGCGCCGGGGAAATCAGTCTGAGCTTTAGCCATACCCGTCCCGACGGTAGCAGCTGTTTTACCGCGTTAACGGAAGCTGGCGCTACTTATAATAAAGCCGGCGAAAATATTGCAATCGGTCAAAATACGCCGGAAGAAGTAGTGGCAGACTGGATGGCTTCACCGGGACATAGAGATAATATTATGAACGCCAATTATAGCCGTATCGGCATCGGCGTAGAGGAAAGCACCGACAATCAATACGGCGGCTATGCCTGGACACAATTCTTTGCCGATTAAACTTTGCTGCTAACCATATCGTCATTGACGATCTATCCAACCGACATACTGCATAAAAACGCCTGACAAACCCTTATCTTGCATAGTATTTACAACAAATCGCCGTCTTCTGCCAAAGAAAACGGCGATTTTGTACAAAAGCAAACGTAAATCTCTTCCATTATATTTTATTTCCCTGAAAGCAAGCTTATTGCCTTTGCTTTATGCACTGGCCAATCATTATGCCAGAGACGTTTGCTTTTCTTTGCGATCAAAATAAAAACCTTATATTTTCAGGGATAAATTTTCATTTATTGTTCATAAAAAATTCAGGTAACAATTTACTTGAAATCAAATTGGCAAATTATGCTAAAATATATAAAGCACGAATGGTATTAGAAAAGCTATAATAAATAAAGGAAAGGGGTATAAAGCATGATCAATTTTGAAAAAATTCGGGTTGTCCAGTATGGTTGCGGTAAAATGAGCAAATATATCCTGCGCTATTTATATGAAAAAGGAGCAGAAATTGTTGGCGCCATCGACGTCAATCCAGAAATCGTCGGTATGGATATTGGCGACTTCGCTGATTTAGGCTGTCATTTAGGCGTTGCGATTCGTGACGATGCCGACGCCGTTTTGGACGAATGCGATCCGGATATTGCGATTCTCACTTTGTTTAGTTTCATGGATGACGTATACCCGCATTTCGAACGCTGCGCTTCCCGTGGCATTAACGTAATCACCACCTGCGAAGAAGCCATTTACCCCTGGACCACCTCCGCGGCTATCACCAATAAATTGGATAAAATGGCCAAAGAAAACGGCTGCACCATCGTTGGTTCCGGTATGCAGGATATTTATTGGATTAATATGATCGGCTGCGTAGCCGGTGGCGTACACCGTATCGATAAAATCGAGGGAGCGGTTAGCTACAACGTAGAAGACTATGGTCTTGCTTTGGCCGAAGCCCATGGCGCCGGTATGACGCCAGAAGAATTTGAAGAAAAAATCGCTCACCCCACTACCTTGGAACCTAGCTATGTATGGAATTCCAATGAAGCCTTGTGCAATAAAATGGGTTGGACGATTAAATCGCAAACCCAAAAATGCGTGCCTTATTTCTACGACAAGGACTTATATTCCGCAACGTTAGGGCGCACGATTCCCAAAGGCAATTGTATTGGTATGAGCGCCGTGGTCACCACCGAAACTTTCCAAGGACCGATTATCGAAACGCAATGCATTGGTAAAGTATATGGCCCGGACGATGGCGATATGTGCGATTGGAAAATTACTGGCGAACCGGATACCACCTTCTTTGTACAAAAACCTGCCACGGTAGAACACACTTGCGCCACCATCGTCAATCGTATTCCCGATGTACTGAACGCCCCTGCAGGTTATATTACGGCAGAAAAACTGCCGGAGGCCCACTATTTATCCTGGCCTATGCATATCTATATTGACTAATTCTCCCTCTAAACATCAGAACCTCAAGAAAAATCCTTTTCCCAAATTGCAGGGCCTCTCTTTTTCGAGAGGTCCTTTTTCTTCACGTTGCCCCCCTTGTCCACCAAGACGATTCGCCATAAGCAAGCATAAAACATACCCTCAAGGCATAATATGAAGAAAAACGCCTGGAGGAACAGCTATGGAAAACGAGAAATATATGACTCTTAAAGAAGTAAGCGATCTAGCGCATATTCCCTATGCTACGGTAAAAAGAGATATTGATAACGGCGTTCTCCCCGCCTATAAAGTAGGCAGAAAATACTTCATCGCCTTAAAGGATGGCCAAACATATGCGAAACATAAACAAGAAATTTTATCCACGCAAGGTTATACGATCAAAGAATTGCAGGAAATCTTGCCTTTAAGCTATGCCTTTATTATCGAATTAATCAAAAGTCATAAATTACACGCCATAAAAAGCGGCCGTCGCTATATCATTCCCCATGCCGAATTTCATCGTTTTTTGGAAAGCAGCTCGCTAAAGTAATTTCTATCTATGGCGGATAAAGGAATTACCCTGTCGAACAGCCAATTATTCTTTCAGAGGTGTGCATAAATGAAAGAAGAATGGCAAAACTTGGAAGATCAGTGGCTTGCCCCCTGGGCTGCCCACAGCCGCAACAGCAAAGGACGCATACGTCCCGAACTGGAATGTTCCGTACGCACATGTTATCAAAGAGATCGAGATAGAATTATTCATACAAAAGCTTTCCGCCGCCTGATGCATAAAGCGCAGGTGTTTTTACACCCCCAAAGCGAACATTTCCGCACACGCCTGACCCATACCTTGGAATTGTCTCAGATTGCTAGAACGGCGGCAAGGGCATTGCATTTAAACGAGGATTTAACAGAAGCCATTGCAATGGGACATGATTTGGGCCATGCTCCCTTTGGCCATGCCGGCGAGCGCGCCCTGGCGGAACTCTGTCCCGGCTTCGCCCACAACAAACATAGTTTGCGCATTGTCGATCATTTAGAAAAAAACAACAAAGGTTTGAACTTAAGCTTCGAAGTACGAGACGGTATCTTAAACCATAGCGGCGACCAGGGCGTTCCTCACACCCTGGAAGGCAAACTGGTTCGTCTGTGCGACCGAATCGCTTATTTAAATCATGATATTGACGATGCGATTCGTGCAGGATTGATTCAACAACAAAGCCTACCTCCAGCCGCATTGTTTTTTGGCGAAAGCCAAAGCCAACGAATTAACGCCATGGTCTTGGACTTGGTGGAAAATAGCCGCAATCAACCGCATATTCAAATGTCTTCGACGGCTGCGGATGCATTGACGAACTTGCGGGAATTTATGTTTGACACCGTCTATTTAAATCCACAAAAATTGGCCGAAGAACGACAAGCGCGCCGGATAATCCACAATTTATATGCTTATTATCTGGAAAATCCCCATTTATTACCCCCGGAACATACGCAATATCCATTACAAACAGCCGTTGTAGATTATATTGCCGGTATGACGGATAAATTTGCTATTGAACATTATTTATCCCTATTTCCAGAAGATCGGCTGTCGTTTTGAACCGCCGTGTTTTACAAAAGGTATAGCATGCGGAAAAATAGGCCATAATAGCAGCAGTTTGGCAGGAAATGGCAGAAATAAAAGCGAATAACTTTGGGCACGGCAAAAGGCGGTGAAGCAACAATGCACGGATTGATTCCTCCGGAGATTATAGAAGAAATCATCGAACGTAACGATATTGTGGAGGTAATCGGCGAATACGTGCCCTTGAAAAAAAGAGGACGTAATTATTTTGGGCTATGCCCATTTCATCAAGAAGATACGGAAAGTTTTGCCGTAAACCAAGAGAAACAATTCTTCAATTGTTTTGGCTGCGGCAAAGGCGGTAACGTCATTGGCTTTGTACGGGATATTGAAGGCATATCCTTCCCTGAGGCCGCTCGCAAATTGGCGGAAAGAGTCGGTATTCATATTCCAGAAAAAAACCTTTCCCCTGACGAAAGGCAAAAACTGGAATTGCGTCAACAAATGTTGAACGCCAACGAAGCGGCTAAAGATTTTTACCAACAATGCCTATGGTCTGCCGCTCATAATAGCGGACAAGCATATTTACAAAAACGGGGACTCAGCCAAGAAATTAGCAAACGTTTTTCTCTGGGTTATGCTTCGGAAAACCATTGGCAAGCCCTATACGATCATCTAAAAATAAAATTTAATGAAAATATTTTAACGCAAGCGGGACTAATTAGCAAAAGCGCTAAAAATGGACGGTATTATGATAAATTTCATGGACGTTTGATTTTTCCCATCCGTGATTATCAAGGCCGGGTAGTCGCTTTTGGCGGTCGGACCTTAACCGGAGATGCAGCAAAATATTTAAACTCCATGAACACGCCTTTGTTCAACAAATCCCAGGTACTATACGGGCTGGATGTAGCGGGCCAGGCCGTTCGTCAAAGCCGGCAAATTTTTATCATGGAAGGCTATATGGACGTAATCGCCGCTCATCAATTTGGTATAACCAATGCGGTGGCTACTTTGGGCACCGCATTTACCGAAGCCCATAGCCGTCTGCTTAAACGTTATGCCCCCGATCCACCGCAGAAACTCGTTGTGTATTTGGCTTTCGACGGCGATCAAGCCGGCGCAAAAGCTGCAGGCGGCGGTTTAAATAAATTGCGCAACTTGGATTATATCGACGTACGAATCCTAGTATTACCCCCCGGACAGGATCCTGATGACTTCCTTCGCAGTCAAGGCCCAGAGGCATGGCATAATTTAGCCGCCGAACACGCTTACACCATTTTGGATTACGTCTTGGAACAGGCTTTAAATCACCACGATATCAGCAATGCAAGCGGCAAAAGCAACCTGGTGGCAGAATTGTTGCCATCCATAGCCGCAACTACTAGCGATGTGGAACGGGATAGCTTTATTCGACGCTTAGCCCAAATTTTGCAAGTAGACGTAGAAAGTATTTATGCGGATTTGCGGCGTAGCGGTTTACAAATTAGCCGTCCTAGGCAACAAACCGTTCACCCGGCGGCTTGGAAAGAACCGGTAATTCATAAAGCTAGCTTTTTTCTTCTTCGTTTGGCAATTGAAAATCCTGGCATATTTGCGGACGCCGCGCAAGACTTGGAGGAAGCTTTTGCCAACGTTCCCGAAGGACTTCAGCTCATTGGCCTGATCAAACAATTGGCTGAAGGATACGATTTTCACCCCGCTACATTATTCAACCATATCGACGCGAATAGTGAAGGGTTACGGAAGTTTTTGTTGAAATTATTACAAGCGGATCTTCCACAGGGAGATTCAGAACAACTGGCCGCTGAAGCGATAAAGGGTATGAAACGCGCCTTACTAATGGATAAAAAGGAACGGCTGAAACAAGAATTAAACGCCGCCTTGGCTGCAAAGCAAGACGTCAAAGATCTATTAGTTAAACAAATGGCGCTGGATAAACAGTTGGAAGATTTAAAGGGATAGAGCGAAAGCGAGGATTGACCATTGGAACGCACCAAGGAGGAAATCGTTAAAAAGCTCATTGAAGGGGCCAAACCCAAAGGCTATATTTCTTATACGGAAATTATGGATGCCTTAAACGAGCTTGAATTAACGCCGGAACGAATTGACGAAATCTATGAACAATTGGCGCAAGCCGGTATTGAAATCGGCTCGGCCGATATTGTCATGGAAGCGCTAACCGACCCGGACGATACGGAAGTATTGCCCGTAGTGGAACCTTTAGAAATAGATTTGTCCGTACCGGAAGGCATAGCGATCGACGATCCGGTAAGAATGTACCTCAAAGAAATCGGCCGTGTACCTCTGCTAACCGCTGACGAAGAAGTACTATATGCCAAATTAATGGAAGAAGGCGACGAAGAGGCAAAACGCCGCCTGGCCGAAGCCAATTTACGCCTGGTGGTCAGTATCGCCAAACGCTATGTTGGCCGCGGTATGTTGTTTTTAGACCTGATTCAAGAGGGCAATCTGGGCTTGATCAAAGCCGTAGAAAAATTCGACTATCATAAAGGTTATAAATTTAGCACGTACGCCACTTGGTGGATTCGCCAAGCCATCACGAGAGCCATAGCCGATCAGGCTAGAACCATTCGTATCCCCGTCCATATGGTGGAAACCATCAATAAATTGATTCGTATCCAACGGCAACTGATACAAGAACTGGGGCGAGATCCTACGCCGGAAGAAATCGCCGCAGAAATGGAAATTTCCGTGGAAAGAGTACGGGAAATCCTGAAAATTTCTCAGGAACCAGTTTCTTTGGAGACGCCGATTGGCGAAGAAGAAGATAGCCACTTAGGGGATTTTATCGAAGATGAAGAAGCACTGGCTCCGGCAGAAGCCGCTTCATTTTTCCTTCTCAGAGAGCAATTGGAAGATGTTTTAGGCACGTTAACACCGAGAGAGAAAAAAGTATTGCAATTGCGCTTCGGTTTGGAAGATGGAAGAACCCGTACCTTAGAAGAAGTAGGGCAAGTATTTGGCGTCACCCGCGAAAGAATCCGTCAAATTGAAGCCAAAGCCCTGCGTAAACTGCGTCATCCCAGTCGTAGCAAAAAACTAAAAGACTATCTCGATTAAATAAATCGATTGGTATACATGAAAAGCAAACCGGTTTTCCCCATACCGGTTTGCTTTTTTGCCCTAAGATTCCCGGACATACGGCTGGTATGGACGAGGATAGATATTTCCCCTAGCTCCGCCAAAAACAAAAATTTATCCCGCATCTTCTTAGCCGGCGAACATCTTAGCATAACATCGGTTAGCCGTAGCCGGCGACGGCCGGGAGACCGCTACTAACGCCTACATCAACCTCCCGCTTATCTAACGACCTGGAACAATATGCATCTCTCCACGCCATTGGCGGTTATACGCTGGCTTTAGGATAACAAAATTCCCCTTGACCCCATAAAATAAATCAAGTATAATAACTGTTGTGGCAATCCCAAGGGCCCTTAGCTCAGTTGGTAGAGCTCCCGGCTCATAACCGGTCGGTCACTGGTTCGAATCCAGTAGGGCCCACCAAAGCCCGGCTTTTTTATGCCGGGCTTTTTGCTTAAGGAGGAAATATGGGGGGAAAAATCAGCGGCGTTATGCCGCATAGCATTGCCGAAGAATTGGATCTACATTCTGGAGACATATTGCTGCAAATCAATGGCAAAACGGTAAAAGATATTATCGACTACGACTTTTTAACCGCAGAAGAATATCTGGAATTAACCATTCAATTGGCAAACGGTGAAATAGTAGTTTTTGAGATTGAAAAAGACTATGATGAACCGATAGGTTTGATTTTCGATTCCGACGTATTCGACGGTATTCGAACCTGCGCCAATCATTGCTTATTCTGTTTTATCGATCAATTACAGCCCAACCCCCGTCCTTCTCTACTATTAAAAGATGACGATTACCGTATGTCGTTCCTGGAAGGAAATTTTATTACCGCCACCAACCTAAAAGAAGCAGACTTTCAACGAATTCAAACTTTAAAACTCAGCCCGCTATATATATCTGTACATAGTACAGATCCTAAACTGCGACAAGAATTGCTGGGGTTCAAAAAAGATGCAGCTATTTTACCTACGTTGCAACGACTAATCGACTATGGCTGCCGTATCCATTGCCAAATCGTCCTTTGTCCAGATATTAACGATGGGAACGCCCTAGAAAAGACCATAAACGACTTAATCCCGCTTCATCCTGGGGTTGCTTCCGTAGCAGTGGTGCCGGTAGGCCTAACCCAGTATCAGACCAATCCCCGTCTGCGACTTTATTCATCCCAGGAAGCAGGTAAAATTTTGACGCAAATCGAAACTATACAACGGCATTGCCGCGAAAAACTAGGCGATTGTTTTGTATTTGCCGCCGATGAACTATATATCAAAGCCGGCCGGCCTTTTCCAGATGCCGACCATTATGGCGAATTTCCGCAACTGGAAAACGGCGTGGGGATGGCGGCTTTGTTTCAGAAACAATGGTATGATTTATCCCACCGGCTTCCCCACAGCTTATCCTTGCAGCAAAAAACCGCCGTCGTAACCGGCATAAACGGAGCGGCAGTGCTACAGCCATTGCTGCAACCGTATCTATTGAAGCCGCAGAAAACAAATCTTTATTTACACACGGTAGAAAATCATTTTTATGGGCCGCAAACGACGGCTACCGGCTTACTGAGCGGATCTTGTTTGTTGCAGTCGATCCCTCCCGGTCAATATCAACGTTTATTATTGCCGGCAAATATGTTTAAATTTGACAGCCAGTTGTTTCTGGACGATTTAACAGCCGCGCAAGTAGCCAACCGGCTTAACTGTCAAATCCAAATCATTGAACCCAACGCCGCCGCTTTAATCGCCGCCCTAAGCGGTAACTAGCCATCACTTTTATTCGCGAAGGAGTGCTTATGTCTAAACCTATCGTCGCCATTGTGGGCAGGGAAAACGTCGGTAAATCCACCTTATTCAACCGTATCATTGGCGAACGCCAGGCGATTGTAGAAGATACGCCGGGCATTACCCGCGATCGTCTATATCGTGATGGCGAATGGTTAAACCGTCCGTTCACGCTAATTGATACTGGCGGTATTAAATTTACCGATGCGGAAGGATTTATTTACGGCAAAGTCAAACAACAAGCCGAATTAGCCATTGAAGAAGCGCAAGTGATTATTTTCGTAGTCGATTTTCTGGCAGGCGTAACCGCTGAAGATATGGATGTGGCTGATTTGTTGCGCAAAAGCGGTAAACCGGTTATTTTGGCAGTAAACAAAACCGACAATTTTAATAGCGATGAGGATTTGCTGCCTGTTTATGATTTCTATACTTTGGGATTAGGCGATCCCATTCCTGTTTCCGCCAGTCAAGCTTTGAATATCGGCGATCTCTTGGACGAAGTAATCGCTCATTTTCAACCAATAGATGAAGATGACAATGAAGGCGACGTGGTGAAAATCGCTTTTATCGGCCGTCCTAACGTAGGCAAAAGTTCTCTGGTCAATCGATTATTGGGGCAGGAGCGAGTAATCGTTTCCGATATGCCTGGCACCACTCGAGATGCCATCGATACCAAACTATGCAAAGATGGAAGAGAGTATTTGATTATCGATACAGCCGGCATGCGGCATAAGCCAAAAATTAACGAACCGGCAGAATATTATAGCATGGCCCGAGCGCTAAACGCTTTAGGACGAGCGGATGTGGCGGTGTTGGTCATCGATGCAGTTAGCGGCATCACGGAGCAAGACAAACGGATTGCCGGTTATGCACATCAGGAAGGCAAGGGATTGCTAATTTTAGTAAACAAATGGGATTTGCCGGAAAAAGACGACAAAACCATGAATAAATTTGAAAAAGATATTAAAGAACAGCTTTCATTTGCTTCTTATGCCCTTACGTTATTTGTATCGGCAAAAACCGGCCAACGTTGCGATAAAATTTTACCATTGGCAGATTTTATTTCCGAACAAGCGAGCCGTCGTATTACTACGGCAGCCTTTAACGAAGTGCTCCGGGAGGCGGTGGCCTTAAATTCTCCGCCTACCGACAAGGGTAAAAGATTAAAAATTCTCTATGGTACGCAGGTAGGGGTAAAACCGCCCAAACTGGTAATTTTTCTAAACGAACCGGAGATGATGCATTTTTCTTATGCAAGATATTTAGAGAATAAAATTCGCGAAGCATTTGGTTTTGCAGGAACGCCTATTTCCCTAATTTGGCGCAAACGGGACAAAGATCCCCAATCATAATCGACAAGCTATAAAAAATAATCGTGAAAAAGGTGATTATATGGTTTGGCAATGGATCGCGCTACTAATCGGCGCCTATCTATTGGGGTCGATTCCTTCCGCTTATCTTTTGGTAAAATTCTATCGAGGCATCGATATTCGAAAATTTGGTTCCGGTAACGTAGGTAGCACAAACACGGTTCGGGCGGCTGGCAAAGGCGCAGGAATCCTGGTGTTTCTCATAGACTCATTAAAAGGGGCGATTCCCACTCTGATCGGCTTAAAACTAGGCGGCGAAAATATGGCGGCAGCGGCAGGCGCAATGGCCGTAGTGGGGCATATGTTTCCCGTCTGGTTAAAATTCAAAGGAGGCAAAGGCGTGGCCACCACCATCGGCATGTCGTTTGTACTGACGCCATGGGGGGCGTTGATTACCTTTGCCATATGGTTTGTCACGCTGATCGCCACCGGCTATGTATCCCTAGGCTCTTGCGTCGGCGGCGTGGTGCTGTGGATTTGTTACCTTTGCGGCCGGCATTCATTTGTTGTGAACGTTATCCTTTTGGCTATCGTCCTACTCGTCTTATGGAAACATAGAAGCAATTTTCGCAACATCAAAAACGGCACGGAAAGCAAATCCTTTCGAAAATACTAACGCCGTCCTTTGCCTGAATTATCTCATTTAGGGGGAATCGTTTATGCGAATCAAAGTCTTAGGTGCCGGTAGTTGGGGTACAGCCTTATCCTTATTACTCTATCAAAACGGTCATAATGTCAGCGTATGGGATTGGGATGCCAACCATGTAGAAGAAATGCTACGCGATGGCGAAAACCGTATTTTTATGCCTGGCGTGCCTTTGCCCACGGATCTACTGATTTCCAATCATATTTCCGGTGTGGCTAGCGCCGATATGGTGTTGTTTTCCGTCCCCTCCACCGCTATACGCTCCGTAGCGAAACAAGTTCGTCCTTTTATTAAGCCGGAAGCTATTTTAGTTAACACGGCCAAAGGGTTCTACCCGGAAGGGCAAAAACGCTTGTCCCAGGTGATTCAAGAAGTTCTGCCGAACCACGCTTGCGTAACCATTTCCGGTCCCAGCCATGCGGAAGAAGTTGCTCGCAAACTACCGACTACCGTCGTGGTTGCCGGCGCAGAGTTATCTACCCTGCAATTGGTGCAAGACGTGTTTATGAACACGTTTTTCCGCGTATATACGAATAACGATATTATTGGCGTAGAAGTAGGCGGGGCGGTAAAAAATATCATCGCTTTAGGCGCAGGCATTGTAGACGGTCTGGGTCTAGGCGATAACGCCAAAGCCGCCTTGATCACCAGAGGTCTGGCGGAAATTACCCGTTTGGGCGTAGCCATGGGCGCCAATCCGGCAACGTTTGCCGGTTTGGCGGGCATAGGCGATTTGGTGGTTACTTGTACCTCTCGACATAGCCGTAATTATCGTGCTGGACGAGAAATTGGCTTGGGGCGGCCCTGGAATCAAGTGGTAGAAGATATGTGCATGGTAGTAGAAGGCGTTTATGCAACAGAATCCACCTACAAACTAGCCAAACGCTATCAGGTAGAAATGCCGATTACAGAGCAGATTTACCAATTGCTTTATCATGGCCGCAGTCCACGGGAAGCGATGTGGGCATTAATGACCAGAGCCCGGACCCAAGAGGAAAATCATCTATAACGTTTCTACCCTCCCTTTCTTGGCAGCGCCGGTTCGCTTTCAAAAAAAATTTTTTCATAGACACATAAAAATCAATGGCCAAACATAAAAAGTATGGAGCGTATCCATACTTTTTCTTTTGCCAAAATAACGCTCGCCCCAATATATAATCAAAGGGAGGGAAAAGAGTGGAGAATTTTGATGTACTGAAAGACGTCTCCGAAAGAACTGGGGGGGATATCTATTTAGGCGTGGTTGGACCGGTGCGTACCGGGAAATCAACCTTCATCAAGCGGTTCATGGAAACATTGGTCCTTCCCAACATAGAAGATTTCCATGAACGCAACCGGGCATTGGACGAAACGCCGCAAAGCGGAGCCGGCCGCACGATCATGACCAGCGAACCCAAATTTATCCCCGCCGAAGCCGTAGCTGTGGAGGTGGCGGATGGAATTACTATGCGGGTCAGACTTGTGGATTGCGTGGGTTATGGCGTGGAAGGCGCCTTAGGTTTTATGGAAGAGGATGAACCGCGCATGGTGAACACGCCTTGGTTTAGCGAACCGATCCCCTTCAACGAAGCCGCGGAACTGGGAACACGCAAAGTGATTAGCGAACACAGCACCATTGGTTTGGTTATGACTACCGACGGCAGCTTTGGCGATTTGCCTAGAGAAAACTTTGTTCCTGCAGAGCAAAGAGTCGTTGGGGAACTGAAAGAATTGGGCAAACCCTTTGTTATTATTCTCAATAGCGCTCATCCGGATGAAGATACCACGTTGGATTTGGCACAAGAGTTAAGCGATCAATACCAAGTGACGGTAGTACCAGTGGATGCTCTGCGTATGGACTATCAAGATATTTTAGAAATATTGAATGCTTCTTTATATGAATTCCCGGTTAGCGAAATCAACATCACTCTACCGCGCTGGGTAGAAGAATTGGAAGCGGAACATCCACTACGACAAACTCTAGAACGGCAAGTAGGGCAATCGGTTGCCAATGTGAGCAAAGTACGGGATATCAGCCAACTGCTTACCGATCTACAAATCGAAGACGTCACCGGCGCTATCGCATTATCCAACTTGGATTTAGGCCAAGGAGCAGCTTCCATCAAAATAGATGCTGCCGACGGCTTATTTAATCAAATCCTCAGTGAATATGCCGGCACGCCGATTGAAGGAGAACATACCATTTTAAAAGTGATTCGCCAATTTGGTCAAGGCGCCCGAGAGTGGAGAAAGATTGCGCCGGCCATGGCGGAAGTTTTAGAAAACGGTTACGGCGTAGTTACGCCGCAGTTGGAAGAAATGTATCTAGAAGAACCGGAACTCATCAAACAAGGCGGCCATTTCGGCGTAAAATTGCGGGCCTCTGCCCCCAGCTATCATATTATTCGCGCCAATGTTTCAGCGGAACTAACACCTTTAATCGGCACGGAAAAACAATGCGAAGAATTGGTGCGCTATATCATGAGTGAATTTGAGGACGATCCGCAAAAACTGTGGAGCACCAATATTTTTGGCAAATCTCTGCATGATTTGGTATCCGAAGAAATTAGCGGCAAGCTAACCCGTATGCCGGACAATGCACAGGCCAAATTAGCTGAAACCCTACAAAGAATCGTCAATGAAACCGGCGGCGGACTGATTTGCATCATCATCTAATTGGGCCAAAACGTAAAAAAGACAAAACCTGGTCCTAGCGGCCAGGTTTTGTCAGTCCATCATCAATTCATTAAATCAGCTGCTAAATACTCATCTATTCTCTGCAAAATCGCAGCTGTCTGCGCCCGGGTTGCCGTACCACGAGGCGCCACCGTTCCATCCGGCATACCGGTAAGCAAAGCTGCCTCGGTACAAAAGGCAATACCGGGCAACGCCCATTCATCAATTGTAGCCGTATCGCTATATACCGCCAGTATGCCGAGATAATCCTCGCTGTGCAGTAAGGTCTGTCCTTGGCTGCGGTAATAATAATCCATATAGGCAAAAATAATTTTTGCCATTTGTTGACGGCTTATCGCATCATTGGGACCAAAATTGCCGTTACCATAGCCGTCAATAATTCCCGTTGATACGCCCCAAGCTACATATTTGGCGAAATAGTCATCTGCTTGCACATCCGCAAATAAATTACTCCTACCTGTTTCATCAATGACGCTGCCCCCAGCCTCATACATTCTTCCCAAAACGGTAATGAACATACCTCGGGTAACGCCCTGATCAGGGGCAAACAAATTGTTTCCTACGCCGGCAAAATATCCTTTTGCCGCCACATATTCGACTGACTCTTCAGCCCAATGCCCCGAAATATCGTTAAAAGCACTAGTTTGATTACCAAACATCAAGTAGGGCGTAATATTGACCGTCAACTGGCTACCAATGGATGAACAGTCGATTTTATCTTCCGCTCCGTTGCCTTGACGAAAATATACATAACGACTCGTTTCAGGGATTTGGCAAAAATAATCCCAATTGACAAATTTGTTCACCACACCGTCAATACTATAAGTATAGATTTGACTGGGATCACAAAATAACCAACCAATTTGCGGTAAGTAGAATTCCAGCCAAGTATGGCGCAAACTATCGATTTGCAAACCGTTAGCAGTATCGGAAGATAAATTTACAATCTGATCCTCAGGTTGGAACAGATAACCGCTTTGAGCCCTCGCCGGTATCCCCGCCGCCCGCAACAAAGCCACCAGTAAATTTACATATCCTTCGCAATAGGCGGTACGACGGTTTAATACGGATTTGGCATCTTGGGGTAAATCGCTTTCTTGATAATACACCTGTAAATTAACGGCGGCAAATAGCATTTTGGCAATTAAATACGGGTTGGTTTCTTGGCCAATCACATTTTGCACATATTGGCTAATTTCCCAATCATCGCTTTGGCTATATTCATCCGGCAACAAATAATTGGACAAAAGCGCAATCTGATCGTAATCATAATTCGTCGCCGTATAATCGATATGGTAGCGCAAAGCCGAAGTACTCACTGCAAATTTCTGATAGAAAACCAATTGTTCCCCGGCCTCCAGCCGGTCTATATAATATATGGCGAAACGGCGCCCCTGATCGTCGCTAATAATGGAATCCGGATAAGGCGTTAATTGCTCGCGAATGAGGGTATAATACACGGGAACGCTATCGTCCATTAATGGAATGGACAATACCACATTTCGGGCGGCTCCGTCCTGCTCATTGCTAACGGTTACTTCATGAACCAACGTATAACCCCATTGACCGGTAACCGTATAATAATTTTGCTGGTCTGTGCCGATACCGGCGTCATCCGCCGCCAATGTTGCTAGGGAACAACTGAACAGAAAAAGAAAACAACAGCAGAAACAAAAAAACCGTATTGCTAGTCTTTTCATCATCAGCCCCCATGATTCTCATATTTCAATGATCGTTTACACATGATTCAGGAAAGGTAGACACATTCTACCTTATAATAGACGCTTTCCTTAGGCTAAAAAGTTCCCTCGCCATGGTATTTTCTTTGCAAAGCTTTAGCCACGGAAGGCGGCACTAAAGCATCCACGGAAGCGCCTAATTTAGCAGATTTACGAATAATACTAGAACTAATAAATAAATACCGGGAACCGCTCATCAAAAAAACGGTATCAATTCCCTGCTTTAAGCTACGGTTCAGCAAAGCCATTTGAAATTCTTGATCAAAATCGGAAATAGCGCGCAAACCGCGAATAATCGAACAAGCCCCTTGAGCAGCGCAATAATCTACCAATAAACCGGAAAAAGAATCTACTACCACATTATTTCCGCAATTTTGTTCCTGAATGGCGCTACGAATCAAAGCGCAACGTTCTTCCATAGTAAATAACGGTTGCTTATAATTATCTTCCGCAACGGCTATAATTACTTTATCAAATAAACTGGCTGCTCTTTTAGCAATATCCAAATGACCGTTGGTAATGGGGTCGAAAGTACCGGCATACACGCCTATCTTCATAACGACTATCTCCTCATATAATTTCTTCTTGTATATAGCGAACCAAAGCCCGCATATCTTCTTCATATGCTTGTCGCAAACCAGGATTATACATCACCGCAGCCGGATGATATAAGGGGAAAACGGCGCGTTCTCCAGCGATAAATGGTTTGCCATGATATTGACTCATTTGCGGCTTATCCTGCGTAAAACAGGATAACGGCACTGCGCCCAAAGTTACGATCAATTTGGGACGCACAAGCGCCAATTCCGTTTGTAAATGACGCCGGCAGGCCGTAATTTCGCCAGGAGCAGGCGGACGATTGCTCCATGTTCCTGGACGTTTGCCTGGTTTAACCGGACGGCATTTCACCGTATTGCCAATATAAAGCCTTTCCTCAGCGATCTGGCTTTCAGCCAAAAATTGCCGCAACAATTTACCTGCTGCGCCAGCAAAAGGACGTCCTAGCCGATCTTCCGCTGCGCCGGGAGCTTCGCCCAATAACATAATATCGCCTTGATAACGGCGATTGCCGCAAACTGCCTGCGTTCGGGTAAGAGCCAAAGGGCAATCGCGGCATGTTCGCACCTGCAATTCATAAGCGGCAATTTGCCCAGTCTGATAAGGTAAAATGGACTTGTCTACATAATGATTCATTGACATATTATACAATATTTTAGCTATCCCGTCAAACAAAACCCCCGCCTTATTTTACCAAGGCGGGGGTTAGATACATTTTTAACGTATTTACATTTATTTATTTTTTGCTTGCATCATCGCTCTAACTTTTAGCGGTAAACCAAACAAGTTAATGAATCCGGCGGAATCTTTCTGATCATAAACTTCATCTTCGCCAAAGGTGGCCAAATCTTCATCATACAAGGAGTATGGGCTCTTCATACCGACTACAACGGCAGAGCCCTTATACAGCTTCACCCGGACGATACCGCTAACGGTTTTTTGCGTTTCATCCACAAAAGCGGATAGCGCTTCACGCAGCGGCGAATACCACATGCCGTCGTATACCAGTTCGGCAAAACGCAAAGCCACCATTTCTTTATAATGAGCGGTAGCCCGATCCAAAGTCAATTCTTCCAAAGATTTATGGGCAGCGTACAAAATAGTTCCGCCAGGGGTTTCATATACGCCACGGGATTTCATGCCCACCAAACGGTTTTCCACCAAATCGGCAATACCTACGCCATTCGCGGCGCCTAAACGGTTCAATTCCGTAACGATAGCTGCCGGGGACATGGCTTTGCCATCAATTTTAATCGGTTCGCCTTGGGCAAATTCAATTTCCACATAAGTAGGTTTATCCGGCGCCGCTTCCGGCGTTTGGCAAATCTTCAGCATTTCAGCCTGCGGCTCATTCCAAGGATCTTCCAAATCCATACCTTCATGAGATAAATGCCAAATATTCCGATCCATACTATAGTTATCTTTTTTGGTTACCGGCACGGGAATTCCATGCGCTTCCGCATAATCGATTTCTTCTTCTCTAGATTTCAAATCCCATTCCCGCCAAGGAGCGATAATTTGCATTTCCGGCGCCAAAGCTTTAATCGACAGCTCAAAACGAACTTGGTCGTTACCTTTACCAGTACAACCGTGGCAAATGGCATCACAACCTTCCGCTTTGGCAATATCTACAAGATAACGAGCAATAATCGGACGGGCGTGAGACGTTCCCAACAAATATTTTCCTTCATATACGGCCCCTGCTTTTAAGGTGGGGAAAATAAAATCTTTTACATATTCTTCCGTTAAATCGCCCACGAAAACTTTGGAAGCGCCGCTTTTCAACGCTTTTTCCCGCACAGGATCCACTTCTTTGCCTTGTCCCACGTCGCCGCAAATAGCGATCACTTCGCAACCATAATTTTCTTTCAGCCAAGGGATAATGATAGACGTGTCTAAACCGCCGCTATAAGCCAAAGCCACTTTCTTAAAACTTTTTTTCATATATATATTCCTCCCTTTACAGAGCGATTTCGCCGCTGTTTGCAACGGCTTCCCTACAAAATAATAATACGACGATTTGCATAATAATGCAATGCCTAAGTTAAATTTTTTTTGGGATATCCAAAGCGGTGCCGGCATATTCTTAATTGGCAGCCAGAGGTTGGGAGGTATATTGCCATGCGTATTATGATCGCTACATTTCGTCCGCCTTGGCGGATCTTCTGGATATTACCCCTATTATGTATCATATTCGCCTTAGCGATACAAGAGAGTCATACGGAACCAGCATTATCCCCTTCACTTTTTGGCAAAACCATCGTTGTTGATCCAGGACATGGCGATTGGGATCCTGGGGTAGTCGGAATCACTGGCGTTGAAGAAAAAGATATCAATTTAGCCATCGGTAAAAACTTGGCCGAGCTGTTACGTAACAGCGGCGCCATTGTGTTGCTTACTAGAGAAAACGACCATGTCGCTTATGACAAAAAAGAGGAGGACATACGGGCACGCGCCGCTTTAGCAGACGGGGCGGATCTATTTGTCAGCGTACATGCCAACAGTTTTCCCGCTTCTCCCAGCAGTCATGGCGCACAAATTTTTTATGGCTCCGACAATGAAGCAGGGAAAAAACTAGCCGAGGAAATACAAGAACAATGCGGCATATTACTAAATTCTAATCGCACAGCATTAGCCCACAGCAATGCTTATCTACTAAAAAATGTCGCTGCTCCTGCAGTTATTGCCGAAATGGGCTTTTTGTCTAATCCACAAGAAGAACAATCATTAGCCAACGCTGATTATCAATGGCAAGCTGCTTGGGCAATTTATGTGGGTATTATAAACTTTTTCAGCAATTTCCAGTCCTAACTGTCGTTTTCAAATAGTACCTGGTATTCCCTGACGATCTTTAACCGATCCACAAATTAACCAAAACTTTTGTTCTTCTATAGAAAGGCCGATTTTACGGCTTTCATACTTCGCAAACCCATCGCTGAAATTTGCGCCTACCAACAAGAACAAGGCACTCAGATAATCCATTCTTTGCGACAGCTCCGACACCTGCCGATATAGTCGATCAGCCAGCTCTGCTAGGGGGTATTGGCGCTATCGATCCTCTTATACACCATATAAAATAAATATCAAAAAATAAAGCGAAGCAAAAACTATACGATTATTGACTGAGGAATGCCGTCAGGCAATTGCCAACTGCTCCTCCACGCTCTTGCCGTCTTGCATTTCATCATATATATAAACAAAAATAATATAGCGCAAAGAACGCCGCAATGCCGCGTGCAGCTTCTTTGCGCTTATCAAGGATCGCGATTGATTTTCTAAAAAACCCTACGGAATCATACTCACGCGCAGAATCAACAAAATGATCAGGCAAGATCCAAAATATGTTTTACGGTATCCCGCATCTCATTTTTTGCACAAAAACGGTTGTGCCGTATGGGCAAGAAAGCGATTTGGCGCAAGCTCTCCGGAATGGGTACGTGGGTATAATCCTCCAACAGCTGCGGCATATCCGTTTCTGCAACTTGATCAATGGGCCGGTCTAAAGCAGACAGCACTGCTTGAGAGAACTTATAAGGGTTGGCTGTGGAAGCCAACAGTAGTGGATACTGCCGGCTATGCGCTTGCAAGTATTCTTCAGCCACCGTATATCCTACGGCGGTATGGGGATCTAACAAATAGCCATATTGTTCATATACTCTTTTAATAGTAACGGCCGCCTGCGCACTATCCGCTTTTCCGCCGCTCATCGCTTTCTGTACGGCAGATAGAATATGTGGTTCTAAAGAGAATTGGCCAGTTTCCTGCAGTTCTCTAAACCATTTGTTTACCAGAGTCGCATCATTGCCGCTAATATCAAAAAGAAAACGTTCAAAATTACTGGAAACCAAAATATCCATGGATGGACTAGTGGTTTTCAGCAAAGGCCGACAGCTATTATATACGCCAGTTTCCAACACTTTGGTCAAAACGTCGTTTTCATTGGAAGCACAAAGCAAACGATGCACCGGCAAACCCATCTTTTTGGCATACCAGGCTGCCAAAATATTACCAAAATTTCCTGTGGGAACGGCAATATCAATTGGATCTCCCAATTCAATCCGTCCGGCACGATATAATTGACGATAGCCGTAGTAGTAATAGACGATTTGCGGTAATAAACGTCCCCAATTGATAGAATTGGCTGAGGTAAACTGTTTGTCGTTCATAGATAACAGCACGTTTAACTCCGCATCGGCAAATAAAGCTTTCACCCCAGATTGACAATCGTCGAAATTGCCTTCCACGCCAATCACATAGGTATTCTGACCGCCAGTCGTGCGCATTTGCAACTCTTGTGTAGCGCTTACGCCGTCTTTGGGATAAAAGACGATAATTTTTACCCCCGGTACATCTTTAAAACCCTCTAAAGCCGCTTTGCCCGTGTCGCCGGAAGTGGCGGTCAATACCACCAATTCCTTATCGTTACCACAGCAAGCGCCTGCCAATTTCATCAATCGTGGCAATGCCTGTAAAGCCATATCTTTAAAAGCTGCGGTGGGACCATGCCATAATTCCAAAATATGCATATCGCCTACGGATACGCAGGGCGCTACGTCTTCGGGGAAATGGGGTAAATAAGCGCCGGCAACGGCTTCCGCTATTTGTTCCGGCGAAAATTGTCTTAAATATAAAGCAAAAATACCCGCAGCAATTTCCACATAACTTTTTTCGCCAATTCCTTCAATTGGATACGCGGGAAAACGCTCCGGAACATATAATCCACCGTCCGGCGCTAAACCTTCCTGGATGGCTACGGCGGCGCTAACCTTGTCACCACCTCTAGTACTAAAATACTCCATGTCAACCTCCTTCCCCCGGATGAGCGGCCATATAAAAAATCGGTTGACCACTTTTCCGATATCGACTTTCATATTCGGTAATGATAGCCGATTCTGCCAGTGGCAAATCATTACATATCCGTTCAATTTGCCAATTTGCAGCACGAAAATTTTCTAAAGACCAGTCAAATAACGGCCGATTATCTGTTTTAAAGCACAATTTTCCTTTCGGATCCAAAATCATATGGTAAATAGATAAAAAAGAAGGCGCAGTTAAACGCCGTTTATGATGTCGGTTTTTTGGCCAAGGATCAGGAAAATTAAGAAAAATTTTTTCCACTTCGCCCGGTGCAAAAATTTCTGCAAGTCTGGCGGCATCACACCATAGCAGCCGCAGATTGTCTGGCGGTGCGGCGCCGTCTTCAGTTGCAAAACGCTGCAATGCCTGTAAAATCATCTCCGGACGTACTTCTAAAGCAACAAAAAAACAATCGGCGGTAGAATATGCGGAAGAAAAAATAAACTTTCCCCGCCCCATACCAATTTCCAAATGTAGCGGACGCCCATCACTGAATCGCCGCCAATACCCTTTATATGCAACCGCTTCTTGCTCTGTAAGCACTAGCGGGCTTTGGCCAATGGTGGAGGCGGCACCTGGAATATGCCGTAAACGCATCCTCTACTCCTATTCCCACAAAGATTCCACTTTTTCTTGCACTTCGTCGTTGCTTAGGCCTTCTATTTTAACCAAGCGTCTGGTAATTGCATCATCCCAAAACGCAGATTTTTCGGCCATTTTTTGAAACTTTTTACGATTCTCATTCTTTACCAGAGCACGGGTTTTAGCGTTGGCTCCCATGATGGAAAGGATACCCTTGGCCTTCAGCAAATCATCGACGGTTAAATCCTGATATTCCTTTTGCAAAAAGGCCATAACCGAAGTATAGTAAGATTGAAATTCCGCAAAAGGCAATTCTTCTTCCATTTTGATAAATTCGGCCATTTGATTAAACAACGATTCCATTTTTTCCTCCATAAAATATAAATCTGCCGAGCAAGCCTATAAGCCGGGTTCTGTCGTGGATGAACATCTATCTAAGCATACCGTTGCCGGTATGCTTTAGCGACCGCAACGAAAAGCAGACGGGCCGCCCTATGCTTTTCTATAAACCGCAATGGTTCAAGGGTCTTGCTCCGAATGGGGTTTACCTAGCCGCCTGGTCTCCCAAGCGCTGGTGCGCTCTTACCGCACCGTTCCACCCTTACCGGCAAACGCCGGCGGTTTGTTTCTGTGGCACTGTCCTTAAGGTCGCCCTCACCGGCCGTTAGCCGGCATTCCGCCCTATGGAGCCCGGACTTTCCTCAAGCGCGCCCTTGCGGGTTACGCTTGCGTCCATCCAGCTTACTCGGAAATTCTACATTCTTTACTTATTTTATTCTGCTTTTATTCTGTCGCCAAACTTATTCGTTATCGGTAAATAAAGCCCTACCGCATTTCTCACAATACGTTCGCTGACCAGATACTGTCCTTTTATATAAAACCGGGGTAACTATAGTATGACATCCATCGCAAACGTGCTCTGATGACAAATACGCCACCGGCGATCCGCCAAATTTGTGCTGATTGGCCTCAAACCAAGCTAACTCCCCTTTTTCAATAGAGGGAAGCAAAGCTGCAATTTCTGCTGCCACTTCTGCCTCTTTATGCGCATAGTCTTCGCATATTTCTTTATAATCTAATTTCAATCGCTCAAAAGATTGACATTCTTCTTCAATTTTTTGTTTTAAATCTACCGCCTCTTGTTCAATTTGCTGCAAGTGATGAATTGCTTCTTCATCTTGGGTCTTAAGAGCTTCCATTTTTTCTCCTAAGGCGGTCATTTGCGCCTCTCTGGCGGATAAGACCTTGACCGTAGAGGTGGAGCCATCATACATTGCATCCTGTTCTTTTTGCAATTTATGATTTACATCCGCCAACGATTCTGCATATTCTTTACGATTTTGCAATAATTCACCGCGCATACAAGCCAATTGCTGCCAACGACGTTTATCAGCTTCATATTCCGATTTGATCTTTGCCATTTGGCAATAAGTTTCACTATGAAGTTTTTCTTGTTCCAACAATTTTTGCGCGTTTTGTAATTTTTGCAATTGATGTAGCTGCTTCAACATAATACTCTCCCTGTCCTCATCTTCCACAACGACATAAAACTTTATCTATTTGAGCGATAGAATTCTGCAATTGCTGCAAACGTTGAGCCGCGTTTTCTCCCGGCATGGCCGAAACCTGCTCAATTAATGATAACAAATCCTTACGTTTTAGCTGCAAAAAATTGGCTAAAAAAGGATGGGATCCCGCTAAAAGACAGGGACCAAAAGTTAATTCGTCCTCATCCAAACACATTTCGCCATGCTCAGCGGCAATAACTTCATAGTAAAAACCGTTATCCAACGCCAGCTGCTCCGCCACAATCCGCCACCCGTTATCCATTAACCAGCGGCGCAAGGCAGCCGTATTTTTTTGCGGCTGCAACACCAATCTCTTTGTTTGACTGATGACCAAGGGCTGGCGGGATAAGATGTCTTGGATTAAATAACCGCCCATACCGGCTATGGTTATCGTCTCCGCTTCCCCGGGTTGTAAAGGCGCCAAACCATCGCCTAAACGAACGTCGATTTGGCGGGAAAGCGAAAGCAAATCTACCAATTGGCAAGCGTTTTCATAAGGTCCAACAGCCCTATCCACTGCGACAACAAAAGGACATATGCCGTTGATCACCAGATAAACGGGCAAATAATTATGATCCGTTCCAATATCTGCCGCCGTTTTTCCCGGTAAAACAAACTCGGCTACGGCGTGCAAGCGATTACTGAGTTTCACTTGCATCTTCTCGTTCACCTCCAGATAAAGGGATGGTGCGAGTAACTTTTTCGCGCACTTCCATTACGTGCGCTTCAGCGCAAAATCACCAATTTTGGCTTATGCTGCTATTATACCATATGCAAGACTCTTGCGCCACAAAAAATTTACTTTTACCTGGATTTCGCAAAGCGCAGCGCTTACCAATAACCTCCATGCTGAATGATATCGTCTATCGTTTTCCTTCCTAACCAGCGGTATGCAAGCGAAACTTTACTTATTACCGTCTGTTTTACACTACTTCCAAGTTGATAAGTTTCGCCAAAACATGACTTTATTTTCTTTCATAAAAGGATATCTCTTTATCCTTAAAGCGGTTAAAAGAGCAGATTATGTTTATTAAAAGTATTTCACGGTATAAAAAAGGTTATTGTTTAGCCACATAAAATATGTATGCCATTTTAAAACAAAAACTATACTTCATAAAAAAAATATGCTATATTGATGTAAATCAACATAAACCAAGCCAACAACTATAAAGAAAGAAAGGTAGCAGATGGAAAATTGCCAAATCCAAAAAGTAGAATTATTGGTGCAAAACGCGCCCGGCGTTTTGGGCAGAGTCATTGCACATATACGCAATGAAGGCTGGAATATCAAACGCCTATATGTGGATGAAACGGAAAATAGCGCCGTTTCTAAAATGGAAATCGATATAGAAGGTAAGCACAGCAAATTGGCGCAAGTTTTGGAACGAATGTGTGCCATAGACTGTGTGATCAGCGTTATGCTCAACGGCCAAACCAAAACCAAAAACCAAGTTGTCTTACCCAGCGCCGAACCACGTATCACTATGCAACCGCCCCGTATCCAGGATAAGGCTGCTAACGTCTATCGGGTACTGACCATTAATCCTGGTTCTACATCTACCAAATTTGCCATCTACGACGATGACGAATCCATTTTTATCCACACGATTCGTCATAGCAAAACAGATTTAAGCGGTTTTCCTACGCCAGCTGCACAAAAAGATTATCGAAAACAATGTATTCTCGAAGTTTTACAGCAGGTTGGTATGGATTTGCAATCTTTAGATGCCGTAGCTGGCAGAGGCGGTTTGCTCAAACCTATGGAAAGCGGCGTATATTTGGTCAATGAAGCCATGTTGAACGACTTGCAATCCCCAGCCGCCTCCATTCATGCATCCGCACTCGGCGCCATTATCGCCCATGAAATTGCCGCGGAACAAAACATCAACGCCTATGTGGTAGATCCGGTGGTGGTAGATGAAATGGATCGCAACGCCAAACTAACCGGTTTGCCCGGCGTAGAACGAACTAGCATCTTTCATGCCTTAAATCAAAAAGCCATTGCCCGTAAACTTTCCGCAAATATTGGTAAACCCTATGAAAACTGCCGTTTGATTATCGCCCATTTGGGCGGCGGTATTACCATCGGCGCTCATCGTTATGGACGGGTTATCGATGTAAACGATGCCCTGGCAGGCGAAGGCGCCTTCACGCCTGAGCGCAGCGGCAGCATTCCTGCTTTGCCTTTAATCAAAATGTGCTTTTCTGGAGAATATACGGAACAAGAAATGATTGATAAAGTGGTAAAAAATGGCGGCATACAAGGATATTTAGGCACAAACGATATACGTAAAGTAGAAAAAATGATGAACAACGGCGATGAATTTGCCGCCTTGGTTTTGGATTCTATGGCCTATCAAGTTTCAAAAGAAATCGGCGCCATGTGCGCCGTTTTGGAAGGCCGGGTGGACGCGATTATTCTCACCGGCGGTCTAGCCAATTCTATTCGATTTACCGGAGCGATTAAACAAAGAGTAGACAGATTGGCGCAAGTATACGTTTTTCCTGGCGAAGATGAAATGCAGGCCTTAATGGCCGGCGTTTTACGGGTATTGCGCGGCCAAGAACCGGTGGCGATATATGAGTCCTAAGCCGGCGTAAGCCCGCCTTAGCGGCAAAAAAGAACCGCTATCCAGCCTGGGACTGGATAGCGGTTCTTTTTGCTTGGATTCGCAATCTTTGCATAGGCGTTAACTTAGTCCACGCCAATCAACGCCCAGCCATGGGAAATGCTATCTTTCCTCTCTAAAATAATTAAAACCACAATGCTTAGGTATATTATGCTCTTTGCTCTGACGTACGCTCGTCAGAATCAGCACGAAAATCGTGGCCAGATAGGGTAGCAAATCATATATTTCAATCGGTATACCCAAAGGGATATACATACGAAGAATCGATAAACCGCCAAAAACCAAAGCGCCAAATATAGCCCGGCTGGGAGACCAAGTGGCAAAAATAACCAAAGCAACGGCAATCCATCCCCGGCCGCCAACGCAATTGTGAACCCATACGCCATACGCTGTGACCATACTAATATACATACCGCCAATACCACAAATGCCGCCGCCAATCACGGTGGCTAAATATTTATAGCGGTTTACGGCAATACCTGCCGCATCCGCCGCCGCCGGATCTTCGCCCACAGCCCGCAAATTCAATCCGGCACGGGTTTTATTCAAAAACCAAGCCAAAAGCAAAGCCACGACGATTGCGATATAAACCAGCAAGTTATAAGAAAAAAACAGCTTATTGATCCAGTATATCCATCGATTATCCGCAGCCAATTCTACTAACCCCGGAAACAATGGGTTGTTGGCAAACGTCGCTTTCGCGCCGGTGGAAATCGCCATAAATTTTGTAGGCGAAGCGGAAGCGATAATCTCGCCAAAAAAGTTGGCGAACCCAATACCAAAAATGGTTAGTGTCAAACCGGTAACGTTTTGATTGGCCCGTAAAGTAATAGTAAGAAAACCGTAAATTAAAGCGCCAAACGCACCGCATACAAAGGCTGCCAGCAGAGCAATCAGCAAACAAATGATCCCGGTTAATTCTCCTAGCCACATTTCAGCAAAATATACACCCGCTAAACCGGCAATGGCGCCCATAAACATCATGCCTTCTACGCCTAAATTCAAATTGCCAGATTTTTCGGTAAGAATTTCACCTAATGTGCCAAAAAGCAAGGGAGTGCCAGCCAAAACGGCCGCATAAAGCAAATTAACCAAATTATCCACGCTTTTTCCCCTCCTTGCGCAAAATCAAACGGTAATTGATAAAAAATTCACAACCCAACATAAAAAATAGAATGATGCCGATTAAAACGTCAGAGGCGGAAGCTGGTATAGCATAAGTTGTCTGAATACGACCTGCCCCTTTTTCCAAAACGGCAATAAAAATGGCTACTACCACCATAGCCAACGGATTCAATTGCGCCAACCAAGCTACGGTAATCGCCGTAAAACCTACGCCGCCGGCAGTATTCTCCGTCAGCGTATAATCCGCACCCGCTACTTGAATAAAACCGACGATACCGGCCAAAGCTCCGGCAAAAATCATGGTTCGCACCAAAACTCTTCCCACATTCATGCCTGCGTAACGAGCCGTATTGGGGCTTTGGCCAACTACGGCCGTTTCAAAACCATGCTTGGAGCGGCTGAGAAAAATTGTCACCACCACCACCAAAACAATAGCTATAATCCAACCAATATGGACGCCAAAAACTTTGGGTAAACGAGCGGCATCTTCAAACATAGCGATTTGCGGATGTCCACCGGGTTTTTGCCATGGGCCGGCCTGCAAATACTTAATCAATCCCAAAGCTACATAATTGAGCATCAGGGTAAACAGTGTCTCATTGGTATTCCATTTGGCTTTGCATAAGGCGGGAATCGCGCCCCATAAAGCGCCGCCTACGGCAGCCGCCGCAAACATCAGGAGAAATAACGCCACAGCCGGAATGACGCCCACCCATTCCAAAGCAAAGTAAGTAGCGGCTATGCCGCCGGCCAAAATTTGCCCCTCCGCGCCAATATTCCAAAACTGCATTTTAAAAGATAGGGCTACGGATAAAGCGGCAATCAGTAAGGGAATGGCGATTTTAATCGTGGACACCAAGCTAATTTTGGAGCCTACCGCTCCTCGAATCATTTCCGAATATACGGCAAAAGGAGAATGTCCCAAAAGCAAAATCAACAACGCCCCGCATAAAATGGCGGCAATAAAAGCAGCCGCCCGGATGGACCAAGCTTTGCGCTGCGAAATCGTCGGCCGTTTGGCGATACGCAGCCAAGGTTCATGTTGCTTTGCAACTACCGCCGCTTGTTCAGTCATTTGCGCTCGCCTCCTTCACCGCATCTTCCATACCGCCGACGTGCATCATCATCAAACCAATCTGTTCCTTGGTAGCCGTTGCGGCATCCACGACGCCGCTTACTTTACCGCCGCACAACACCATAATCCGATCGCTAATCTCCAATAACACATCCAAATCCTCGCCGACGTATAAAACGGCCACGCCCTTTTTCTTCTCTTCGTTTAGCAGAGAGTAGATCGTATAAGACGAATTGATATCCAATCCCCGTACTGGATATGCGGCAATTAGCACCTGGGGCTGGGAAGAAATTTCTCTTCCCAAAAGCACCTTTTGTACGTTGCCACCGGAAAGCAAGCGCACGGGAGCATTGACGCCCGGCGTAACGATATCCAAACGGTCAATCAAATTTTCCGCCAATTTCCGTGGCGTATTGCGATCAACAAACGGGCCTTTGTTGCGATAATAGCTGCGCAACATCACATTATCCGTCATATTCATAGAGGCCACCAACCCCATGCCCAAGCGATCTTCCGGAACAAAACTCATAGAAATACCTCGCTTAATCATTTCTATCGGCGGCTGTCCTGCAATATTTTCCACTTGCGGCTTGCCTTGAGCGTCCTCATCATGAAAAAGGATAGAGCCGGCTTTTAAAGGCTGCAATCCAGCGAGAGCCTCGCATAATTCTTTTTGGCCGCTGCCGGCGATACCGGCAACCCCCAATATCTCCCCGCCATACAATTGCACGTCCACCCCGTCCAAAGTGGTCAGACCTTCCCCATTGACGCAGGTTAAATGGCTCGCATCTATAATCAGCTTTCTGTTCTGTACGATGGGTCTCTCGATGGCTAAAGAGACGGAACGTCCCACCATTTTTTCCGTCAGTTCCTGGGTGCTGGTCTGTTTGGTATCCACGGTTCCCACATAGCGCCCTTTGCGCAAAATATGCACGCGGTCGGATACCTCCAAAACTTCATTCAGCTTATGGGTAATAATTACCACGGCCTTATTATCTTCCTTCATTCGCCGCAGCACCGCAAATAACTTGTTGGTTTCCTGAGGCGTTAGCACCGCCGTCGGTTCATCCAAAATCAGAATATCCGCCCCCCGGTATAACACCTTAACGATTTCTACCGTCTGTTTTTCCGATACGGACATATTATATATTTTCTTTTCCGGCGTCAAATCAAAGCCATATTTGGCAGCAATATCCCGAATTTGGGCATATAATGCCTTGCGATCAATGGTTATGCCCCCGGGTAAACCCAAAATAATATTTTCGGCGGCGGTAAATACATCGATCAATTTAAAATGCTGATGCACCATGCCTATCCCCAAATCAAAAGCATCTCGTGGACTGCGAATGGTAGCTTTTTTGCCATTCACAAAAATCTCGCCATGATCTGGATAATAAATACCGGATAACATATTAACCAAAGTGGTTTTACCGCTGCCGTTTTCACCCAACAATGCCAAAATTTCCCCCCGGCGAATATCCAAACTAATATTGTCATTCGCTACGGTTTTATCGAAAATTTTACTGATTTCTTTCATCTGGATGGCAATTTCATTTTGCTCCCCCACGATACCGCCCTCCTGTATAGATGATTTCAATGCAAGCATCATAGTTTACATTATAATATGCAATTCCATATATTGTCCAGATATTTTCTTTTTTCGCGAATGAAAGCGGAAAAAGATAAAACGACGTTTTGCTTATCTTCAAACCGCCTTTATAAAATAGAAGGCCAGTACATACCAAAGAACGCTTTGCTTTCCATGCGCTGCTATAATTCAAAGCGGCAAGCGACGGTTATCGGCGGCGGCAACCGCCTTCCGCATACAACCATCCCTTAGCCGGCCATGGCTGCCTCTGTCCAAAAAAATATATAGCGTACGCTGGGGAAAAGCCGCTTTCCCTGCGTACGCTATTAATAGGTTATATTACACGAAACCAACGGGGCGGTCCAAACATTCTGCTTCAGCCGGCACAAAGGTTGGGGCAGAAAATTGGCAATTATTTTCTGGCCAAAACCATTTTAGCCCGCATGGCAATGGCTTCCGGCGTTAAACCATAATGTTTCAGCAATGCTTCTGGACTGCCGCTTTGACCAAACTGGTCGGCTATGCCCAGGCGAGACATAGGCGTTGGGCAATGCTCGGCCAAAGTTTCCGCAATAGCCGATCCCAAACCGCCAATGATACTATGTTCTTCCACAGTTAAAGCGGCGCCGGTATGGGTAGCCTGATCAATGATAAACTCTTCGTCCAAAGGTTTAATGGTGTGGATGTTAGCTACTGCAGCCTTAATGCCTTCCGTGCGCAACAATTCGGCAGCTTCCAATGCCTGATCCACCATCATACCACAGGCAAAAATCACAATATCCGATCCAGGCAACAGCAATTCTCCGGAAAGCGGTTTGAAAGAACGGTTTTCTCCCGGCAATTGAGGCAATGCTAACCGTCCCAATCGCAAATATACCGGCCCATCATAAGCGGCCGCCCAACGAACCATTTGCTCCGTTTCCCAGGCATCCGCCGGAGTTAGAACCGTCATATTGGGCAAACTACGCATTAAAGAAACGTCCTCAATCGCTTGATGAGAACCTCCATCTTCGCCAACGGTAATTCCGGCATGCGTGGCGGCAATTTTAACGTTCAGCTTAGGATAGGCCACGCTATTACGAATCTGCTCAAAAGCCCGACCGGTGGCAAACACCGCAAAAGAACTAACAAAAGGAATTTTACCGCAGGCAGCCAAACCAGCCGCCACGCCAATCATATTTTGTTCAGCAATACCGCAATTGATAAACCGTTCCGGCGCTGTTTGTTTACTGTCCGCCGTTTTGGTAGATTTGGATAAATCCGCATCCAATACGACAATATCGGTATTTTCCTTGGCTAAAACAGCCAAAGTTTTGCCATATGCTTCCCGGGTCGCTATTTTGATTTTATCCATATCAATATCCTCCCAATTGAGCCAAAGCCTGCTCCGCCTGCTCCTGATTGGGGGCGGACCCATGCCAACCGACCTGATTTTCCATAAAATCTACGCCTTTCCCTTTAATCGTATCGGCAATAATTACAGAGGGACGGTCTTTTTCCGCTTTTGCCCAATTGATTGCTGCCCGTATTGCCTGACAATCATGACCATCTATCCGCTGCACTTGCCAACCAAAAGCCTGCCATTTGGCTTCCAAGGGTTCCGGTGACATAACATCCTCAATATTACCGTCAATTTGCAGGCGGTTATGATCCACAAAGGCAATCATTTTGCTCAAATGATAGTGAGAAGCAAACATAGCCGCTTCCCAAACCTGGCCTTCTTCCGTTTCACCATCACCCAAAACGGCATATATGTAGTAGGAATCCCCATTGATTTTCCCTGCCATAGCCATACCGCAGGCGGCGGACAAACCTTGCCCCAGGGAACCGGTGGTCATATCCACACCAGGGGTTTTATGCATATCCGGATGTCCCTGCAACTGACTGCCCAATTTACGCAAGCCAGCTAAATCTTCCACCGGGAAATATCCTTTTAAAGCCAACGCCGCATACAATGCTGGCGCAGCATGTCCCTTGCATAATACCAACCGATCTCGTTGAGGCCAGTCTGGTTTTGACGGATCGATCTGCATCTGGTCGAAATATAATGTAGCCAAAATATCCGTAGCGGAAAGCGAACCGCCGGGATGGCCGCTTTTGGCAGCCGCCAACATCATAATTGTTTGACGGCGCATTTGCAGGGCCAATTCTTCGGGAGAGCGAAACTCCATAACACATCCTCCTTATGTTATACTGTGACATAATCGGTTATTTTTCTACGATCCATTTCGATTCAAAATCTATTTTACAATTATACTTTAGGGGCAAATTTTTGTAAATACGCTGCGATAAATCCATCCAAATCTCCATTCATAACCGCATCGGTATTGCCTACCTCATAACCGGTTCGATGATCTTTAACCAAACGATAAGGTTGAAAAACATAAGAACGAATTTGGCTGCCCCAGCCTATCTCTTGTTGCTCGCCACGCAATTCATTCATTTGCGCTTCTCGTTCCCGCAGCTTTAGATCCAATAATTTGGCCGCCAACAACTGCATGGCTCGATCTTTATTGGCGAACTGGGAGCGTTCATCCTGGCATTGCACCACGATCCCTGTGGGTAAATGGGTAATTCGAACTGCTGAATCGGTTTTATTCAAATGTTGCCCGCCTTTTCCGGAAGAACGATAGGTATCTATTCGCAAATCGTCGACATTGATCTCCACCTCATTATCATCCGCCACCTGTGGCAACACATCAACCGAAGCAAAAGAAGTATGACGTCGGCCAGCGGCATCATACGGAGAAATGCGCACCAACCTATGAACACCTCGCTCCGATTTCAAATACCCATAAGCATTTCTGCCGTTTACGGAAATGGTAACGCTTTTATAGCCTCCTTCATCTGCCGGTAAGCTATCAATAATTTCTACTTTATAACGATGATTCTCACAATACCGCGTATACATGCGCAGCAACATTTCTGTCCAATCCTGGGCCTCCAAACCGCCGGCGCCGGCATGCAGGGAAACAATGGCATTGTGACTGTCATATTCCCCGGACAAAAGCAGGGATAACTCCATGGCTGCCATTTCCTTGTTTACAGCGGTTAATTCTGCCGCTGCTTCTTTGGCTACACTTTCATCATTTTCTTCTGCAGCCAATTCATATAAGGTTGCGGCGTCACTAAAGTGGCGCTGCAAGCGTTGGTAGTCCTCTATCACATCCTTACGGCGATTAATTTGACTCAACAAGGCTTGGGCAGCTTGTCTGTCATCCCAAAAACCGGGCTCCAAAGTTTGTTTTTCCATCAAAGCCACGGCTTCCATCTTTTGTTCCAGGTCAAAGAGACCCCCTTAACTGATTCAGTCTTTTTTCCCCTTCTTCCAGTAACGGTTTCAAATCTTCCAGCATATGATTCCTCCCTGAATACGTTTCATTAATTCTTTCCGCAACAGTTTTTATATTTTTTACCGCTGCCGCAGGGGCATGGATCGTTGCGACCAATTTTCTTTTCCGTTCGCACCGGCTGTTTTTTAACCGGTGCACCATCACTGCGGTTTTCCTGTATATCCTTACGTTCCTTGGGAGCCTCCACCAAGCTTGCAAACATCACCAGGCGGGTTACGCCGGATTGAATGTCCTCAATCATGCTTTGGAACATATCATAGGCTTCCCGTTTGTATTCCACCAATGGATCTCGCTGTCCATAGGCGCGCAGGCCAATGCCTTGGCGCAATTGATCCATAGCATCCAAATGATCCATCCATTTGGCGTCGGCAGTTTGCAACACGGCCAGTTTTTCTAGTTTGCGCATAATTTCGCTTCCCATTTGTTCTTCCCGCTCTTTATAGTAGCGATGGAAACGCTCTTGGAAGAAGGGGGCGATTTCATCATGGGATAACGTTTTCAATTCCTCTTCTTGCGGCAAATATTTAGGCAAATACTCGGACATATCTCGTAATAATGCGGACAATTCCCATTCTTCCGGATAGTTGCTGGCGCCGGCATAGCGGGCTACAATACGGTTTACGGTAGCATCAATCATCGCCAAAACGCTTTCGGAAATATCTTCCTCGGTTAAAGCGCGACGGCGTTCGGCATATATTACTTCTCTTTGCTGATTCATCACGTCATCATAATCCAAAACGTGCTTCCGCATATCAAAATGGCGTTCTTCCACGCGTTTTTGTGCCGTTTCGATGGAACGGGAAACAATAGCCATATCAATCGGCGTACTGTCGTCCATTCCCACCCGATCCATAATTCCGGCAATATTGTCGCCGCCAAACCGGCGCATCAAATCATCCTCCATGGAAATAAAAAAGCGGGTGCTGCCCGGATCCCCTTGCCGTCCGGCTCTGCCTCGAAGCTGATTATCGATACGGCGGCTTTCATGCCGCTCCGTGCCAATAATATGCAAGCCGCCCAAAGCCACCACCTCTTCATGCTCCGCTTTGGTCTGCTGTTGATATTTGGCGATTAAATTATTTCTTTCTTCATTGCTGTATTCCACATCTCCGTGGGCATTCATTTCCGCTTCCGCCATAAACTGCGCATTACCGCCTAAAACAATATCGGTACCACGGCCAGCCATATTGGTGGCAATGGTAATCGCTCCTTTTCGTCCGGCTTGGGCCACAATTTCCGCTTCTTTTTCATGAAATTTGGCGTTTAATACCTGATGAGCCAAACCACGACGGCTTAACATCTTACTCAGACGTTCCGATTTTTCAATACTAACCGTACCTACCAAAACCGGGCGCCCTTTTTCATGTTCGGCGGCGATTTCTTCCACTACCGCTTCAAATTTACCATTTTCCGTACGATATACGATATCCGGGTGATCCACACGAATCATCGGCAAATTGGTGGGTACCTCTACCACATCGAAATGATAAATCTTGCGAAATTCTTCTTCCTCCGTTTTCGCCGTACCAGTCATACCAGCCAACAAGTCGTACATACGGAAATAATTTTGAAAGGTAATGGTGGCCAAAGTTTGGCTTTCCCGCTCAATTTTTACTTTTTCTTTTGCCTCGATAGCTTGGTGCAGGCCTTCGCTATAGCGACGGCCAAACATTAAGCGGCCGGTAAATTCGTCGACGATAATGACTTGACCATCTTTGACCACATAATCCCGATCTCGTTTATATAAAACCTGCGCCCGCAAAGCTTGATTGATATGGTGGGCCAATTCAGTATTGGCGTCATCGTAAAGATTCTCCACCGCCAAGGCTTTTTCCACTTTGGCTACACCTTGCTCCGTTAAGGCCACCTGACGGGTTTTAATATCTACGGTATAATCCTGATCCTCCCCTTCCCGCAAACGTGGTACAATGTTGGCCGCCTGATAGTACCGCTCGGAAGATTTGGCGGAAGGCCCGGAAATAATCAAGGGCGTACGCGCTTCGTCGATCAAAATGCTATCCACTTCGTCTACAATGGCATAATGCAACGGGCGCTGCACCATAGCTTGCAGCGAAAAGGCCATGTTATCCCGAAGATAATCAAAACCAAATTCATTATTGGTACCATAAGTAATATCAGCGGCATAAGCTTGGCGTTTCTGCGGCGCCATTAAACCATGCACCACCAATCCCACCGATAAGCCTAAAAATTTATATACACGCCCCATCCATTCGCTGTCACGACTGGCCAGATAATCATTGACGGTAATCACATGCACACCCTTACCGCTTAATGCATGTAAATAAGCTGGGGCGGTAGCCACCAAAGTTTTACCCTCGCCGGTTTTCATTTCGGCGATACGACCGTCGGATAGCACCATACCGCCAATCATTTGCACATCAAAGTGACGCATGCCCAAGGTACGATAGGCAGCCTCTCGTACCACAGCAAAAGCTTCTTGTAATAAGGAAGAAATTTCAGCGCCTGCCTCCAGACGGCGTTTAAACTCGCCGGTTTTTGCAGCCAACTCCTGGTCGGAAAGAGCATGAATCTCCGGCTCCAGAGCGTTGATACCGGCTAATATTTTCGTATATTTTTTAATATCTTTGGCGTTATCGTCAAACAATTTCGCTAAAAAACCCATATAACACCTTCCTTAGTTTTCACTGTATTCGTTAAAAGAAACCGGCTTATCCACCGGTTTACAGCTATTCTAGATAGTATTCTAGATTCATTCTCTATTTCCTTTAGTCCCTACTGCATTAGCAAACGGCTTGACAATTTCCATACTGGAGAGGATAATAAAAAAATACCGTTAAGCGCCTGATCGCAGCAAAAGAGAAAAAACCAATGTGCATAGCCAGGGAAAGCTTCGTCAACAATAAAACAATCGTCGGATTGCGGCAAAATCCACAAGGAGTATACCATGATACACGAAATTCTGCCCCATATTTTTGATAATGCTTTTTATATTGAACAGGCCAACGCCCAAGATATCGCTTTGGTTTTTCAAGGCGATAATATCCTTTTGCGCAAGGATGTTAAGGGAGGAACATTGCCTTGTTTTGCTGATTTGTACTATGATAGAATCCCCGAAAATATTGAATATCTGTTTCGACTGGATGAAAAAAGATTTTTTTTATCGCCGCTGCCTACCGCTATCCCCCCAAATATGGTTTTTAGTAAAGCCAATGTCAGTTTGCGCTTATTAGCGCCACAACATTATGCATTTGCCGCCGTTACTGGTTGGCAACTATATCGTTGGCGGGAAAGTCGGCGTTTTTGCGGCCGCTGCGCTACGCCTATGCAAAAAGGACAAACGGAACGTTCTGCCGTTTGCCCTAAATGCGGACTTATCGAATACCCTAAAATTTCACCAGCCATTATCGTAGCCGTAACCGACGGCGATCGCCTGCTGATGGCCAAACATCGCCACAGCGCCTACCAACGGTATGCGCTGATTGCCGGTTATTGTGAAATCGGTGAAACCTTCGAACAAACGGTACGCAGGGAAGTATGGGAAGAAGTAGGTCTGCATATTAAAAATATTCAATACTACACCAGTCAACCCTGGGCCTTCTCCGATTCCGTTATGATCGGCTTTTTTGCAGAATTGGATGGCGGCGACGCCATCAGCCTGGCGGAAGACGAGCTCAGCGACGCCCGTTGGTTTACGCTGGCAGAAATACCGGAAAACGGCAGCCGCTTGAGCATTTCTCAAGAATTAGTCGAAGCGGTGCGCCGGGGCGAACACCGCCGCTATTTATCCCGCCGCTAAACTTTTGCCGCCAAAAGCAAACATCGGCAGCCCCACCATACCATTAATCCACAAAGAAATCGCAAGAAACTCTGGCGCTACGAACGCTACTAATAAAAGCCGATACCTTTTTATGCTCTGGATGTTTGGTATAATACGCCAATTCAGCTTGACCGGCAAAATCAATTTCCAAGGCCATATCATAAGAACCTTCTTTACCTGTCACGTCTCGTCCGATATTCATTGATAGAATTTGCGGTATCATCCCCTGCAAAGCCTGAAGCATTTCCGCTGCTTTGCGCATATTCTCATCTTTCGTAGCCCCTTCCGTCTGATCTTTAAATTTCCACATAACGATATGTCTAAGCATAATCCTTCCCCTTTCCATTGTCGTTACTACTATTATACTTTCTGATTCCCAGATATGTAAAGACGGATATTTATTGAAAACCAACCGGGTTGCGAGTATAATAAAATTGTTGAAAATTCTTCTTCAAACATCTAAAGAAGCATGGAAACTGTATTCCAATAATAAACTGGAGGGAAAACCATGGATATTATCGCCCAAGTAAGGGAAAAAGCCAGAGCGCAGCATAAGCGCATCGTGTTGCCGGAAGGCACAGAAAAACGGACGGTGGCAGCGGCAGCGCAGTTGACAAAAGAGCATATTGCCGACGTTACGCTATTGGGATCGATAGACAAAATCAAAGCCATTGCAGCAGCTGAACAGGTGGATTTAAATGGTGTATCTATTATTGACCCGGAAAAAGACCCACACTATAATCAATTTGCCGAAGAATTTTGCCAATTGCGGGCAAAAAAAGGTATGACAATGGATAAAGCCTTGGAAACGATGAAAAATCCTTTATATTTCGGCGTCATGATGGTCTATAAAAATATATGCGACGGTATGGTAGCCGGCGCGGAAAACGCTACCGGCGACGTATTGCGTCCGGCACTGCAAATTATCAAAACCAAACCCGGCATCACCACCGTCTCCGGGGCGTTCATTATGGTAACCCAAGATGCGCATTTCGGCAAGGATGGTATTATGGTATTTGCCGACTGCGCTGTCAATCCAACTTTAACTGACGAACAAATGGCAGAAGTTGCCTATTGTAGCGCCCAAACTGCTCAAAACGTGGTAGGTATTGAAAATCCAAAGGTTGCTATGCTGTCCTTCTCCACCAAAGGCAGCGCCAAGCATGAGCTGGTGGACAAAGTAGCTTCCGCTACTGCCATCGCCAAAGAACGGTATCCTCAATTAACCGTGGATGGCGAATTGCAACTGGATGCCGCAGTAGTACCTTCGGTTGGTGAATTCAAAGCCCCTGGCAGCCCGGTAGCCGGACATGCCGACGTACTCATTTTCCCCGATTTGCAGGCGGGTAACGCTTGCTATAAGGCTGTACAACGTTTTGGACATGCTCAAGCCATTGGCCCCATTTTGCAAGGTATGGCTAAACCTGTGAACGATTTATCCAGAGGTTGCAGCGTAGACGATATCGTCAACACCGTTGCACTGGTATGCTGCCAAGCATAAATACACTATATTATTATAAAACCAAAATATAATTAATGTTAAATAAAATAGAACCGGTTTCCACCGCTATGCTTTTTGCGATAGAAACCGGTTCTATTTTATGGTTCGATATCTGGGAACATCATTTAAACTACGGTACCATGTTTTTTCTTTCTCCATGCATGGATGCTTCGATATACCAAATAGAGCAATAAAGAATTCAGACCCGCTTTCAATAAATTAAACGGTATCAAGCCAACCAAAAGCAACCCCTTCACCATCTGATAAGCGGTTACTGCCGCTTCTGAATAAGCGCCAGGTGTATAGCCTCCGCTTAGACCGTCGATAAATATCCGGGCTGCTTCGCTTACGGAAACATCCATCATCACCTTGGGAGTAAATATAAAATTTAAGGGAATCATGATTAACGCCATGGATATGCTGCCACAAATTAAAGCAAGGATCATCCCCTTATTGGTTCTTTTGCAAGCGGCATAAATTGCATAGGCCACCAAAACCAAAGTACCGGAAGCAATCATGTGCATCAAAAAGCCGATTGGTCCGTCGTGACCAAACAAAAACGCCTGGATAAAAGAGGCCACAGTTAAAACAATCATTCCCGGCCCCCAACCCATGGTAAAAGCGCACAACAGAATCGGTACATCCGCCATATCATATTTTAGGAAAGAAGCGGCAGGCACTAAGGGAAAACAAAGAAAGACCAATACCGAGGATACGGCAATCAACATTGCCATGCGTACCAGCTGCAAAGTGCTATCTTTTCCACCAATTGTTGCCGAATTCCGGCCTAAAAATTTTTGCTGCGACATATGGATTTGCTCCTTTTCCGGCTGCTTCCAAAAAAACGCCCCATGCACATGCATGGGGCGGAGGCTAGCAATAACGCTACACTTCATCTTCTTTCATCCGGACTATACCGTCGGCTCAGGAATCACACCTGATCAACGTTTGCCTACCATAGCGAAAACGCTCGCGGGCTAAGCGAATACGATCGCCTTACCGCCGGTGGGGACTTGCACCCCGCCCCGAAGACAGCCTAATTGATTATTTTTCAGATTCATTATACGTCGGCTGCTGTTTTCTGTCAACACCTTGCCTTTTTTGGCGGAAAAACTGTTTTAATAAATAAGCCGCCCGTTCTTCTTCCAAACCACCTTCCACCAACAAATGATGATTTAAGGCCGGGTGGCGGCAAAGATCCAAAACGCTGCCGCAAGCACCGCTTTTGGGGTCTGTGGCGGCATACACCAACCGGGCGATTCTGGCCTGAACCAAAGCGCCGGCGCACATCGGACAGGGTTCCAAGGTAACATATAGAACTGCTCCCGGCAAGCGCCAACCGCCCAGACAAGCACAGGCCTGGCGAATAGCAATCATTTCCGCATGCAGCGTGGCGTCTTTATCGGTTTCCTTACGGTTATGCCCCCGTCCGATAATGCGCCCATCTTTCACCACAATCGCTCCCACAGGAACTTCTTCAATATCTGCCGCCGCCTGGGCTTCCAGCAATGCTTCTTCCATAAACAAATGATCAGCCTGTGTAAACGAAGCCATTTAAATCAACTCCGCTCCTAAGCTATCCCGCATATGAGCCAATCCCCACCGCTGTCCTTCCTCACTCAGCGCAGCGCAGGCATCTGTCTTAATCTTGACTTTATAGCCCCGGTAATACGCGTCCGTTACTGTATGCAAAACACAAATATCTGTGCAAACGCCGCATACCGTTAGTTCATCCACGCCTCGTTGCCGCAACATTCCGTCTAACGGCGTATCCTGAAAAGCCGAATACCAGACCTTTGGCAGATAAATCACCTGTTGCGGATAGGCCTTCTGCAATTTTTCAATCCATTCGCCAGTATGCCCGTAAATTTTTTCTCCCCATGTACCTGCTATGTTATGAGCCGGAAACAATGCCCGTTCCGGATGATATAAATCGGCTTCTTCATGTCGATCATTACAAACAATCACAAAACCACCGGCTGCTATTGTTTTTTCCATTAGACGGCAAATTGCTTCATCCAATTTTTGCCCGGCAGCGCCACAGGTCAGCGCCCCCTGAGAATCAATAAAATCATTGCTGTAATCGATTACCAATAAAGCTTGGGACATAGAAACAACCTCCCCTTGTCTATAAAGTCAATTGTTCCGGTTCATCATTTGTCAGGCGAAGTTCTTCTCCGCTGTTTTGCGGATGTTCCGCCAGTTTAGGCAAATCATCTAAAGAGGCCAAACCAAAATAGCTTAAAAAAGCATCTGTGGTACCATATAAAACCGCACGTCCAGGACCAGCCCGGCGTCCCACTTCTTTAATAAGGCGTTTTTCCAATAATTTGGCCACTACACCATCAGCATCCACCTGGCGAATTGCCGCCACATCAGCCTTGGCAATTGGTTGGCGATAAGCGATAATGGCCAAAGTTTCCATGGCAGCGGCGGATAATTGTTGCAGTTTTGGACGATACAATTTTTCAATGAAAGGCGCCCACTCCGCATCACTGGCAAATTGCCATCCTCCCGCCACATTGCGCAAATGAAAACCTTTATCTGCATATTCCTGGGCCAATTGAGCCAAAATCGCCTGCACTTCATTTTTGGCATTACCGGTAATTTCCGCCAATTTTTCCACGGAAAGGGGTTCCGCCGTGACAAACAAAAGACACTCCACCCCTTGTTTCAGTTTTTGCAAATCCATCCGTCTGCGCTCCTTTCCCGCTAATTGGCTACTGCCTGCAATACTGCAGAAGACGGGTAAAAATAAATTTCTTCATACGGTTGGTTTTGCGCGATAATCAATTGTTTATTGCGAGCCAATTCCAAAAGAGCCAAAAAAGTCACGATTAATTCTATACGGCTGGCGGTAGGTGAGAAAATTTGAGAAAAGGATATTCCTTGAGGTCTTTTACGTAACAATAAAGGCAACTCCATCAACTTATCTTGAACCGTAATTCGCTCACGGGGAATATTAATAGCGGAAATCTGTTCTTTAGCAGCTTTAGCCAATACTTTGGCAAAAGCCGCGGTAAGATCGGATAAAGTTTTACCTGCAACAGGGTTTTCTTCGCTAAATAAATTGACATACAATTCTTCTTCATTGGGTCGATAATAATGGAGAATTTCTTCCTGCCGGATCTGCCATAAATCAGCGGCGACTTCTTTAAAACGCAAATATTCCAAAATATCTTTTACCAATTCCTCTCTGGCGTCAACATATTCTGTTGTTTCTTCCGTAGCCGCAGCCGGTGGCAATAACATTCGCGCCTTAATGGATAATAAAGTAGCAGCCATTACCAAAAAATCTGAGGTAACTTCCAAATCCAATTCTTGCATCGCCTGCAAATAGGACAAATATTCCGCGGTAATTTGCGCGATGGGTATATCGTAAATATCAATTTCGTTTTCTTTGATCAAATGCAAAAGCAGATCAAACGGCCCTTCAAAGGCCTGAATTTTGACCTGATAGGTCATATGCCAATCGCCTCTCGAACCATTTCCATAGTAATCTGAGCCTGTTTACGGGCAGCATTATTTCCATCCTCGATAATATCATCCAACAATTTTGGCATAGTCTCCAATTGCGCCCGTTTTTCGCGAATGGGGTCCAAAAAATCGTTGATTTTTTGCGTTAACATTTTTTTACATTGACCGCAACCGATAGAACCTGCCTGGCAGGCAGCGCAAATCTCCGGCTGTTCCGCCTGATTATAAAAACCATGATAGGCGTATACCGCGCAAATATCCGGATGTCCTGGATCGGTCTTGCGAATCCGTGCCGGATCGGTAATCATTTGCCAAACTTTTTCTTTTACCTCGTCGGCAGTAAAAGAAAGATTTATATAATTATTATAGCTTTTACTCATTTTGCGGTTATCCGTGCCAGGCAATACTTTTATTTTCGCCAAAATAGCTTCTGGTTCCGGGAAAATCTGTACGTTATACATGTTGTTAAAACGGCGCGCCAATTCTCTCGTGAATTCGCAATGGGGCAGCTGATCCTCGCCCACAGGTACGCCCGCCGGACGATACATCAAAATATCCGCCGACATCAACAACGGATATCCCAAAAAACCATAGGTGGCGATATCCTTGCCTTGGGCTTTGAATTGCTGAACTTGTCCTTTATATGTAGGCACCCGTTCCAACCAGGATAAAGGCGTAATCATAGACATTAGCAAATGCAGTTCCGCATGTTCTTTAATATCGGATTGATGGAAAATATGGCATTTATTTGGATCTAAACCGGCAGAAATATAATCGATAACCACTTGGCGTTTATTTTCCCGCAGTTTATCGGTTTGATCAAACTGGGTGGTAATCGCATGCCAATCTGCCGTAAAAAAATAAGCGTCATAATCTTGACAAAGTTTTGCCCAATTTTCAATTACGCTGTAATGTCCCAAATGCAAACGCCCGGTAGGCCGCATACCGCTTAAAATTCTTCCTCTTTCCGTCATACCGCTATCTCCTTTTGCAATATTTTATATACCAAACAGAGAATAAATTACTTGTATTAACCAATTGGCTGGAACAGTAATAATAACGCCCAATATATCCACGGCAGGCAAACCCAAAAGGCGCAAAATTTCCGGTAAAAACATCAATAATACCAATATACCAAAGCCATATCGTTCTAAAGTCAATTCTACATGCAATTTGCTTTCCGGCAACAAACCGCCTAATATTTTTGAACCGTCCAAAGGTGGGATGGGAATTAAATTAAACACTGCCAGTACCACATTAATCATAACAAAATAGCTTAAAAAAACCAAGGCGTAATAATAGAAAGTATTAAATGTAGAAATAAAATGAACGATCAGCGACATTATGCCGGCGCCAATCAAAGCTTCCACCAGGTTCATAGCAGGCCCAGCTACGGAAACTGCCATCATTTTTTTTCGGCGATTGTCTCCCAGAAGCCAGGGATTCACCGGAACCGGTTTTGCCCAACCAAAGCCGGCCACAATCAAAAGCAATGTACCCAGAATATCCAGGTGTCGCAGAGGATTCAGCGTCAAACGCCCCGCCTCCTTAGCTGTGGAATCGCCAAAAGCATAAGCCACTCGTGCATGGGCATATTCATGAAAGGTTAGGGCAATAATAATCGCTGGCACAGTAAACAGCAATCTGTTTAAAGAAAAGTCGAACATATGAAGCTCCTCCACTTTGGCTCTGGCGCTTTCGCAATGGTTAACGCCAGCAAACAAGCAAGCGATACCGATTTTTTTATTATATCAAGCTTGAAAGTTTTTGGCAACATATCTCTAAGGAATTCAACATTGTATACCCTCTACCATCATTTTCAATGTTACACAAATACAATTGAACGGCGGTTTTTCTTTCAGAAAAACCGCCGTTCATGCATAAGGATTAGAGGTTGTCTTGGTTCATGACGGCAATTTCCTGGCGTAACTGCCGCAAAGCCTTTTTTTCCAAACGAGATATTTGCACCTGGGACACGCCCATTTCCCGCGCTACTTCGGCTTGCGTCCAATCTTGATAGTAGCGGCGTTTCAGAATATGACTCCAACGAGGAGGTAAAGCGGCCAATAATCGCTCCACGTCTAATTTTTCCAAAATAGTCTCGTCTTCCGCCAAGGTCATATCCTTTAAGCGGGCCAACAGTTCGCTAGAAGAACCATCCTGATGTTGATGCGGTTCATGTATGGAAATTAACGGCCGGGATGACTGTACGGCCATGATTACCTGTTCCAAAGGCAAATCCAGTGCGGCGGCAATTTGCGATAGAGTGGGCTCCTGTTGCAAACTGCGATATAACGCCTTGCGGGTTTTTTCCACCGCCGCCGCCCGTTCTTTTAACGTTCTACTAACCGATATAGGTCCATTATCCCGGATATAGCGGCGAATTTCTCCCATGATCAAAGGCACGGCATAGGTAGAAAAACATACCGGGTAGTTTAAATCGAATTTATCCACTGCTTTGATCAATCCCAGACAACCGACTTGAAACAAATCTTCCGTATCATGTCCCAAACTGGCATAGCGATGAACAATACTATGCACCAGACGTAAATTCGCTTTGATCAACGCCTCTTTTGCATAAAAATCTCCGTTTTGTGCCAATTGTAGCAGCTCGCGGGTTTTATCTTCGGGCAAAAGAGCATCTTTTACTACCTGTACCGCAGTCACTTATAGAAAATCCTTATGTAAAACCACGGTAGTACCGGCGCCGGGCAAGGAGGTTACCTCTACGCCGTCCATAAACGAGCGCATAAACGCAAAGCCTAAACCCATCCTTTCGCCGCTGCTGGAAAAGTTGGCTTTCATCGCTTGCTCAATATCAGCGATCCCCACGCCGTCATCGTGTACAGATATGGACAAACGTTGCGTAGTTAATTTGAGCGTCATGGTGATTAAACAATCTTCTTTGCCTTGATAACCGTGAATAATGGCATTGGAAACCGCTTCGCTAACCGCCACTTTCAGCTCGTCCAATTCTGCGATACTAATTTGTCGTTCCGCCGCCATAGCCGAAGCCACAAGCCTAGCTAAAGAAACGTTTTCACTGCGACTAAAAAACTCCAATTTGACCACATTCGCCGATTTAACGGGTAATTTATGATGTAACATCTCGTTCATTATTTTTCCTCCTTGGCAAAATGCCCGCCAATCGGCAATTCCACTTCGATGAGGCGGTCTAATCCAGAAGCGGTTAGCAAGCGGTAAACTTGATCGTTGGCATGACGAATAATTATTCTTCCGCCTGTTAAAGCCAATTCCCGATAGCGGCCCATCAATACCCCTAGCCCAGAACTATCGATAAAGCTAACTCGCGAAAAATCCAACATCAGATAGCGAGTACGGCTTTTGGCTAAGGCAGCCTTCAATTTATCTTTAAACTGATCCGCGGCGGACAAATCCAATTCGCCGCTTACCGCGACCACCAACCAATCCCGTCCTTGATATTTTTTGCTTTCCGTTTGAAAATCCATAACGTCCTCCTGGTCTTTCGCTTTTCCCAAGATTCATTCTTGCCCGTTCCATGTCTTTCCTGCCGTAAAAAAACAGAAATAAAAGCAAAAATTTGCTAGTTTTGTCCCATTTTTGCTATATTTTTATAAACAGTATTTGGTTTCTTCGCATTTATTTGCCGAGGATAAATTCGGCCGAAACAAGCAAGATATATAAGACCGCCGCCATTAAAAAATGGTATATGGCGAAAGCAGGTAAAACGTTTGCCGGCCGTTTTGCCATTGAGGGTTATGTAATTTTTGCCATAATCCTAAAAAATTTTGCGGCGGAAAATAAATTGAAAGGAGGAAACCTTTGTATACGAAAAAATACGCAATAAACAAATTGCACGCTGAAAAAATTTGCGCCTTGTTTTTGGCGTTAGCTTTGACGTTGGCCGGATGGTCGATGCCAGCTGTTGCCGCCGATGGCGCAATGCCTCACGTTTATGTAGGCGGACAATCCATCAGTATTTTTCTGCACAATCAGGGCGTCACCGTAGTGGGTTTTGCGCCAGTAATCACGGCAGACGGACAAGAAGTCAATCCTGCGGTAGATGCGGGATTGCAAATGGGCGATTATATTAGTGAGATCAACGGTAAAACAATTAACAGCCAGCAGCAACTGACGGAAATCATTAGCCAATGGACGGCGGAAGATCCGCCGCTGGAGCTGCTTTACAGCCGCAACGGCGAACGGGATGTCGCCTGGGTAACGCCGGTCTTTTGCAGCCAAAATCAATGTTATCGTATCGGCTTATATGTGCGGGATAATACCGCCGGTATTGGTACGTTAACCTTTTATGAACCTCAAAGCGGCGTTTACGGCGCTTTAGGACATCAGGTCAGCAATGCGGATCAAGATAGCGGTGAAGATGCTTTAGGCTCTATCGGTAGAGCGCCTATTTCGGGGATACGTATCGGTAAAGCCGGTTCCCCCGGTGAAAAAATGGGCGTATTCATCGCCGAGCCTACCGGCGTAGTGCAAGAAAACACGGTATACGGCCTATTTGGTATTTTATACCAAACGCCCCAACCGCTTTATTATTCCCAAACCATGCCGTTGGCACAAGTAAACGAAGTCACCACAGGCCCCGCCGAATTATTGACGGTAATCGACGGGGAAGAAATTGAATCCTTTACCATTAATATTGTCAAAATTAACGCAAATTATAAGTCCAGCGGCAAAGGTATGGTCATAGAAATTACCGACGATGAATTGATTGAAAAAACTGGCGGTATCATCCAGGGTATGTCTGGTTCGCCAATTATTCAAAACGGTAAGTTGGCCGGCGCAGTAAGCCATGTATTTGTCAACGATCCTTTGCACGGTTATGCCTGCTTTGCACAATGGATGTGGGAAAAAGCCGAACCGTTAGAGAATGCGGCGTAATCGCTAGCCGGAGCCATTTTGGCTCCGGCTTTTTCTTTTTGCGCAAAATTTTTATTATCAATAATTAGTCAAAATCTATCATATTCGACGAATTTTTTAAAGGAAAACTATTTTTTCACCACAAAACAGTTTAAAATAACGACAGTTTTCGAGTAGAAAAGTCGAAATTTAAATATATTTGTCGTAATAAAAACGGGGTATCTACGAATTATTCTGGAAGGATTTGGGATAGTTACACCGAAAAACTTAGAATATAAGGCCTTACAAAAAAAATAACTGAAAGCGGGGTACATATGGAGAAAATCATAAAAATATTAATCGTCGATGACGATAGAATCTTCGCTTCGGCATTAGAAGAATATTTCTCCTCTTTAGATAACTATCAAGTATGCGCGAATGCAGAAAACGGACAAAAGGGCCTAGAGTTAATTGAAAAATATCATCCGGACGTGGTCATCTTGGATTTGGTTATGCCTCATTTGGATGGCATAGGCGTCCTCGAAGCTTTAAACTCCAATCCCTTATCCGATATGCCGCACATCATTTTTATCACTTCCTTTGCGCAAGCCAACTTAACCAAAAAGGCCATGGAACTAGGCGCAGCTTACTACATGATGAAACCTTTTGATTTAGATACCTTGGAAAAAAGAATACGCCAAATTACCCATGTCAATGAAGCCGAAGTCATTACCGTGGGCAAAACAGCGAATATGGAAGTAGAAGTCACTCGAATCATTCACCAAATGGGCGTTCCAGCTCATGTCAAAGGATATCAATACCTGCGTGACGCCATTTTATTGGTTACGAAAGAAGTCAATCTAATGGGCGCCGTAACTAAAGAATTATATCCGATGATTGCGGATAAATACAATACGACCGCCTCCAGAGTGGAACGGGCAATTCGCCACGCCATTGAATTGGCTTGGGATCGCGGTAATGTAGAAATGATGAATCGTTATTTCGGATATACCATCAATATCGAAAGAGGAAAACCTACCAACTCGGAATTTATAGCGATGATCGCCGATAAACTGCGTATGGGCGATAAAATGGTTATGTAAAAAGCTTCGTTTTAACATATAATAGATGAATATTTTCGCATTGATCACCGCCGCTTTCTCTGCTATACTATATCGTATGGGAAAGCGGCTATATTATTTCTCCAAAAAAAAGGAAGAAGGATCGTCGGCATGGATAAAAATCATTTAAGTTTATTATGCGATTACTACGAATTAACTATGAGCAACGGGTATTACGCCCATAATTTACATGAAAAAACCACCTACTTTGATCTATATTTTCGTCAGATACCTGATGGAGGAGGCTATGCAATCACAGCTGGTTTGCAGCAATTAATCGAATATATTGAAAATCTGCATTTTGATCAAGAAGATATTGCTTTTTTAAGACAAAAAAATATTTTTTCTAATGATTTTTTAAATTATTTGGCCAACTTTCATTTCAGTGGTGATATTTATGCGATTCCTGAAGGAACTCCGGTATTTCCCGGTGAACCGTTGGTAATCGTCAAAGCACCCGCTGCCCAAGCTCAATTAATTGAAACCTATGCTTTACTTACGTTTAATCATCAATCCTTAATCGCCACCAAAGCCAATCGTATCGTGCGTGCTGCAAAAGGCCGCCCGGTGATGGAATTTGGTTCCCGCCGGGCACAAGGCGCGGACGCCGCCACTATCGGCGCGCGTGCCGCATATATCGGCGGCTGCGCCGCCACCGCTTGCACGCTCACCGACGCCATCTATGGCGTACCAGCTAGCGGCACCATGGCCCATGCCTGGGTACAGATGTTTGAAAATGAATACGAGGCTTTTAAAGCCTATTGCCAAATCTATCCCCACAACGCCACTTTATTGGTGGATACCTATAATACGCTAAAAAGCGGCGTACCCAATGCAATTCGCGTTTTTAAAGAAATTCTCTTGCCACAAGGTATTAAAAAATGCGCCATACGTTTGGACTCCGGAGATTTAGCCTTTCTGTCTCGTAGCGCCAGAAAAATGCTGGATGATGCCGGCCTGCCATTTTGCCAAATTGTGGCTTCAAATGCATTAGATGAATGGTTGATTCGTGATTTATTGGTACAAGGTGCACAAATTGACAGCTTTGGCGTAGGTGAAAAATTAATCACTGCTCGTAGTGAACCAGTTTTTGGCTGTATCTACAAATTGGTAGCTACAGAAGACGAAAGCGGCCAAATTATCCCCAAAATCAAAATCTCCGAAAACGTATCGAAAATTACCACGCCCCACTTTAAAAAAGTATATCGTCTATATGAAAAAAACAGTGGCAAAGCAATTGCTGATCAGATTTGCGTATATGATGAAACCATAGATGAAAATAAACCATTAGAAATTTTTGATCCCCTGGCTCCTTGGAAACGTAAAACTGTCAGCGATTTTACTGTAAAAGAATTGTTGGTTCCTATTTTTATTCATGGAAAAAAAGTATACCAACAGCCTTCTTTATCCCAAATCCAAGCTTATTGCAAGCAGCAAATTGATACGTTATGGGATGAAGTGAAACGTTTCGAATATCCCCATCACTATTATGTGGATTTATCCCAAAAGTTATGGGATATTAAGCAAAAACTATTATATCAACAAACGCAACAAGCATAATTATACTATAAAACATATCCAATAAAGCTTTCATCCGCTTGCCAGTAAAAACCAGGCGCTACAGCCGCCACCTTCCCTATTCCCCCATCCGTTTGCTTCATAGTTCAGACCGTTTTCCAAGACAAAGGCGGTATTACGTCTGTAAACCTCATGGAAAACGGTTTGTTTTATCACCAGAATTAAGCGCGCAAGCCCTTTTGGTAATCCATGGATTTTACAGCAAAAAAAAGACATACTGGGAAAGCGGTTTCAAAAATATTGTATTTTCGATAACTAGACAAAAGGGAGAAAGATTGAAAATAAAAAAGAGATATATTTTTCTGCCGTGTACTGCCATTTTGCTCCTTTTTATGTGGATAAATAATACAAGCCTATTTTGCGATAGTTCAGGTGAATATAGCTTTTTGGCACATCGAGGTTTAGCACAAAACTTTGACGTTTCAGAAGTAGAATGGGATACCAACACCGCTGCAATTATAGATGAACCCCAACACCCCTATTTGGAAAACACATTGGAATCCATGGAAATCGCCTTTGCCTATAACGCGCAATGCGTAGAATTAGATATACAATTAACCAAAGATGGTTACCTGGCAATTTTTCATGATTATGATTTAAGTATGAGAACGGATGGAAAAGGATCGGTTTCTGATTGGACAATGGAGGAACCAAAACGATTGGATGTAGGATATGGATATACTGCCGATGGAGGAGAAACATATCCATTTCGTGGTAAAGGCGTTGGAGTCATGCCAGAACTGCAGGAGGTATTAGATGCTTTTCCAGATAAAGAACTATTGATTCATATGAATCATGGAGATGTGAAAACGGCAGAAGCGCTATGGACATATTTGCAAAATATGTCTGACGAACGTCTACAGCAAATTGCGGTTTACGGTAATGACGAAGGATTAGATTATTTAAGAGAACAATATGCAAATATAAGAGTATTATCTGCCGAACGCCTAAAAAAGGCTTTATTAAAATATGAATTACTAGGGTGGACAGGATATATCCCAAATGAAATTCAAAATATGGAAATTCATATTCCTATAAAATATGCAAAATTCCTATGGAGATGGCCCAAAAAATTCGTTGCAAGAATGGCGTCGGTAAATACGAAAGTGGTTGTCGTAGAAGGCAACGGAAAATGGTCGGAAGGATTTGATACAAAAGAGTCTCTTGAGAACATACCGGAAGGTTATTCGGGATATGTATGGACAAATAGAATAGACTTAGTTACAGAATAACATTTTTCAGCCTCTTCGGGGTTGAGTGGGACAGAAACTTATTAAGGAGAAACGAAAAGCATTTTACATAACAAACCATTCGTTACAAACCATTCGTTGGCAAAAGAACTGTAAATGATTTTAAATTGTCAAACGCATTCCCGAATAGTTTTAACATTCGAAAATGCGCAAGGCGTCGTGAATCGTATGGAGATCTTCCGTCTGGCGATAAACAAAACCGCAAAAGCCCGAAACTTTTAACATCAGACCTTGCATGCGAAAAAAGAACCGCAGCTTTGATACTTTATGATCAAAACTGCGGTTCTTTTGGCGGAAGCGTGTGGGAATCGAACCCACCCAAGACGGGCGTACCGCCTCGCGTCGGATTTGAAGTCCGCGTCAGCCACCAGGCCAAATCCGCCCCCATAAAATATCCTATATAGAAACAAGCGGTAAAATCCCCTATTTATCCCATATGAAAGCTTTTCCGCCGCATAAAATTATCGAGAATCAACCGTTCATTCCACAGTACCGCAAATATGCTGCAAGGAAGCGGCAAAATCCTCCATATCATGGGCGCTTAGCGTCCGTGGATCGACAATAATCCGTTCTTTACGAATATAAACGATCGCCGGCGGCTCGCCTAAACGCAAAGCTTCGGCCAAATCGGCAGCATGAAAACGATTATGTTTTAACGACAGAGCATAACCAGGCAAACGCACTTGCGGTAGACTACCCCCGCCAACCTCCGTCTGAATTTGTTCCTCTTCAATCGTCAAACCGCGACAATTTGCCAACATCTTTCGGAGAAGCGTACACTTTTGCTGCAACTGTGACAAATCCTCTCCCAGCATAGCCAGCAAAGGGATTTCCATACATCGCCCCTGGCGGTATAACTGTAAAGTAGCGCTCAATGCCGCCAGAGCGAGCTTATCCGGACGCAATATCCGATATAACGGATTTTCTTGAATCGTTTGCAGCCATGTTTTTTTGCCCAAAATAATACCAGCCTGAGGACCGCCTAATAGCTTATCGCCGCTGATGGTGATCACGTCCGCCGTATGAACCATCTGGCGCAGCAAAGGTTCCTGATCCGCCAACCAAGACGCCGCCGGATATAGACAACCGCTGCCCAAATCGGCCAATACAGGCAGGCCGCATGACTCGGCCAAAGCTTTTAACGCCTGCAAATCCACAGACTGCACAAATCCTACCTGTTGGAAATTGCTTTGATGTACCCACAACAACAACGCAGTACGCTCGGTAATTTGACGCTGATAATCCTCCACATAGGTTTTATTGGTACAGCCCACTTCGCGCAAAATAGCGCCGCTGCGGCAAATAATATCAGGAAGACGAAACGAACCGCCGATTTCTACCATCTGGCTACGCGAAATAATTACCTCGCCACCGCAAGCCAAAGCGTTTAAAGCTAAAAATACGGCGGCAGCATTATTGTTCACCACACAAGCATCCTCTGCGCCGCTTAAATCGCATAACAACTCGATAATTTCTTGTCCCCGCCGGCTGCGTTTACCATTGACCAAATCCAATTCCAAATTACAATAGCCGGAAGCGCATTCCCGTATCGCCTCCAATGCAGCCTGGGCTAAAGGGGCACGCCCTAAATTGGTATGCAAAGGCACGCCTGTGGCGTTTAACACTTTACGCAAAGGCGGAATGGTCTTTCGTTTATAGATCTGTTGCGCTTTTGCCACTGCCAACGCCAATAGCTGGGATGAATCCAATGCCTGTTCCTGGCCCTGCAATAAATCCTGGCGCAACGAAGCTACCGCTTCCCGGCAAGCTTCGCTAAGCAAAGCCGGATTACAAGCGCTGCCCATTTTTTGCTGCACTTGCAGCATAGTCTTATCTACGCCGGGTAAATCTCGTAAATTCATACGCATCCCTATACTTCGGTAATCATCTTACAATTGACCGACCTGCCGTTATACATCCTCTACCACGCCGTCTTGCAATTGTTGGTTTTGCGATCCTGCATAAGGATCCTCTCTTTCCATAGAGCGCCACAAGCGACCAAACAGATAGATTTCCGCCTGTAATACATTGGGATATGGATTCAGCACGACGCCTTTGCCATCGATAACCGTCACTTGTTCCGGATCGCTATCAGGACGAAAACGGCCGGACAAATGAATGGTATAGCCCATGCCTTGATAAGTTCCGCTATTTTCATCTGCGCTTTCCTCAAGGGTTTGGGTAAAAATCGGCTTTTTATAATCCCGAAACACACGATTATAATCGTTAATCACTAAAGTACCCCAAGTGATAACTGCTAAAAACAGTAATCCAACTACAGATAAAGCAACAATTTTTCCTTTTTTCATAAAACCTCCTTAGGGTAATGCCCGCAACATATCGATTTTCATTCGCCGTCCGCAACTTTCGCGATATGTTTAACGGTTTTTTTACGGCAATACAAGCCAACGCAAATCAGCGACGTTAACGGTATGGTCAACAAAATGCCAAAGCTACCGGCCAAAGCCTGCAATATCGCTACTACGATCATTTCTAAATTTAGTAATTCCAATATATTATCGTTATAGGCCGCCATCAACAGCGTCAAACATAAATCGCTGCCAATATAAGCCAACACCAAGGTATTGGCCATGGTTCCCATAATATCCCGACCAATATTCATGCCGGAAGCGATCAAAGCCTTGGGCGAAATATCCGGAGAATTGTGTTTCAACTCGTTTAAAGCGGAAGCCAGATCCATCGCCACATCCATGATAGCGCCCATAGCGCCAATAATAATAGCGGCAAAGACAATGCCATGTAAATCGATTGGATGATTCGGATCCAGCAATTGTAAATACAAAGTATCCTCATCAATCATGCCCGTCAACCGTAACACTTTATCCATAATGACGGTGATAATACCGGCGGCCGCCACGCCGGCGAAGCAACCGGCGCCGGCAGCGAAGCTTTTTGCAGAAGCTCCGTTAATTAACAACATCGTGCTAATGATAACATACACGCAAGTTACCACCGAGCCTAGATAAATGTTTTCTCCGTTCAGCACGGCAGGCACAAAAACCGAAAATACAGACAAGCAGGTAAATACTAACGCAATAAGGGTGTGTAATCCTTTCCAGCGGCCAAAAAATAGCAAACATAAAGCAAATATCACCGCCAAAATGATCAAAGCGTCGCTACGCAAATACTCCAACATCGTCCACTCTGCATCAGAACTGCCATCGGCATTAGGCGAAATCAAGACTTTATCGCCGACGCTTACTTCTTCCAAAACCGGATAATATGTAGGATCAACAATTTGGCAAGCGACAACTTCCGCTCCCTTATCTTCGCCGCTCAAGACCTGCGCTCGGAAATAAACGTATTTGATGGTTTGCACCGTATCAGAGCTGATAGGAATATCCGTGGATCGGCTGGCGACAATCGTTTCAACCTGCGCTTTTACCGTATTTTGGCTATATACCGACTGTCGCTCGCCCTCTTGATGCGCCCATAGGCTGCCGGCCCATATATATGCAATAGAAAAAATAATGGTTAAAACAAAAATCAACAAATTTTTTTTATTTAAAGGTTGTATATCTCTTTTTTTCATCAAACTAGCTCCCGTAGATTTGTTCAATTTGGCTGATAATGTTTAGCCAACCCTCCTTCCCCGGTTTCTCGATATTTGCTAAACAAATCTCGACCGGTTTCATACATGGTTTTCACCACGGTATCAAAAGAAATTTTTCGTGCATAGGTAAGAAAATTGGCCAATGATAAAGCGTTGATAGCGCGCATAGCCGCCACGGCATTTCGTTCGATACAAGGAATTTGTACCAATCCGGCCACGGGATCGCAAGTTAACCCCAAATGGTGTTCCAAAGCTACTTCGGCGGCATATTCAATTTGATCCCAATCCATATCGTGCAAAGCGGCTAAAGCCGCCGCCGCCATGGAACAAGCGCTGCCGATTTCCGCCTGACAACCACATTCCGCCCCGCTGATGGAAGCATTGGTCTTGATTATATTGCCGATCAATCCAGCCGTCGCCAAAGCGCGCAAAATATCTTGATCCGTAAACCCCCGTTTATCCTGCATATATAATAGTACGGATGGCAATACGCCGCAGGAACCGCAGGTCGGCGCGGTAACAATTTGGCCGCCGCTAGCGTTTTCTTCCGCCGCAGCAAAGGCGTAGGCGCAAACCATACGACATTCCCTGGTTTCGCTGGTCTCATCCATGTGCTTTTGTTGATATAAAAAACGGGCTTTGCGCAATACATGCAAGCCGCCGGCCAATTCCCCTTCCGCCGACAAACCGGCATAAATCTCATTTTTCATCGCCAACCAAATATCGGCTAAAAACAGCCATATTTCCGGCCCCTCCATTTGCTCCACATATTGCCAACATGTCAAAGCTTTATCGTGACAATACTCTTTAAGCTCCGTAAAACGGCGATGGGGGTATACGTCTGCCGCCGTTTCCCGTTCTTCCCCTTGGATAAGGATTTTTCCTCCACCCACGCTTTCCACACGACATGTGCCGCAAACCGTACCATTGGTCAACGCCAATAAATCCATGGTATTCGGGTGGGCTACGGGCGTATGGGTATCAAAAACGATTGCGCAATCCTTGGGAGCAAAAACCTTTTGAATCGCCTGATCGGTTAAATGTCCCCGTCCAGTTTTCGCCAAAGAGCCATATAGCACCGCCTGAAAGGAATGGGCATGAGGAAAACGTTCTTTGAAAATGCGGGCTGCTTTTTCCGGCCCCATGGTATGGGAACTGGAAGGTCCTCTGCCAATACGATACAGTTCTCTTAGGGATTCCATGTTCCGCCTCCCAATCATTCTTTACCGCATCAACGCCATAGATATTATAACACAGAGGCGGCAAATTCAAAATCTTTTTCCTGCCATTCGTCTATTATTCAAAACAAAAAATTAATCAAGATTTTGCATTACTGTAAGAATGTGGTATAATATAGCGAATGGTAAATCATCTTTGTTTTTCTATTTATTTTATACGCTACCGATAGGAGCCATATATGCAATATCGACCCATTACCCTTGCGGACAAACCGCTTTTCGATCAATTTCTATCCCTACGCAGACATTCGTTAATCACCTATAACTTCGCTAATTTATTTCTCTGGCGCCATTGGGACCGTTTTTCCTGGCAAATATTGAACGATGCTCTGTGCATCAAAAGCGAATACAACAATCGTTCCATGGCTTTACCCCCTATTTGCGCCAGCGACCAAGGTATTTTAGCAACCACCGAACGGCTCATTCGTCAATATCAAGCCAACGGCCTACCCTTTATTATGACCGAGGTTTCTCAGGATATGTGGGATTTATTTGCACAAGCCTGGCCAGGACGTTTTCAAGCGGAAGCCCATCGCAGCGGCGCCAACTATATATACCGGCGGGAAGATTTGGCCAATCTAAAAGGCAAACGCTACGACTCCAAACGGAATCACATCCACCGCTTTGAAAAAGAATATCCAAACTATCAATTTGTTCCTTTATGCCAAGATTTGGTAGCCTTATGCAAACAAAGGCAGACGGAATGGCGTTACAGTCATGATCCCAACGACCAACAACTTATCCTGGAAGAACAGGGGATCATGGAAGCTTTGGATCATTTTCAAGAATTAAATCTAAGCGGCGCCTGTTTATTGATCGACGATCATGTGGAAGGTTTTACAATCGGCGACCGGTTAGATGACCAAACTTGGGCGGTGCATATTGAAAAAGGCAATATGAATATCCATGGTTCCTATCAAATCGTCAACCAACTGTACGCTCGAGATTATTGCCAGAACGTGCTTTACGTCAACCGTGCGGAAGATATGGGCGACCTTGGATTGCGCAAATCTAAACTAAGTTATCATCCATATCGTTTGGAAAACAAATATTTACTTTGCTTGCAATAGATGGCAAACAGCATAATCGTTATGAGGATATTATGGGTAAGCGCGACTATATAACCATTATCGTCACCTTAATCTTGCTTTTAATCGGTACGCAGATTTTTCATGTGCTGCGCTATAATCAATTACGCCAAGAAATTGTCGGCGAATTCTGCGAACAATGCGCCGGTCTATCCCAAGTTCTCGCAGATATCGCGTCGACCGGCATGGAAAATACGCCCCTGCCTCAGAAAATTGCCGACGGGCAAAGAATCGCCTATACGCTAACTGCATTGGTCAATCATTTAGGGACAAGCGATCTAGAAACGGCGCAAATAAGCGAATTAACCATGTTCATTTGGCAAATTCCAACATACTTGGCGCAAAGCGCCCCGGGAAACGATTATTGGCAAAATATTGCCGTTTTATCGAATCTTTTCGATGATTTTGCCTCCTGCAGCCATGAAAAAGACGTAGCTGCCGCGTTATATCAATCCATGCATGATGAAGCGACGCTTAGCGCGGTTTGCGCCGATATATTAAATTATGGAGAATAAACGTACGCCCATCCGTATCGGCTATGCCGCCGCCCAGGATAAACAGGCGGTTATGGCATTATGGGCAAAAGATTTTGAAAGCTATGAACCATATTATAGCTGGTACTTCTCTTACGTATACCGGCCGGAACGCACGCTGGTAGCTTGGACTGGCAATCGTTTGGCCGCTTGCGTACAAATCGCCCCCTATACCATATCTTTTCCCCAGGGGCCCCGGCCAGCAGCCTATCTGGTAGGCGTAATTACCGAGCCCGCCCTGCGCGGCCAGGGTATCGCTAGACGGCTTTTGCTTTATACATTAGCCCGTTTGCAACAGCAGGGATATACGGCAGCATTATTGTATACCGATATTCCTCAATTCTACCGTCCATTGGGTTTCCGCTATGCCTATGCCCTGCGACGTATTTCGTTACCGGCGTGCCGGCAAGATACTGCCGCCGGTTGGCAAAAAGCTACCGACGTTCATCCATCGATTCAACAATGCGCCGCCATATATCGTTGCATGACAGCCCCTTGGCGCGGGTATATCATCCGCAACGATACCAACTGGCGGACGTTGTTGGGAGAACTGCAATGCGACCAAGGCGTCATATGGATTTTGCCGCAACAAGCTTACGTTTTGGCTTATCCCGAGGACGACGATTTGATTATAAGAGAAATCGGCTATACGAACCAAGAATCCCTACAAGCTGCGTTATCTCTCTGTAGCCGCTTAGCGTTTGACGGCGGTTTTCGTCATTGCCGGTGGCTAGCTCCTTTGACGGCGCCGCTACCTCAGGATACGCTAGGGAAAACCGTTCCCTTCGTGATGGCCAAATCTTTAACCGACGTCCCTTATTTGCAACTATCCGCAGCCAACTGGATTAATGAATACACCTAAAAAGGAGACGCATATCATGAAACAATATCGCCGGGGCGATGAAAATCTAGCTTTTTTGCTACGCTATGAAAATATTGCTTGGTATGAAGCGGGCAGCGTCCGCATCTTAGACCGGCGAATCTATCCGACAAAAAAAGAATTCGTTGTTTGCCACAAATATCAAGAGGTAGCCCAGGCCATTGCGGATATGGTAACCCAAAGCGCGGGTCCATATTACGCCGCCGCCATGGGCATGGCCCTGGCGGCTTGGCAATGCCGTGAGAGCGCCGATCCCTTGGGATATTTAACGCAAGCCGCATATACGTTAAGCCATGCCCGTCCCACCACCAGCGTACGTATGGAGGCGGTAACCCAAGGCTGCTTGCGCGCCGCTGGGCAAGCATTGGCAGCCGGCCGCCCGCTGGATCAAGCCATCTTCGCTTATTCTCTGGATATGCTAGAAGCCAGATACCGCCGTATCGCCCAAACCGCCGTCTACTTGGTAGATCTTTTCCCACAAAAAGGTTGCATTATGACCCAATGTTTCGCCGAAACTATTGTTGGCGCCATGTTGCGGGAAGCAGATGAAAGAGGCTATGATATTTCCCTAATCTGTCCGGAAACACGGCCCTATTTGCAGGGAGCCAGATTAACCGCTTCCGTGGCTTGCGATCAAGGCTGCTCGGTAACGGTAATTACCGATAATATGCCCGGCTTCGCCTTCCGCCAAAAAAACATATCCTTATTCACCTGCGCCGCCGATGCGATTACCATGGACGGATATGTGGTCAACAAAGTAGGCACCTTTCAAATTGCCTTGCTGGCCAATTATTTTCATGTGCCTTGCTATGTAACGGGCGCCCCGGACAAACGGCATCATACGATTGAAGATGTGACGATCGAGGAACGAGACCCAGAGCAAGTTCTGCATTTCATGGGGCAAAGAACCGCTATGCCCGGCGTAAAAGGCTGGTATCCTGCATTTGACATTACGCCGCCGGAATTGATCACCGCCGTAATTACCGATCAAGGCCCCTTTTCTCCACTACGGCTACCTGAATATTTTGAGCGTCAAAACGAGGATGACGGCTTTTTGGTATAATCTACCATAAGAAAGGGGAATGCAACATGTTGCTAACCATCGATTGCGGTAACACCAATATTGTTTTAGGCTTGTTTGATGGGGATATGCTGCTCAATAGTTGGCGTATTTCCACCGTAAGCGGCAAAACGGAAGACGAATATTATGTACTGTTTCAAAATATGTTGGCTGCTAACGGCGTGGGTTTGCTGAATATCGACGGTTTTATCGTTTCTTCCGTAGTACCGTCCATTACT
>CASEQE010000010.1 GCA_949289995.1 uncultured Peptococcaceae bacterium
GCAATTGAGATTAAATGATCCATTTGCCCTGGACCTTGAAACGTATGGTTTGCCCCTTCGATTTCGATTAATGGCGCGTCGATTAATTGAGCAAAAGATCTGGCATCTTCAATAGGTGCGATTTGGTCTGCTGTGCCGTGAATCAGGAGTATATCCGCCATTTTGTTATTGGCGGCAGCAAATAAATTATACTGTATGAGATCTTCAATAAAAGAAGCGGTGATTTTTAACGGGCGAGCATAATCCTCGTCCAGCACCACATAGCCTTGGCTATCTAAAAGCCGTTTTTGTTCCGGCGTTTGTCCATCCAGCATTAATTGAGCCATATTTACCGCAGCGCAGCGCAGAACAGCTTTGCGATTGGGCCGGGGATTTTTTGCCAGATGCCAGGCCAAAATATAGGCGCCGAAACTGGATCCCATATAAGCGATTGGGCTATGGGGATATTTATCCGCCAAATAAGCTTCTACCGTATACAAATCGTTGAGACAATTATTCATGCGTAATGCCATACCGTCTACGGGGCTGTCTCCATGTGCGGGTAGATCGAAACTGATCCATCCTTTTTTGCATTTTTTTAATGCTGAGGCTAATAAACGAACGGTAGAGCTGGATTTGCTACTACCAAAACCATGAATTGCCAATAATATGGGTTGTCCATCTTCAGCAATTTGATAGGAGCAGGGGATGGCATAACTATTGGGACGTTGAAGATATTGAATCGCCATGTTAATTGTGCCGGTTAAGCTTGCTCTTGCATGGAAGGGGAAGCTGCCGGCCTCCTTTCTTTGACACATACTACTTCAAAAGCGGTCTTTTAATTCTCTATATTATATGTGTATTATATGTGTTTAGTATATGTCAATCAATGGGTTTGTAATGAAAAAGCTATGACGTTTGACGTTTCATGTCTTACCCACATTGAAACTATAATGTTCGGCGATCGATCCAGCGAGAATGGCATAAATAGGCGTTTTCCATACTAGGCTTCGTGATTGGCACGGGCTAATCTGCGAATCAAGCGCTATCCTCGTAACGGACGATCGCCGATACATGGTGGTTTTAGCCGCATAGCTAAGAAAAAGTTCGTCGCAAGCGATATTTCGCTTGCGACGAACTGGTGCGCCCAGCAGGACTCGAACCTGCGACCTTTTGGTTCGTAGCCAAACACTCTATCCAGCTGAGCTATGAGCGCATTTGGCACAGTTAATACTGCGCTTGGCGGAGAGCAAGGGATTCGAACCCTCGATACAGGTTTTGGCCCGTATACTCGCTTAGCAGGCGAGCGCCTTCGACCGACTCGGCCAACTCTCCAGGCAAATTACATTTTCAGGAAAGAAGCTATGGCGGAGGAGGTGGGATTCGAACCCACGGAACCCTTTCGGGCTCAACGGTTTTCAAGACCGTCACCTTAAACCGCTCGGACACCCCTCCTAAAAACGGAGTAAGCTGCATTTATTATGATATCATTATTATTTGAAAATGTCAATGCTTGGTAAAGGTTTTTTATAATTTTTTTTATTATACTATAAAAAATTTTTTTATACCTTTACCAAACATGACGTCTATTTATTCATTTGTTTGATGGTTTGCAAACCAGCTTTCAGCATATGTGGCAAGCAGCGGCGCTAAGAATTTTGGTTGCATACCAGTCGTATTGACGCAGAGGTGATAGCCTTCTTTTGCCCCCCATTTAATTGAAGACAATAAATTATGTTGTCTGGATCTACCTGCATCCACTTGCTTAATTCTTTTTTGCATTTCCTGGGGAGTAAGGGGTTTTTCCTCTTTTTCATGCTCCAAACAGCGGCGCACCCTGGCCTCCATGTCGGCATACATAAATAAGTTTAGCGGATGTTTAGAGGCCAAAATTACATCAGCGCTACGGCCTACAATAACGCAATCTTTAAATGAAGCCAATTCTTTAATAACCTGTTGTTGTGCAATTAATAAGTCCGTGGTATTCTTCTGCATGACTACGGAATAAGACAGAGTATGTCCAAACATAATAGGAAAGCTTGGTAATCTACCAGTTTCCAAAATGTTAGCAACATATTTTTCATCTAATTGGCTTTTTTGAGCAATTGCTGTAATAATTTCTTTATCATAGTAAGCAAAATTGAGGATTTCAGCCAATCTTTTTCCTACCTCGCGGCCACCGCTACCAAATTCTCTACTGATGGTAATGATTCGCATAATGAACCTCCTCAGCATATTGTGACGCAAAGCGTCCTCCCAAAAGAAGAAGCAGGGTGGGAGAAAATTGCGCGCAACTTCGTTATAGTAAACATAAAAATTTTTTATTAAACTATAAAATAATTATATTTAGTAGTTTAGTCGTTTGTTAAGGGATTGTCAAGCTTTCCTAAATTTTTTGCATTAATTTTTTTTATACAATATATAGTTTTATACAACCAAAAATTTTTTAATATGTTAAAAAATAAAAAAATTCTATAATTAATTGCTTATAATTTGGAAAAAGAATATTTAAAATGCTCCTATATGTTTTTTGCGTTTAAGTTATGAAAAAAAATACATGCTATAAATGGACGATGGATCAACAAAAAAAAATTAAAAGTTATTGACATATGCCAAAATTATAATATACTAAAAGTATTAAAAGATCAATGGAATTGGCTATAATGGATCGGATCTAGTGGCGTTTGTGCAGGTATTTACAACAAAATAGGGAGGAATTCTTATGCGCATTGCCGTAACCTATGAAAATGGTCAAATTTTTCAACACTTTGGCCACAGCGAACAATTTAAAATCTATGATATTGAAAATAATGCAATTGTAAGCAGCGAAATTCTAGATACCAATGGTAGCGGTCATGGTGCGCTTGCCGATTTATTGTATGGCAAGAAAGTAGATGTACTGATTTGCGGTGGAATTGGTGGCGGCGCAAAAATGGCTTTGAATGAAGCTGGTATCACTTTATATGCAGGGGCTAGCGGCAACGCGGATTCTGCTGTTGAAGCTTTGCTTGCCGGAGCATTGCAATTTGATCCACTGCACGAGTGCACACATCATCAACATCATGATGGAGACTGCGGTTCGCATAGCTGCGGCTCTCATTCCTGTAAAGAGTAATGGCAAACGATGCCCCTGCGACGAATAATCGCAAAGGCCTTGATCAAATTTGATCAAGGCCTTTTTGTATGTTCATTTAATGCAATGAGTAAACTTCTAAGTCGTAATGAGTAAACTTCTAAGTCGGCATATAGAAGCGAATCCTTCTAGAAATATTTTAGTTTACATAATATATTTTATCGGAACTAATATGTTGCTAAATTAATCGGCTATTAAATTAGTTAATAATAAAAGATACTCTTGGTAAAACGTCATTGTTATTATAATATATTTTCGTATTTTCATATGATATCAAAAATCAAAAGTATTCTAATTCTTTTGTAGGCATGTACAAAATTTGTCCTGGGTAAATATCTGCGCTTTTTAAACCGTTCATCTGTTTTACATCATATATGGCGCGTCGAATATCCCCTTGATAATAACAATGTTCAGCCACTAGTTGCCACAAGGTATCGCCAGACTGAACCATGATCGGTTTCATGGATGAAAAATTATCTGCAGTTTGCGCTTCAGCCGTATCGCTGTTCCATGGGCCGCATAATAGCATAATCGTTAAACATAATAAAGATAAAAGGATATAAGAAAAAGACGATAATTGGCGGCGGCGCCTTTTTTGACGTTTTTGCATAGATATTTGGTAATTCATAATCTCTCCCCCATCCTTGCGAACATTTGTTCTGTTAAAATTATAATCGAATATATGTTCGATGTCAATAGTTTTAGAACAAATGTTTGCAATCATTTCTTTCCTATGGTATGATAAGGTAAAGAAAGCTTTTGGAGGTTTGGTTATGACCGATTCTGTGGACCTTAATCCTCGTCAAGCGGAAATTTTAAAATATATTAAACGCAATATACAATTAAAAGGATACCCGCCTTCTGTTCGAGAAATTGGCGATGCAATCGGTTTAAGTTCGCCGTCTACTGTGCAGGCACACTTAAACGCTTTAGAAAAAAAAGGATATATCAGCCGCGGTAAATCAAAAAAGCGCGCGATTGAAATTAACGCCGATCCAAGCGCTTCCGAATTTCTACCAATAAAAAAAGAAATGGTGGATATTCCTGTCGTTGGCCAAATTAGCGCCGGTATGCCGCTCTTGGCTGCAGAAAATATTGAGGATTACTTCCCTGCCCCTTTGGACTATTTGCACAGTAATAAAGAGCTATTTATGTTACGCGTTCATGGGGAAAGTATGATTGAGGTTGGGATTTGCGATGGCGATTTATTAATAGTTGAAAAAACTTCCTCTGCCACAAACGGTGAAATTGTAGTCGCGTTAATTGAGGATGAAGCAACTGTCAAAACGTTTTATAAAGAAGAAAACCGTATTCGTTTACAGCCTGAAAATAGCGCTATGCAGCCGATATATGCAATCGACGTAAAAATCATTGGTAAACCGATCGGTTTGTATCGCCGTTTTTAATGGCAATTGAATACATGCTGAAAATGATTAAAAGCGCAAACAGACCACGAGCTGTTTGCGCTTTTGTATTTTAAATTTGATACTACTGTCGTTTGGTTGCGGATTATATTATTTGTGCGAGGATTTTTTTTGCTGGGAATGCACCGGTTTCTTGGTTGATTGTTTAAAATCAATTATGGGATTCTTTTTAATCCGATCTAAAATGAATATTCCTAGGATAACGCCTAAGGAGGAAACAATCATAGCGACACGGAACGGCCCCAACATGAGGCTATCCGTGCGTAGGGATTCGATAAAAAATCTGCCGCAGGAATAAAGAATTAAATAGCAAGCAAAAATATGGCCATGGCGATGAGGTTTACGAATCATCCATAATAGAGCGATAAACACCAGAAAATCCCAAATCGATTCATAAAGAAATGTAGGATGGTGGTAGGCGCCATTAACGTAAACTTGCATAGGAATCCAACTCCAAAAGGAATCAGGCGCAATTTCACGTCCATACGCTTCCGTATTGAAGAAGTTTCCCCAACGTCCCATTGCCTGGCCCAAAATCAGCGAAGGCATAAAAATATCAGCCCATTGTAAAAAGTTTAGCTTGTGCCGGCGGCAATATAGTAGCGCCACCAAGATACCGGCAATTACGCCGCCATGAATCGCCAAGCCGCCTTCCCAAATATACAAGGCGCTAATAGGGTTGTCGGCATAAATTTGCCAGCTAAATATGACATAATATAGACGAGCGCCAATAATGGCAGCGGGGATGATCCATAAAAGAATCCCGTAGGTATAGTCGGTATCTAGCCCTTGCCTTTGCGTCTCCCGTACAGCTAAAACAATACCGATGGCAAATGCAATGCTGATAATTAAACCATACCAACGAATGTCAAGAGAACCTATAGAAAAAGCAATGGGATCCATATACGCCTCCCAAATTCAAATGAAATATAATTTATATGCAATTCTGTTCTTCTTTCTTTTTTCCTGCTTCGCTATAAATTTTCTAGTATAATATAGGTGTATAGAAACCGCCGCTTCGCTGGATATGGAAGAGGCGGTTTCTATTGTATGTTATTCGATTATAGCTCCTTTATCGGCTGAAGAGACCATTTTCGCATAGCGTTTCAGATATCCCGTCAATTGGCGTTGCGGTTTAATATCGACTGCCGCCTTGCGAGCGGCAATTTCTTCATCGCTTAGCAAAAGATTAATTTGATAATTGGGAATATCGATTTGTATCAAATCTCCATCTTGCACATAAGCAATTAAGCCTCCAGCCGCCGCTTCCGGAGAAATATGGCCGATGGCTGCTCCTCTGGTAGCGCCGGAAAAACGGCCGTCGGTAATCAAAGCGACATCCTTATCCAATCCCATACCAGCAATAGCTGAGGTTGGGGAAAGCATCTCTCGCATGCCCGGCCCGCCGGCAGGTCCTTCATAGCGTATGACAACCACATCACCAGCTTGGATACCGCCGGCGTAAATCACTTGGATCGCATCTTCTTCACAATCAAAAACCCGGGCTTTTCCCGTATAGCAAAGCATTTCCGGGGCGACGGCGCTGCGTTTGACAACGGCGCCGTCCGGCGCCAAATTGCCAAATAAAACGGCTAATCCACCGGTAGGCGAATATGGATTATCGATAGCGTGAATCACCTGATGATCCGTTACTTTGGCTTTCGCAATATTTTCGCCCAAGGTTTGGCCGCTTACGGTCATAACGTCCGTATGCAACAAATCAGCTTTGGCTAATTCATGCATAACGCCGTATACGCCGCCAGCTTGATTCAATTCTTCCACGTGATCGCTTCCCGCAGGCGCCAAGCGGCATAAATTTGGCGTTTTACCGCTAATTTGATTGATCGTGCGCAAATCCATAGTCACATTCGCCTCATGGGCAATAGCCAACAGATGCAGCACGGAATTTGTGGAACACCCTAAAGCCATATCGACAGTTAAAGCATTATGTATCGCTGCGTGGGTTACGATATCCCGCGGCCGAATATCTTTTGTCACCAATTCCATAATTTGCGCTCCGGCCGTTTTGGCTAAACGCAAGCGTGCGGCATAAACGGCTGGTATGGTACCATTACCAGGCAAAGCCAAACCCAAAGCCTCGCACAGACAATTCATAGAGTTGGCGGTAAACATACCGGAACAAGAACCGCAGCCAGGGCAAGATACTTCTTCGCACACGGCTAAAGCCTCTTCATCCATTTTGCCGGCTTTGTAGGCGCCGATTCCTTCATAGGCATAGTTTAAGTCTTTTCCATTCCAGGAAAGCATCGGGCCGCCGGAAATAAATATGGAAGGCAGATTCAAGCGCATAGCCGCCATCAACATACCCGGGACAATTTTATCGCAATTGGGGATAAACACCAAACCATCGAAGCAGTGCGCTTTAACCATACACTCTATCGTATCGGCTATCAGTTCTCTTGAGGCCAAGGAATATTTCATTCCCTCATGCCCCATCGCCAGACCGTCGCAAATTGCGATCGTGTTAAACTCCATTGGCGTTCCCCCATGAGCAAGTACGCCATCTTTGACAGCACGAGAAATGGTGTTCAGATGAATATGGCCAGGCACGATTTCATTAAATGAATTCACGATACCGATAAGTGGACGAGCAATCTGTTCATCGGTATAGCCGTCGGCTTTTAGAAGAGCGCGCTGCGGCGTTTTCTCTAGCCCAAGCTTCATTTTATCACTATTCATATCTTTTGCCTGCCTTTTATTTTTGCCAACTCATTTTAGCCCGCAGTTCGGCGCCAACTTTTTCCGCCAAATGTTCTTTTTCCATACGCCGTTTGGCTAGGAAAGAAGGACGATCGGCTTTATTTTCTAGGATCCATTTGGTTGCAAATTCGCCGTTTTGGATCTCGGCTAATACCTTTTTCATTTCCCGTTTGGTTTCTTCCGTAATAATACGCGGACCTGTTACATAATCGCCATATTCCGCCGTGTCGCTGATGGAATAGCGCATCATCGAAAGACCACCGGCATAAATCAAATCAACGATTAATTTCATTTCATGTATGCATTCAAAATAGGCGCTTTCCGGTTGATAGCCGGCTTCTACTAAAGTTTCAAAGCCTGCTTTCATTAAGGCGGCCACACCGCCGCATATTACGGCTTGTTCGCCGAACAGATCCGTTTCCGTTTCCTCTTGGAAAGTAGTTTCCAAAATTCCCGCACGCCCGCCGCCGATACCCCGAGCGTAAGCCAGAGCCGTCTCTTTAGCATGGCCGCTATGATCTTGATATACAGCGATTAAATCCGGCACGCCTTGGCCTTCCGTATAGGCGGAACGTACCCGGTGTCCGGGCCCTTTCGGGGCGATCATAATTACGTCAACATCGGCGGGAGGAATAATGAGATTATAATGGATGTTAAAACCATGGGCAAAACATAAAGTCATGCCAGGACGCAAATTAGCGGCAATTTTTTCTTTATATAATGCCGCTTGTAATTCGTCATTGACCAACAACATCACCACGTCGGCTTTTTTCACCGCTTCATCGGTATCATATACGTCGAAACCGGCTTCTTTTGCTTTTGCTGCAGATTTAGAGCCAGGATATAAACCGATAATAACCGAATGGCCGCTGTCCTTCAGGTTCAAAGCATGAGCATGTCCTTGGCTACCATAGCCGATAATCGCAATGGTTTTTCCCTTGAGAAGTTCCGGATTGCAGTCCTGATCATAATACATTTTTGTCATGTGATTACTTCCTTTCTGTTTATAATATGAATTACCAATTACCAATTACCAATTTTTTCCTATAAATCCTCTACCGTTAAAGGGCTATCTTTTCCTTGCACCATGGCGATACAACCGGAGCGACAGATTTCCAAAATACCGATTCTGGCAGATAAATGGATAAATTCATCAATCATCTGCGAACTATCGGTAATTTCCACAGTTACGCAATCATCCCAAAAATCAAGAATCTTTCCACCAAAAGAGTTGATCATTTCCGTGGCTTTCGCCTTCATTTCCGCCGGTATATGCATTTTAATTAAAAGATGTTCCCTAGAAATAGCATTTTCTTCCGGCAATAAACAAACCTTTTTGACGTCGTATAGTTTACTCAGTTGTTTAATTACTTGTTCACGGGTATACTCGTCTCCTCGGGAGACGATCGTCATACGAGAATACTGTTGATTCTCCGTTTCACCTACGGTTATGCTATCAATATTGTAACAGCGTTTACCGAACAAACCTGCCACCCGGTTTAGCACCCCAGCCTGATTGTTGACGATCATGCCTATTGTAAATTTTTCGTCCATTCTATGGCTCCTTTCTATTTGAGAATGATTTCTTTAATAGAACTGCCGGGCGGTATCATCGGCAAAGCTTCCCGATCCTGGCTAATTTTGCAATCGATTACCACAGGCGTATCCAGTTGAAAGGCTTGGCGCAAGGCCTCATGGAATTCCGATAAGTTAGTCACAGTATATCCTTCGGCGCCATATGCTTGCGCCACGCGAGCAAAATCGGTAGGACGGTCCAGGAATGTCTGGGAAAAACGTTTGCCGTAGAATCTTCCTTGCAATTGATGTACCATACCTAACATACCGTTATCTAATAAGATAATGACTAGAGGGATTCTCTGGCACACCGCTGTCGTTAATTCAATTAAATTCATACCAAAACTACCGTCGCCGCTAAATAAAACCGTCCTGCGTCTTTGGTTGGCCAAGGAGGCTCCGATAGCCGCCCCTAAACCAAACCCCATAGCCCCCAAACCACCAGAGGTAATTAACGTGCGAGGTTGCTCAAAAGGATAGTATTGCATAACCCACATTTGATGTTGCCCCACATCGGTAGCAATAATCGTATCATCGGTGCAAAATTGATGTACCAGAGAAACGATATTTTGTGGGTCGAAGGCTTGTGGATCTGCTGTCAAAGCTTTCTGCTCTTGGCGGCAATCAGCAATACGCGCTAGCCATTGTGGATTCGTTTTTGCTTGCACACGGTGGGTTAATTGTCGAAGAATTTCTTTGATGTCGCCACATAAACCAATTCGTGAATGAATGTTTTTATTGATTTCCGCCGGGTCGATATCAATATGTACAATCGTACGATTTTTGACAAATTCCTGAACGTTACCGGTGGCTCGATCAGAAAAACGCGCGCCGATTGCGATTAATAGATCCGCTTCACTTTGAAGCAAATTGGCTGCATATAATCCATGCATACCCGTCATACCAAGATATAAAGGATACGAAGAAGGAACGCCGCTTAACCCCATCATGCTTAAACCGATGGGCGCCTGAATTTTTTCCGCCAGGCCTAACACTTCTTGACCGGCCAGCGCTCGTACTACGCCGCCGCCGCAATAGATGTATGGACGTTTGCTATTGGCAATCGCGGTAACTGCCGGATTATAATCTAAGAATAATGGCTGTGGCGGTGCTGACGGCGCAACGATGTTTTGCCGGGGATGATAATCAAAAACCGCTTGCTGTACATCTTTAGGAAAATCGATTAAAACCGGGCCGTTTCGTTCCGAGGTAGCAATTAGGAAAGCTTCATGTATAATATTCGCTAAATCCTCTACCCTTTTGACAATAAAACTATGTTTTACAATTTGCTGGGTAACGCCAATAATATCAATTTCTTGAAAACTGTCTTTGCCCAGCATGGATGTGGCAACGTTACCGGTAATGGCAATAAGTGGAGACGAGTCCATATAGGCAGCGGCAATTCCAGTAACCAAATTGGTTGCTCCTGGGCCGGAGGTTGCCAAAACTACGCCGGCCTTACCTGAAGATCTGGCATAACCATCGGCAGCATGTACCGCTCCTTGCTCATGTGCGGTTAAAACATGCTTGATTCGATCCTGATGTTGCAACAATTGATCATAAATATCGATAATGGTTCCGCCGGGATAACCAAATATCGTATCAACCCCGTGTTGAATTAATTCTTCTATCAGAATTTGCGCGCCGGTGATTAACATTGTCTCCTCCTAAATATCTTGCTAAAATAAAAAGCCCTTGCAGCGTTATGCTGCAAGGGCTTCGCTTGGCTGTGATTAATGCAGCGGCGACTCTTGTCTAGCACAACGCAAAATAGCGTTGTATACGACTACTACAACGCTAACGACTACCGCTACTACGTTTACGCTGTACAACAAGCTAAACATATCGTCGCTCCCTTTCTACATCTCCATCTAACTATAACACCGTTGCCCATATTTGTCAATATATTTACCGGTAAATGGATAAAGCGTTTGCCGGTTTTATAAAATCCAGATCGGATATATGAAATGTTTTTTAGGAAGCGCCTACCTCTTTACTGCAGTAGTTGCGAACCCAAGAGATTATTCTTGCCCTTAGAATCGCTTATTTTTGTTCTAAGTTCGTAACCACATATATATAAAAATGGAGCAAGCGATAAAACGCTTGCTCCTAAATGGTGCGGTAGATGGGACTTGAACCCATACGCCTCTCGACATACGCCCCTCAAACGTACCTGTCTGCCTATTCCAGCACTACCGCACATTCTCACACAAGGCTTATTGTAACATAAATTTTTCTAATTTGCAAGATGATTTTTTTTACGGGACGAAAACTGTGATAATTTTTACTTTTTCTTTTACTTCATTAAACAGGGGTTCCATAAATTTTTTATATTTAACTATTGATTTTTACCACAACCTTATGTATAATATCTCTTGTACGATGAAACGCCGGTGTGATGGAATGGCAGACGTGCTTGACTCAAAATCAAGTGTCTTCGGACGTGCCGGTTCAAGTCCGGCCACCGGCACCATATCGAGTGTTCATAATGGGTTTGAGTTATGAACACTCGATTTTTCTTTGTATCAATCGGTTTTCTTAAAATATGTATGGAGCAGGTATGACACCTGCTCTTTTGTTTTATGCGGACTTGGTGATATACTTGAGCACAACGTCCTTTCGTGTATCCGTTTTGTAGGTTTCTTCGCATTCCGGAATTTCCATAATCCCGATAAACTTGCAGTGAATCACGATCTGCTGGCTTCTGTTTTTGCCTGTTCCTTCTATTTCCCAGAGCGTGATTTTATCGATCTGTTCCCGCAGTATAGGCGCTCCATAAACAGTCTTTCTGCTCAAATGAACTACTCCTTGTTATACTGCATAGTATCGATAGAATTGAGATTCTCATGAAGTTTAGAAATCCTGTTTTCAGTTCCAATCGCTCGTTCTTACACTTTTGTGGGATCACTGCTTAAACTACCCGTCCGTAACCTTTATTGGTTTTTGGGCGAGCAGATCGGCAAATGCTTCTTCATCGTCGGACAAAAACTGGGGCATCCGCCTGAATTCCAGCGTTACTACCTGTTCTATGGCATCAGCACGGATATAGTGCCTTGTTTCACAAGTAGCTATTGTGCCGGTCTTGTAATTGGAACGGCTGAAATACTGAATCTCCTTGTTGACGGTATTGGTACGAAACCAGAGCTTGCTTCTGCCGTCGGCGCAATAGAGCAAATCACAGAACATATTCTTTTCGGCGTTTTCCTTCTTCGGCGCTCTACGCTTTGTTTTTCGCCGTGAGCTTTTGTACCTGATCTTTTTGCACTCCAGTGATTTTAGATGTCCGTAGGTGGCTGACTAAGCGGATCTCTGGCATTGCCAAGGAGCCTGTGAGAACTTTTTACTTTACGGCTGTTATCCCACACATATATCTCATTCATTACATTTTCCTTTCATAACGTTAATGCGGCTTCTGCAATGATGGTTTTCATATCTGCAGA
>CASEQE010000011.1 GCA_949289995.1 uncultured Peptococcaceae bacterium
AGCAGATACCGCAAGAGGTAAACAAACATACTCCCGCTATGGCCTGTATGCCAAGCGGCCTTTTTGGCGACGGCCGTGTTGCAAAAATCGTAGGCGTCCGCAAAAGACAGATACAGCATCGCAACCAAAGAGTTAATGGTTGCCATAGCCAGCACCACTCCCCACCGCCGCGCCAGCAAAATCGCGCTCAGAATGCAGGCAGCCCAAAGGAGCGCCAGCACGGCATGGCTTTTCCTGCACATCCGATACCCCGCCGCCGTCGCTGCACACGCCATACAGCCGCATAAAACCGCAATCGCAATTTCCTCCGCACTCCATGAGGCGACGGCGAAGAACAGCGCCCAGACCGGCAGCGTTTTTGTAATCAAAGTATGCGCTCCCAGCACCAGCACATAGGCAAAGACAAAACCGTGGTTATCAAAGGGGAGCATAAACATTCCCTGCATCGTTTCCATGTGCCGCCGCCCGGTAAGCGCCTGCCACATAACGCCAGCGGGAAAAAAGGTCGAAGTCAGGTAGAGCACAAATGGCGCAATCGCCACCTGAAAACCCGTTGCATGAACAGCGATAAACAGGATAACCGCAGCCAGCAGGCTTTTTCTGGCGCCCTCATATTTTGCGCCAAAAAACTGCTTGGAAAACGCTTCAATGGTGTTCCTCATCGGCCAGCATCTCCCGGATGTTTTTGGCGGCGATCTCATCGCCAGTGAATGCCTGTCCGATCCTGCCATGCGCCAAAACCAGCACGCGGTCAGAGGTCAGACAAATGCTTTCTAAGATGTGGGACGAAAACAGGAGCGTTCCATGCTGCTTATATCCGCCCATAAGCTGATACAAAAACTCTGTGCTTTGGAAATCCAGACCGTTCACAGGTTCGTCCAAAAGCAGCAACTTGGGCCGCAGGGCAAACGCTGTAATCAAATAGGCTTTTTTCCAATTGCCGGTAGACAGTTCCTTCAACAGAACATGGGTATAGTCTTCAAAATGAAAGCCATTTACCAGCCCGGACACGTCCGGTAGCGGTACGCCATAGGACGCCGCCACATACGCCAGATATTCCCGGAATGTGAAATACTGAAAAGACCGATCTTCCGCAAAGACGATGTATCGGTTTCGCTTGAACGCCTTGTCGCGGAATGAGAACGGCTGACCGTTCCATGCGGCGCTGTCCAGACGATAGCCCGGCAGTAACCCGGCAACGGTTTTGATAAAGGTCGTTTTTCCGGCGCCGTTTAGCCCAATCAGGCCAACAACTTCATTTGTCCCCAAATCCAGGGAAAACCCTGAAAGTACGGGATGATTGACAGTGTACCAGACGCTTAAATTGCTAAGGGAAAGAAGCTTCGTGCCGCTCATATCGCTTACCTCCGATGATCTTTGTCTTTCTTCCGGAGAGAATAAGCGGAAGCCAATAACATACCGCTGAGGAAAAGATACAGCAGAGCAAACGGAATGTTCATGGTGACGAAGCTGTAAATCATACAGCCGATAAAAACGATGCCGAGGATCAAACGAAAATAAAAGTGGCGCATACAAACAACCTCCTATATTTCTCAGACTGTCAAAACCCCAGGGGAGAGTGCGAGAGTGGAACCGAAGCCCTTTCGCGCTTTAATCGTCCCCGGCGGCGTGTACGGCGGGGACGGGGCGATTTTT
>CASEQE010000012.1 GCA_949289995.1 uncultured Peptococcaceae bacterium
GCTACCGGCGGCTTGGCGCAATTGATTAACGAATATAGTAAAAAAATTGACGTGGTGGACAATTTGCTAACGTTAGAAGGCTTAAAACTAATTTGGCAAAACGGCTGCCATACCTAAACGAGAGGTTGCTATGCGCGATACAATTCTGCAGCTTTTAAAAGAATATCAAGAAATATCCGGTCAAACCATTAGCGACCGGCTGCAAATCAGTCGGTCGGCAGTGGCGAAACATATAAAAGCTTTGCGCCGGTACGGATATGTAATCGAAGCGGTTCCCGGCAAAGGTTATCGCCTATTGGATAACGGCAATACGGTGAATCCTGCAGAAATTCGCTCTTTGCTCAGTCAACCGCAAACCTGGCGGCTACTTTATGAGCCGGAGGTGCTTTCCACCAACGTTACCCTGCGACAAATGGCCGAACAAGGCGCAGCGGATCATACCGCTTTAATCACCGATCAGCAAACTGCCGGGCAAGGCCGTCTATCCCGCGTCTGGCACTGCCAGCCCCATACCGCTGTGATTCTATCCTTTCTGCTACGTCCTCCACTCGACCCTTATTTGGCCGGTACCATTACCCTGCTAACAGCGGTGGCAATCTGCGACGCTCTGCGCAGTTTGCAGATAGAAGCCTATATCAAATGGCCAAACGACGTGCTAAGCGCAAATGGCAAAAAGCTTTGCGGCATCAAATGCGAAATGCGCTGCAGCATGGATATGTGTCACTGGCTCATCTCCGGTTTCGGTATAAATGTTAGCAATCGGCAATTTCCTGCAGAGATACAGGATATCGCTGGTTCCCTATATACGGAAACGGGACAAGATTTTTCTCGCGCTTCGGTGGCCGCCGCCTGCTTAGAAAAGGTAGAAACCCATTATCAAACATTATTGCATGAAGGCTTCGAGCCCCTACGGCGCCTATGGCTACAATACGCCGTTAGTATCGGCAAACCGGTCAAAGCCTCCTTGCCTAATGGTAAATGCTTGCACGGCGTAGCTTTGGATATCGATACCAACGGTTCTTTAGTTCTACAAACGGAACAAGGCGTGCAAATTATTCACTGCGGCGATATTATACCGTAATCAGGCGATTATAAACGTCCATAAATTGCCGCTAAAATACGTGCATGTTCCTTTTGATCGCTAATAATGATCTCCAACAAATCTTTTTGCCGCAAGCACTTTACATCGTCGATCCATTCTTCAAAAAAATCAATGGCAGCCAATTTATCGCAAATTGCCGTCCGTAGCATATCGGGATAATTTTTTGGCAAACTCAAGGAAACGGGGCTGTTGGGACAGGCTCTACCGGTAATATCTTCAAAAATACCTTCCAAAAAATAGTAATGTCGGCGATCTTCCCGCCGGATGGCCCCTAACAATTCCTTATCATGCCGGTTGGTTGCCGCCTGTACCATAATGCCCAAGGCACGTACCGCCCGGCTTTGTATCATCATGCCTTGCCGTAAATAATCTGCCAATGTTCTTTCCATATAAGCCACCCCCGTTGCTATCTATATGCAGCGGGGGCTTTTCTTATTTATTGCTTTGGCCTTTTTTCTCTTCGCTCAGCGGCGCCTGCCAGCTTGGCCGATCACGGTTTATCCCAGGTTATCATATTGTTCATCCGTAACGGCTTCCAACCATTGCGTGCCGCTTTGTTCCCCAGGAATTTCCACCGCCAAATGGGAAAACCAGGCATCCGGCTGTGCGCCATGCCAATGTTTTACCCCGGCGGGAATGTTCACCACATCGCCAGGATTCAACTTTTGTACCGTTTGCCCTGCCGCTTGATAGTATCCCCGACCGGCCAAAACGATTAACATCTGACCGCCGCCACTTTGGGCCTGGTGAATATGCCAATTGTTTCGGCATCCAGGTTCAAAAGTTACATTATACACCCCCACTTGGCAAGTAGAAAGGGGGTATAGGTAGCTTTGACCCACAAAATAGGCGGCAAATTGATCGTTGGCAGCGCCAATGGGAAAAACCATCTGCCGTTGATGCAGCGATTTTTCATCTGTTACTTCATCGTCCTCCATCCAGACCGCCTTGGCCATACGAAAAGCAGCCCAAGCCTTGGGCCAACCTACATAAAACGCTCCATGCGTAAGGATTTCGGCGATTTCCTGCCGGCTAATGCCATTCTGCTTGGCATTTTGCAAATGGTATTGAAAAGAAGAATCTATTAACCCTTGCGCCAGTAAGGCCACAACCGTCACCAAGGAACGATCCCGCAAAGACAACTTATCTTCCCGGATCCAAACTTCACCGAAGAGCACGTTGTCGTTAAGGCTTGCAAATTTTGGCGCAAATTTACCCAGAGCATCTTTACCGGCCGTTTGTTTTTCTATCGTCATACCTATCCTCCTTGATCGTGAGTCAACTAAATAAACGGCATTTACCGCCTATCTATATCCGCTTGCTTCCTATCGCTACCCGATAAGCCGCCTGCTATATCTGCCAACCTCTTGCCGGCAACGCTTGATTGACAAATATATGCCGGCAGCATAATTCTTAACGACCTTGATTTCATCGCCGCTATATCTGCGGTTATGGATCCATTCGCTTAGCCTGCATTTGTCACGTCCATCACCGTATGCCTATATTGTAATCCATTTGCCCACCAATAACCAATACTCTCTTTTTATTTCATGTCATGCCTTGTAAGCATAAGAGAAGTTTTATATACTATTATTTAGAAACAAAATGCCGAGGAAACATATCTATGGAATTGAGAGTATTGCGATATTTTTTGACCGTGGCCCGTACCGGTAACATTACCCGGGCCGCCGAACTATTGCATATCACCCAACCTACATTGTCCCGTCAAATTCGTAGCTTGGAAGATGAATTGGGGCAACGTCTATTGATACGCAATAGTCATAGCGTCTCCCTAACCACAGAAGGTATATTATTATGCAAACGTGCGGAAGAAATCTTTGATTTAATCGAAAAAACAGAAAAAGAAGTATCACAAGCGCAACATATCCCAGCGGGGGACGTTTATATAGGGGCCGGCGAAACAGTGGGTATACGACTTTTGTTGCAAGCCGCCCATCGTTTGCAAAACCAATATCCGCATATTCATTTTCATATTGTAAGTGGCGATGGTGACGATGTTTGTCAACGGCTGGATCAAGGTTTAATTGATTTTGGCCTAGTATTCGATCCGATCGATACGAAAAAATATAACGCCGTGCCGCTTCGTCACCAAGATATTTGGGGCGTATTGATGCGCAGCAACAGCCCCTTAGCGGCCAAAAAACATATCACGCGGGGAGACTTGATCGGTCAACCGTTAATCCTGTCTCGCCGTACCACAGAAACTTCCCCTTTGGGACAATGGTTGGCCATACCTTTTTCTCAACTAGCGATTGCCGCTACCTATAATCTAGCCTTTAACGGTTCGTTAATGGTTGAAAGCGGCATGGGCTATTGCTTATGTTTGGATCATATTATTAACGTTTCCGGCTCCTCACATTTAGCTTTTCGTCCTTTGGAACCGACATTAGAAGCTAGAATACATATTATTTGGAAAAAATATCATGCTTTTTCTGCGGCTGCAACGGCATATTTGGAAAAATTATTAGCTATCATATCAAACTAATGTTTTTGCCGCTACACCGATCCAAACGACGCCTTCCTTTGCCAACCCCTGGCGCCTATATCCATTATCGTCACGCAATACCGGTTTTCTCTGCCAACCAAGGCGGCGATATACCACAAGCCATCCATCCCCATACTTTTCGTCCCTTATCAGCCGATCCATATAAAATATGTTAACTTGACTTTTGTGCGCTACCAAGCAAAACGATAGCAATCGCGGCAGATTTGGATAGGACCGTATACGTTAACTACATTTTGTTTATTGCGAAAGTCCCACCATTACGCTTGTCGAAAAAGATTTGCGCTATACCCACAAGCAAAACTTGGGACAAGTCTAATAGATTGCCCATGTCTATCAATATCTATATATTAAGGAGGAATACATGCAATTTATTATCGAACATTTAGAAAAATCCTTTGAGAACAAACAAGTACTACAAGATATCGATTTTATATTTGAGGAAGGCCATATTTATGGTCTATTGGGGCGAAACGGCGCCGGTAAAACGACATTGTTTAATTGCATTAACCGAGATATGAAAACCGACCACGGTAATTTTTACTTGGCGGAAAACGGTGTGCGCCGGGAAGTGCTGCCGGAAGATATAGGCTATGTGCTTTCCACTCCTACCGTACCGGAATTTTTAACTGCACGGGAATTCTTAAAATTTTTTATGGATATCAACGAAAAATCAATTAAACATCCTGCAAGCCTGGATGAATACTTCGACCGCATGCATATTGCTACCGAAGACCGGGATAAATTATTAAAAGATTATTCCCATGGCATGAAAAATAAAATGCAGATGTTAATTAACCTGATTGCCGAGCCCAATATACTGTTACTAGACGAACCCCTTACCTCTTTGGATGTGGTGGTAGCGGAGGAAATCAAACAATTGCTGCGCTCTTTTAAAGATGGCAGAATTATCATTGTTTCCACGCATATTTTGGATTTAGCCGTGGATTTATGTGATCAAATCGTACTGCTCAGTCATGGGGTATTAGAAACGGTAGACAAAGCCAATTTGGACAACCATGCCTTTAAAACGAAAATCCTAACGGCGCTGCGGGAGGAAGATCATGTTTAAAACATTGCGCATTTCTTTCGCTTTAAAAAATGCATACCGGGTAAATGCTATTTTATTTGCATTAAAACAAATTCCTTTGCTGAAAAAGGCCCTACCCCAAAGCCTGTACCAAGCCAAAGGGTTAAAAATTTTTGCCAATATTTTAGCTACCTTGTGGGAATTGATTACTATATTTTTATGGAAAGCGCTGTATTTTATAACTATGGTATGTGGCATAGGACTGTTGTACCAAAAATTGCCAACCGATCAGTCTTTTCTACATATTCTGTTTTGGCTCACCATTACCGGCGCATTTCTCAACACTTATATTTTTAATCCCTCAAGGGATAAATACTATGCGATGATTTTATTGCGAATGAACGCCCGTTCTTATACGTTAAGCAACTATGTTTATACACTGCTAAAGCTAATTATCGGCTTTTTGCCCTTTACTATTCTTTTTGGCCGTCTGCAAAACGTTTCGCTTTGGCTGCTGCTGCTAATGCCTTTTTCCATTGCCGGAGCAAAATTAATTGTCACCGCAATTGTATTGACGGATTATAATCGCAGCGGTAACATTTATAATGAGAATAAACTGCAAAAATATATATGGTTTGCAGCGGCTTTACTGTTGCTCATAGCATATGGATTGCCAGCTATGGGGATTGCTCTACCTTTGGCTGTTTCCATTCCATTGTGGATCGCTTTGATACCGGCAGGGTTGTTTGCTCTTCGGTATATATATACTTTCGATGCCTATCGGCAGCTACAGCAGGAATTATTGTCGCAAATGGCACAGCAAATGGATGGCGTAAAGCATGCGGCAAAGAAAAACAGCGAAAAAGCAATTTCAACAAACAGGGCGTTTGTTAGCAAACGTAAGGGTTTCGACTATCTCAATGAATTATTCATCAAACGACATCAAAAGATTCTTTGGCAAGCCTCGCTAAAAATCACCTTGGTTTGCTGTTGTCTGCTATGCGGCGCACTTCTGGCCATGTCTTTTTCAGCGGAAATCAAAGAAAGTATTAACCTGCTAATCTTAAACTGGCTCCCTTATTTTGTTTTTATCATGTATGCTATTAATCGCGGAACCGGTTTTACCCAAGCTCTATTCATGAACTGTGACCACAGCTTGCTTACCTACTCTTTTTACAAACAGCCATCAAATATTCTAAAGTTGTTTCGTATTCGCCTTGGGGAAATCATGAAAATCAACATGGCGCCAGCCATCGTAATCGGCGCAGGTTTATCCCTTCTCTTATTCGTTTCCGGCGGAACGACTAACCCGCTGAATTATGTAGTTTTATTCGTATCCATCCTCTGCATGAGCCTATTTTTCTCCGTTCACTATTTAACCATTTATTATCTGTTGCAACCCTATAACGCGGGAACGGAAATAAAAAGCGGTACATATCGACTGGTGCTATCCATTACCTATTTGCTTTGCTTTTTTATGATGCAGGTGAAAATGCCTTTATTGTTATTCGGCTGTGTCTGTATTGTTTTTTGTATCCTATATTCCATCACGGCTTGTATTTTGGTTTATCATTTTGCCCCCAAAACTTTTCGTCTGCGTACATAACCTTCTACGACGCTACTTTTCCTTGACGTTACCCAATCATTTTTTCTTCAAACCGCTTGAAGACGGACGTCTCCATGCCTTCCATGATACAAGATATCTAAGAAAAGAGTATTGGCTTTATGCAACCAATCATTCAACGAACCTTTCATGAATTAATAACAAATATCCAGGGTGAGATTTCGCAACAGGAAAATAAAAACGCCTATACGCGACTGTTTCTTATTGGAGAAACTTCCGTTGCCAAGGTTTGTTGCCAATCTCTTGATAAAATGGCAAAAAATCTTACCAATTTGCGGTTAATTTGCCAGGCAATAGAATATGCGGATTTTCCAGAGCTGGTACTACCCACAGCGCTAATTGAACACAAGGGCATAACCGTAGGCTATGTAATGCCATACATTCGTGGCGTTTGCCTGGACGAAGCGATAATCAATCCCCATATTGCCGATAAGATAAAGATAGATTGGTTTAATCAATTGGCCAATCTGATATTAAAATTGCCGCCATTTATACATTTGGGGGATTTGCATGGCCGCAATATAATCATTGATACCAATAACCGTATACGATTAATTGACGTAGACGGCTTCTCCGTGGATAGCGGCCATGCTTTAACTTGTCCTTTATTATATGATCCATATTTGGCAAAAAACCTTTACTATTCTAAATACTTTTATGCAGATAAACGCCCCAAAATCAGCTTGAATAGCGATATATATTGTTTATTTGATATGTTTTTTTATTTTTTACTTGATGGAATCAATCCATTTATATGGCCAAAGCATTGGATAGCGCAATTCTTTCCTTTTCTTGCTGCTGCGGGGATCAATATACATACCGTGGCTATGATTAAACGGATTATTGAAAAAGAAGACAATTATTTGTTTTATAACCCTTTGCAGGATTTTGCTTTACACCGCCATAAAATATCCTACCAAGCGTTTTTACAGGAAACGGGACTATACCAAGAAGAACAATTTGCGGAAAAATTTTTATACAATATAAAAAACAAACAACACTGGGGGAGGTAAATATGGAAAGACAATACTATTGTTGGCATATGCCGCTGGTTTATAAAAAAGCCGGGCTATTCACAGCGGAGAAAAAGCTGCCTGCTATTTATTTTTATGAAGAAAACGGCTCATTTTATGAGTTTTTTACCGGTCAATATTTGGGCAAAGATACGCCAAATGTTAGCGGAAGCTATCGCAGCGTGTATTCCGACGAATTCGGTCCGATTATTCCCCTGACAGGATGGTCGATGAACCGCTATGCGGGGAAAATGCCGGCGGCCAAATTTGCCGAAATCATCAAGCCCTATTTGCCAGACCAAGCTCTAATCGTCGCCGCATGGAATAAAAGATTTCAGGAATGGCGAAACGCTTATCATGCCGAAAAATTAAAAATGCAAAACCAGCGAATAGCAAATAAGAAAAAAGAACAACAGGATCTAAAAAACGCCCAATGGCTGGATCAGCTGTTAGATCAACGCAAACATCGCTAAACCGGGTTGCCTCTAACTATATGCAACGACAATAACAAAAAAACTATCCCTGCAAGTAAGGATAGTTTTTTTGTATGTTCATAGCAAGCAACAATTGTCAAATTCTTATATTCTAGCTACGCCGCTGCGACGGGCGGCTTCAGCAACCGCTTGGCTCACCGCCGGCCGTACCCGCTGATCAAAGGCCGCAGGTAATATGTACTCCGGCGACAATTCCGCATCGCTAACCAGTGAAGCAATCGCATGCGCTGCGGCAATTTTCATTTCATCATTAATATCTGATGCCCGTACATCCAAAGCCCCTCTGAATATACCAGGGAAAGCCAACACATTATTGATTTGATTGGCAAAATCGCTACGGCCGGTGCCAACCACCGCTGCCCCGGCAGCTTTTGCTAGATCTGGCATAATCTCCGGAACCGGATTGGCCATTGGGAACAAAATCGGTTGCGGCGCCATGGAACTTACCATTTCTTGGGTAACAACCCCGGGCCCGGAAACGCCGATAAACACATCCGCTCCCTGCAAAACGTCAGCCAAAGTTCCCTTTTGTTTTCTTAGATTGGAAATTTCCGCCATAGCTGCCTTTTCGCCGTTTAAGCCAGGTCTACCCTGATAGATTGCGCCTTCGCGATCACATAAAATAACGTCCTGCAAGCCCATAGCCTGTAATAAACGAATCACCGCTACACCTGCAGCGCCGGCGCCGCTGGTAACCACTTTAATTTTACGAATATCCTTACCGGTGAGTTTTAAAGCATTTAACAACGCTGCCAAAACCACCACCGCCGTTCCATGCTGATCATCATGAAAAATTGGAATATCGCAGCATTGTTTTAATTGCCTTTCGATTTCAAAGCAGCGGGGGGCGGAAATATCCTCTAGATTTACGCCGCCAAAACTGCCGGCCAACAAACGTATGGTATTGACGATTTCCCCAACGTCCTTGCTGCGAATACATAGGGGAATCGCATCCACACCGCCAAATTCCTTAAACAACACGCACTTGCCTTCCATAACCGGCATTCCTGCTTCAGGCCCAATATCCCCTAAACCCAAAACTGCTGTTCCGTCGGTTACCACCGCCACTGTGTTCCAGCGACGAGTCAATTCATAGCTTAAATTGATATCTTTTTGTATTTCCAAACATGGCTGGGCCACCCCAGGGGTATACGCCAGAGACAAAGCCTCTTTTCCATCAACCGATGCCCTGGCATGTACCTCCACTTTTCCTCTCCATTGTCTGTGCATTTCCAATGATTTTTGCGCGTAATCCATAGCAACCTCCCGCCATTGTTATTTACAATCTCTTACTCTTTCTAAAAAATCTTTCGTACGTTGTTCTTGGGGATGATTAAACAGTTCTTCCGGCGTTCCCTGCTCCAAAATTTTTCCGCCATCCATAAAAAATACTCGCTGGGCCACTTCTTTGGCAAACGCCATTTCGTGGGTAACCAATACCATCGTCATGCCATCTCTGGCCAAATCTGCCATAACTTTTAACACTTCGCCTACCATTTCCGGATCCAAAGCAGACGTAGGTTCATCAAACAGCATAATGTCCGGACCCATCGCCAAAGCGCGAGCAATGGCCACCCTTTGCTTTTGGCCGCCGGAAAGCTGCGCCGGATATACGTTTGCTTTGGCAGTAAGCCCAACTTTGGATAAAAGGCTCATGGCCAAGTCTTCTGCATCTTTAGCCTTCATTTTTTTTAGTTTCATAGGAGCCAAAGTAATATTTCCCAAAACGCTATAATGGGGAAATAAATTAAATTGTTGGAAAACCATCCCCATTTTTTGCCGCAAACGATTGATATCGTGATGGGGATCGGTAATTTCTTCACCTTCAATAAAAATTTTTCCGGAAGTAGGTATTTCTAATAAATTTAGGCAACGGAGGAAAGTGCTTTTGCCAGAACCAGAAGGACCGATAATTACCACTTGCTCCCCTTTTTCAATATGTTCGGTAACGCCGTTAAGCACCTGCAGTTTGCCAAAAGTTTTGCATAAGTTTTCAACGCTTATCACTAGCCCGCAGCCTCCTCTCAAATATAGCCAATAGTCTGGTTAAAATCAGCACCACCAGCAAATACAGCAAGGCGGCAGTAAATAAAGCCACCGGGCTATAGGTTGCGGAACGAATGGTATCCGCCGCGCGGGTTAAATCCTTTAGCGCAATATAGCCGACTATAGCAGTCTCCTTAAACAAAGTGATTAATTCATTTCCCAATGGCGGCAACGCGTTTTTAAACGCCTGCGGCAAAACGATATAACGCATATTTTGCACATAATTAAGTCCCAAGGAACGTCCAGCTTCGGTTTGACCATAATCCACAGCCAGAATACCGCCGCGAATGATTTCCGCCACATAGGCGCCGCTGTTGATACCGAAAGCAATAATCGCCGCCAACACTTTGTTGTCCATCGCAACCAAAACGAAATACCACATGATCAGCAGCTGCACCACCATAGGCGTACCGCGAATGACCGTCAGGTAAATATCGGCAATCCACTGCAGCGGTTTGTTGCCGGATATCTTCATCAAACAAATCAACACGCCCAAAACGATACCCACACACAAAGCGCCCAAAGTAATTTCCGCCGTTACGCCCAAGCCTTGAAACAACTGCTTCCATCTATCGGCATAAATCAGGCTAAGATAAATCTTATCATAAAGTTCCGCAAACACCATTTGCCCTCCCCTCGAAAGCGTCGCTCCTATCTATTGCGGAAAACGGAGCAAAGTTGTTCTCCTTGCTCCGTTTTCCCTGTATACATAAAAAATCTCTTTATTCCGCTTCCGTTACAAGGTCATATTTTTCCATCAATTGATCAATCGTACCATTTTCCTGCAAAACGGCTAAAGCTTCGTTTACTTTCTGCAACAAATCTTCATTTTCTTTGGCAATTGCAATGGCATAACTTTCTTCCGTCAGCAATTCATCCAACATTTTTACGTTGTCGTTTCCTTCTACAAAGGCTTTAGCGGTTTGATTATCCATAATCACCGCTTCCAAACGGCCGTTAATCAGATCCTGCAAAGCATCTGCGTTTTTATTGTATTGTTGTACGTCCAAATCTCCGTACTCGCCGGATGTAGCAGCCGTATCGGAAGTCGTTCCCAATTGTACGCCAATGGTTTTGCCATCCAAATCGGCTACGCCGGCAATATCGCTATCCTTCATAACGATAATGGCCTGACCGGCAATATAATATTTATCGCTGAAATTGACTTCCTTCAACCGATCCGGTTCAATGGACAGACCGGCAAGCCCCATATCGGCTTTTCCTTCCTGTACGGCGATAACCACCGCATCAAACAACATATCTTCTACACGGCCTTCACAGCCAAGTTGATCGCAAATCGCATAAAACAAATCTACATCGAAACCGGTCGGTTCACCATCGTCACCAATCATCTCAAAAGGCGGGAATTCCGCATTGGTCGCCATTACCAAAGTAACCGTTTCGCCTTCCTCCGCCGTATTGGCGCAAGCAATTAACGAAAAAGCAAGCAAAACCAAAACGGCAACCAACAACAATTTTTTCATCATGCATCATCCTCTTTTCTATTCTAGTAACGACATAACTCGATTTTATCGAAGCCAGTCCAATTTAGTATACATGAACGGTTATGAATATTCAATACTTTGCTTAAAATTCCTGGGAAATGGTTACCTCTATTTGACGGCCGCCAGGCGTATTACCAATGGCTGCTCCACATCAGTGTAGCGCCCCTTACCGCCTTTACGCAAATAAAAACTAGGAATGACGGGGTAGCCGAAAATTTATAATTGACAAACCGTTTGTTTTGAGATAAAATTTATTTGTTGGGCGCGTAGCTCAGGGGGAGAGCGCTTGACTCACATTCAAGAGGTCGCAGGTTCGAAACCCGCCGCGCCCACCAAAAACCCAGCTATATTCTATAGCTGGGTTTCTTTTTATCTAAACTTACGCTTATACCAATCGATAAACAGAGCGCAAAACAGAAAATTCCGTCGCTGCAAATCCTCTATCGCCCTTTTTAGAAGGATGGGCGATTAGGACTGCCGCTTTTGCCGCCACAAAACGCATACGAATACAAAGCAAAACCGGAAAAAAACACCAGCCGTGATGGCCTTATCGAGCATAAGGCGTCAAATTAATGACAAATTACCGTTTCCGTTTCCGTTTCAAACAAATGAATATGCGTGGTATCAAAGGTCAAAGCAACTTTTTGCTCTATCTCATACTGCGCCAAGCCGTTTACTTTCACCACAATTTTTTCACCATAACAATCAAGATTCAAATAGGTTTCCCCACCCAGGGGTTCCGCCACTTCCACTTTAGCTTGAATTACGCCTTGCGGATCCGGCTTAATCCCATCGGGGCGAATGCCCAAAATAATCTGGCGATTCAAATAGGGGGCCAAAACCGTGTCCGGTTTATGAATACGTATACCTACGTCCTCTAATACCAAATAATAACCATAGGAATCTTTGGATAAAACAACCGGTAAAAAATTCATCTGCGGCGTACCGATAAAACTGGCCACAAATTTATTACATGGATATTGATATAAATTTTGCGGCGTATCAATCTGCTGGACGATTCCATTGCGCATCACGACGATTCGATCCCCCATAGTCATCGCCTCGGTTTGATCATGGGTTACATAGACAAAGGTAGAATTGCTACGCTTATGCAATTTAATAATTTCTGAACGCATAGAAGTACGTAATTTCGCATCTAAGTTCGATAGCGGCTCATCTAAAAGAAATACGGCGGGATCGCGTACCATAGCTCTGCCCAGCGCCACCCGCTGTCTTTGGCCGCCGGACATAGCTTTGGGTTTACGCTTGAGCAAATCTTCAATATCTAAAAGTTTTGCCACTTCGTGTACTTTTCGATCAATTTCTTCCTTAGGAACTTTGCGGTTTTCCAGGCCAAAAGACATATTTTTGTACACGGTCATATGGGGATACAAAGCATAGTTTTGAAAAACCATGGCGATATCCCTTTCCTTTGGCGGTAAGCCGTTGACCAAACGATCGCCGATATATAATTCCCCGGCGCTCACCTCTTCCAAACCGGCTATCATCCGTAACACGGTGGATTTGCCACAACCAGAGGGGCCGACCAAGACCACGAATTCCTTATCGGCGATATCAATACTAAAGTCGCTAACCGCCTTCACTTCGCCGTCAAATATTTTGCTAACGTTCTTTAAGCAAATTTTGGCCATTCTGTCTCTCCTTCATCCTATTCCCAGCAATCATATTCCCGACGCGCTGCACGCCATTTTTGGTACCGGCGGATCAGCTTAATATACTGTTTAATCAAAATCACCAAGATACAAACCGCCGGGAATATCGCTAACAAGAGGATACATAAAAAATAAATCAATCGATAGGCGGCGCATAGACGTGCGGCGTTTTCCCAATATGGCAATGCGACTCCATCTTTATTCATCAATAAACTTTGCCAATCGGTAAACATGCGCCAGATATTGCCTAACGTATAGCGCGAACTATTTTCCACCGGCACGCCGTTGACGGCAGAAAAGCCCTCTTCGACTATGGATAAAGCAAAGCCGCCCACCGGATCGGGAGCAACCAATTCATAGCAACCAATGCCGGTCTCTTTTGCCGCCAAAACCGAATAATCCACAAAAATATACGGTTGTTCTTCATCCATGGCCAAGCGGCTTAAAGCATCTTTTTCCCGGGATACGACGCCGGCAATCCAATAGGGGTTGCCATCTATCGTTAGAGTCAATCCCGCCACCTCTACGCCGCCAAATAGACGCCAGGCCAATTCTTCATCAATTATCACCCGGTCTTTCATCAAATCGTCGCCCCAAATATAGCTACCATGCCGCAATTGCAACGGATGGAACAAGAAATAATCGCCGGCAACGCCAATGGCAATCGCGTTAGCCGTTGCTTTATCGCTGGCCACGTTTAATTTGCCCGTTGCCGAATAGGCGTCCGTCCACAAGGCGCCGTTTTCCGGCGCCGTTAACGAAGCCTCCAACAATTTATTGTCCAACGTTTGACGGAAAGCGGCTATATCGTTTTCCGATGGCCCGCCGCCGCTGGGGAAAAACAGGGAAACCTGCGCAAACCTTTGCTCGCTATCCCCTTGCCAGCGCTGAGCGGCTTGTTGGCTGGGCAAAAGATCGTCGTAAACGGAATAGCGGCCAAGGCATACCGCCATCAGCGCCAAACAACACAGATTAATCGCCGCAAGCCAAAGGTAAAGACGTTTGACATTCTTTAAATTCCAGGAACGTTTTCTCTTACCGTTTGCCGCCTGTTTTTTAGAGTGAAATATATTTTTGAACAAATTGCGATTGATGCTGATTTTGGCCAAGCTAAAACCCGCTTTCTTAATTTTCTACCAAACGCACCCGCATTCCCGGTTCCAGGGGCATGCTGGATGTGGTGATAATATATTCATATCCCATCAATCCGCCGCTAACAGCAGCATTGGTATCGTCTTTAGCCAACACCTGTACATCCACCCGGGTGGCTACATACCGGTTGCCCAAAGGACTGTTTTTAGCGGTTACAGTCAAAACAAAATCGCCGTTGCTATCGGAGCGCAAAGCGCTATTGGGCACAATTACGTCATAGGTGGCGCTTTTTTGTCCCACGCTGATGGTATATTGTCCGCCGCTTTCGATATCTTCGCCGCGTAAAGAGAAAACCAAAAGTTTATTGGTACCCGGATTTTCCGGATCGCTTTTGATTTGCGTTAAGGTCGCTTGAATTGCCGACCCCCAATAATTATTGACGATTTCGCCTTGATCGCCAATCTTAACTTTCTTACTCTGCTCAGTCGTAACCGGGAAACTGATGGAATAACCGTTGTCCGGAGCCTCTATCACGGCCAATGGTTGCTCGTATTCGCTGGTAGAACCGGCGGTAACGTTTACGGCTTTGACAATGCCCGCCATGGGAGCGGTGACGGTCGATCCTACGGAATCCTCTTGTAAATCGGCAATCTCCTGTTTTTTCTTGTTAATATTATTCAGCATGTTTTGCAAATCCAGCTGTTCTTTGGCGGAAGTCTTGCCATCGTTCTTTTTCGTTTCCGCCAGCTCCATCGTTAAATCATCCAAAGTTTTTTGCGCTTGCGCCACCTCGGTCAAAGCTGCGCGATAAGCGGTTTGCTTATCGGTTAATTCGGTCAGATATTCCGTCGCCTTCGTATGAATATTTTCCGCTTCACGCAAAGCGCTTTGGGCGTTTGTCAACTTTTTCTTTACCCGTTCGTATTCCGAACTAGTATCGCCGTCCAACAATTCTTCATAATCGTCATCCAGACGGGAAACTTCCAATTCTAAAGCGTCAATACGGCTTTGGATCTCCGAATATGCGGTATACGCCGCGATCATTGCATTATCCTCATTAATTTGGTTGGCTAAATTTGCCATTTCCTCTTTTTCCGCTTCGCTGGGATCCTCAATCAACGATAAATCGTTGAGCCGTTGTTTCAAATCCTCTACTAAGGCAGTCAGCTTTTCTGCTGCGGCAGCCAATTGATAATCTTGGGAGCCGCCAAATTGATTGGAAGCATAGACCTTTAGCGAGGAATAAGCGGATTTATGTACCAATTCCACTTTATCGTATTCATCCCGGGCTGCTGATAATTCGTTTTCTTTATCCTCTAAGGCCCGCTGAGCGGCAATAATTTGGCTATCTGTAGCGCCGCCTTCCAAGGAAGCTAATTCATTGGTCAAATCGCTAACTTGGCGGGTCAAATCGTCCACTTCGGCTTTCGCCGTATCCACACGAGCTTCCGCTTGTTGCACTTCTGCATCGGTAATATAGTTTTTATCCCGTTCTGCTTTCGCATTGGCCAAGTCCTTTTCCGCCGACTGAATAGCATAGTTTTCTTTGGCATAATCGGAGCCGCCGGCGTCAATTAAAGCTTTGCGATATTGTAAATTTAACTCATCTAAGGCATCTTGGGCTTGTTTTAATTCTTCGCTTTCCGCATCTCCCAATACAAACAACACATCGCCAAATTCTACCGTATCCCCTACTTTAATCGCTACCGCCTCAATTTTGCGACTTTGGCTCAGCTTCACGTCGTAGGTTTGATTGGCGGTCACCGTACCTGTACCGCGAATTTTAGCGTTAATGGTTCCAGATTGGGCATATTGTACCGCCACCTCCGGCAAAGAACGGTTTAGTATACTATTGGAAAAAAAGGTTAGCAGCAACATTATCAATAAAAAAACAATCGCCGCGTTTTTGACCCAGCCTCTGTGCAATTTTTTTTCTTCCGCCATGTCAGCTTCCTCCTTGGGACGGTATATTCATATTTCAGCCCTTCACCGAGCCGGAGTGGGTAATGCCTTCCACCAAATATTCCTCGCCGTGGAGGAATAACAATAAGGACGGTATCATATATATGGTCGCCACCGCAAAAGCCAAGCCTACCTCTCCCGCGTTAATGGTGGAAAGATACACGGACAAAGGATATTTGCTGGTATCGGAAAGCAAGACAAGGGGTTGCTCCACCATATTCCAATAATCTATGAACACCAAAATCGCTATGGAATAAAGCGCGCTACGGCATTGGGGCAAACATACTTTGGTAAATATACGCCATTCACTGGCGCCGTCCAGCTTTGCCGCCTCAATCAAAGCCACCGGTATGCGCTTCATAAATTTCGTCAACAAAAATACCGAAAACGGTGCAAAACAGCCGGGTAAAATGATCGACCAACGGCTATCCAACAAACCGGTCCATTTCGCCACCAAATAATTGGGAACCAACATCACCTGATAAGGCATTAACATTAAAATAACATAAAAGAAGAAAACAAAAGTTCGAAATTTTCCCTGGTAGCGGAAAAAGCTATAAGCAGCTAAAGCCGCAATGCCGACTTGAAGCACGACGATAGGTACAACCAGGATCACCGAGTTCCAAAATTTAAGCAAATAATCCGGACTTTGCAGCAATACCGTAAAATACTGGCTAAAAGTAACTTCATCCGGTATAAACTTTAGATTCACTCGCTCGGAAACATAACTGCTGGAATCATTCAAACTGGAAAAAATCGCCCCGTAATTGGCGGATAATTCCGTTTGCGACATAAAGGAATTGGTAATCGTCAACACCGTCGGCATTAAGAAAGCTAAGGCGAAAATGGCGGCGATCAACGTTAACATGCCGCGGGACAAATAACGTTTTTTGATCATCCTTCCACATCCTTCCCAAAACGATCTTCGATAAAGAACAGGATAGCGATAATAATCACCATCGCGATAGCCATAAGCACCGCTGCAGCCGACAACCTTTGATAATCCAAAGAAGCAAAAGCGTTATTCATAAAATGCTGCAACAAGTATACGCCCTCGTAGGGATAGTCGCCGGTTAGCAAATAAATTTCGCGGAACACTTTAAAGGAATTGATTAAAGATAGAATCGTGACGAATAAAATCGTCGGCGAAAGGAAGTGTAGCTTAATATGGACGAATTTAAACCAGGGGTCGGCTCCTTCAATGTCCGCCATTTCCAACAAATCCCGCGGAATGTTACTCAAAGCAGCCATAAACAAAATCATATTATAGCCCAAGTTCTTCCACAAAAATAAGAGAATGACCGCCACTTGATCATATTGTGATTTAAACCAATCGATTTTCTCTACGCCAAATATAGCCAAAAAATCATTGATAGCCCCATTATAATTAAACAATACTTGCCAAATCAAGACGATAGATGCCACTGGTACCATCATCGGGCTAAGGAAAAAAGTACGGAACTGGCTTTTTAATGGGATACGACATTCCAATATCACCGCCAAACCCAAAGCCAATATCACGGCCAAGGGTACGGCCACTGCGGAAAAACGGGCCGTGTTATAAGCGGCGGTACGAAAAGCCGAGTTATGTATCAATTGTATAAAGTTGTCCAAAAACACAAAGTCGTGCTGATTGGGATTATTAATCAGCGAATAATAACAGATGACGATAAAAGGCAGGACGAAAAATATCGCCACCCCTATCAAACTGGGCCATAGAAACAATCTGCTAATCCATTCGTCTTTTTTATACGAATCCATTCGCCACAGTTTTTTTAGTTGGTTTAGCGGCGCTTTGCCTGTTGGCAATTTCATCGCGGGAAGTTTCACTTTTACTACCACCTGCCTTTTAGCAAAACGGCGCCGGGCTTTGCGGCAGCCGGCGCCGTTTTTATACCTTTATATGCCTATCTCTGTTCGTTTACATAAATATTAACCCGGCTTTGAATAATGGCAGCCGTTTCCTGCGCGTTTTTTTGTCCGGCAAAAAAGGGCGCCGCTTCTTCCGAAATAATATCCATCATGCTTTGATCATAATTCACTACGCTATCCACGCCGTTGATCACCGCCATCAATTGTTCTGCATCTTCTTCCGTCATCGGATAAATTTCAAACGACATACCGTTTCCATAGCCAACGCCGCCAAGAGGCACAGGTACCACGTTGCCGTTTTCATCCACGGTGGTTTCCACCTTCATCGCCTCGGCTTTTTTCTCTTCAAACACATTTTTATTACTGGGGTAACCCCACCATACGTATTGTTTTTGATAATCTTCCGTAAACAGCGTACGAATAAATTGCCAAGCCCCATCTTTATGTTGGCATTTGCTGGACATAGCCAAACCACTGTTCACAGTAGCGACGCTGCCGTTTCCCTCGGAGCAGGGAATGCCGATATAGGTAATTTCGCCGCCAAAAAGTTGTTTGTAAGTCTGATATTCTTGAAAATCAGCTAAACCAATGGCAGAAAGGAACACCTTGCCGCTTTGAATTTTGGAAAACGTGTCTTCCTGGGCTTCTTCGCTTTCCCAATCATATGTATCTGGAAAACGATTGGCCAATTCCAATAGTTTGATAAACTCTGGACTATCAAAACTGCATTGGCCGGTTTGCCAATCCACATAATCGTTTATGGTCAACATGCCTACCGAAGTTAAAAAGTCGCTTTTCGTCATATAATCCAGCGGTACGGAGCCTTCCGGCATTTGATCCCATACGGCGGCAAATTCATCGATGGTCCAGCCCATTTCTTCTCCGACTACCGACGTCGCGCCGACCCACGTCGTAATGTTAAAGCTGGGAAATGCCTGATACAATCCGCCGTCTATTTCCATGGCTTTTAATATACCCGGCATCAAAGAGTCCTTGCTCAGCTCTTCGTCGGCCTCAAGATAGGTATATAAATTTTCTAACAACCCCTTAGAAATATACTTCTGAATGGATAAGCTGGATACATCCAAAATATCCGGCACATTCCCGCTGATAATTTCCGTATTGAGTTTGGTCAAACCGGCGTTATAATCCTCTTCGGTATTATACTCCGAATAGTCGATGATACGAATCCGGTATTGGTCGTTGGTCTTATTGAAATTAATCACCGCATTGCGCAAATCCGAATTCAACCACATCACCGCCATCGTCAAATCCGTTTTTTCCACTATCGTCGACGGATCCGCCTGGGTGAGAACGATCAATTCCTGACGGCTTTCCCCGGAGGTTCCAGTATAATCGTAGACATAATTGGTGCAGACGATACGACCATCTTCCAAAATAATAATATTTTGCAAATTATCGCTATTGATATCTGAATCGATCCAGTTAATCAATTTCTTTTCTGTTTGATTGGCTAAGTTGTAACCATATAAATTGGATCCATCCTGATAATAGAAATCATAATCGCCGCCGCCGCTAATTATATTATAGGCGCTGCTGGGAATGGCGGCGCTTTCGCCCCAATCTTTCGTCGCCACGTCTATTTTTTTCAATACTTGCTCAGAATTTTCGTAGGTAAGCACCCCTACGCTGCCATCGGCCAGACGGCATATACCGTTCACCCATTCGCTAACGGCTACGTCAAACAAAGGTTGACCGTTGCTATCATACACATAGACGTTCGTGCTGCCGTCGCCAAAGTACAGATTGCCGTCCTTATCCGTGCAGATAGAGGAAATATAAAAATAATTTTCATTATTTTCCGTCAACTTACTTAAATCAACAGAAAGTATTTCTTTACCTGTGGCGTCTAGTTTACGAATAAAATATACAGTACCATCATCAATCCAATTGTCGTTTTCATCTATATGGTATAAATAACCGCTTTCGCTTACCCATAGATTCCCTTCGCCATCAACGTATAAGTAATTTGGCGAAATATTCCCTTCCGAGGAGCCTTCAGGTAAAGCGGGAGTCTGATAATCCGTTAACGCCTGATAGCCGCTGCCGTCCACGTTCATTTTACATAGCTGATAGCCATATACGTCATACATTCCCTCATAATATCCTTCGTCCCTGGGTTGTAGCGCACCTTCCGGCTCATCTACGCCAACCACGGCGTAATTAAAAAAGTATAATGTCCCATTCTGATAACAAAGATTACTTATATTTCCCAATTCTTCGGGCATTGCGATATATTCCGCGTTAAAAATCAGGCTATCATCCACTTGCGCATTGCTGGAATCACCGTTGCCGCAAGCGTTTAATATCAGGCAGCAAAATAAAACAAAAAACGTTAGCGATACATGGAGTAATTTCTTCTTCATCGTCATCCCCTCTTTATTCATATTATGATATGGGCACTCTGCTGCAAGCCTCAACTATTGGTATTGCTCACAGGTTCTGAATATGAGATGTTTGGTTATTTCTATTTGTTCCCCAATATGACCTTATCGTTCAAAAAACTTTATCTTCTTCCCTGATCAAAAATAAATATTTATCAAAACATAAGGATTCGTTAGATATTTCGGCAATAAAAAAAAGCGCCGTTTGCCTATAGGCACGGCGCTATATTTCTTTATATGCAAGATCAAGCTATAGACGATTTAATAATCGCTTTGTTTACCGCTAAAGGAGGATACTTTTACCTTAAAGACGCAAACGGACGCCAAAGATTTCTCGGAAAAATCAAAAAGTTGCCCACATTGTTTTTGTGTAATTTTATTTAAAGCCATCGCTTTTTCTACCGGATGGTCGATGAATTCCGCTTCGCCAAAACCAATTACACTTCGATACGCATAACCGCTCTTACATGCTCTGGAACTGGGAATGAACCCCTTGTCAATTTCCATCTCGAAGCAAACCCCGGGATTTTCTTTCAAAGCATTGATTTTTTTTCCTTCAAAAGCGCTATGGAAGTAGAGAATCAATTGTTCCTGAGAATATTCAAAACCAAAATTTAATGGCACCAAATAAGGTTTCCCTTCAGAAATCATTGCCAAGCGGCAAATTTTGCACTCCCCTACCACCTGCAAAATATCATACAGATCTTTTATTTGCTTATCTTCCCTGCGCATAAACATCCCCCTTTACAAATCCATTTTCCATAAATCATACCATTTTAGTATATACCATCAACTCTGTTTTGGCAAATAAATAGCCGCTCAAAAGCAAAAAAAACGTTGTGCCGCCAATGCGCCGCTATACCCTAGCGATTGGGAATCAGCATAACCATAGGCAAAAACATGCGTTGCCGCCCGAAGGAAAAAAGCGCGCAGGAATTCCCTTACCAACGGCGAAAAAGATAACGAACGATTGTTTCTATATTGATTCTTTATATGGAGGATAAAACTATGAACCAAAATGAAACGCCTTCCCTATCGGAAGTTTTGAATCCCACAGAACATAAAAAGAAAAAATGGTCCGCTTTCGTAGAATCCGACGTAGCCAATTTCTTTATCCAATTCGATTTGGAAAAAATGTCTATCGACGATGGCTACGGCAATAAAGCAAAGTTGACCAGAACCAAAGATAATGAAATTAAAGTGGAATACACCTCTTCCACCGTGTTATAAATGGCTATCTTTTCATTGGCCATCCGTCGTTTTCTTGCCTCGCCGTTTAAAATCGGCTCACTCAAGACGTTTTTTACTTACAACCCAGTATAAACGCTAAACAAACGACAAAATCGCAAGCCATATGGCTTGCGATTTTTTGTCTTGAAATATACCTACAATATATCGATGTAATCTCCGGCTAATGCCTTATTCATACTGCGAACGGCGCAGAATTTACCACACATACTGCATGTTTCACTATGATCATCTTCCGGTTTTCTACTGGTACGAATGGCTTTTGCTGTTTCGGGATCAAGAGCGCATGCGAACTGCTGCTCCCAATCAAGATTTCGTCTTGCTTCTGCCATTCTGTCATCAATATCTCTTGCTCCGGGGACGCCTTTCGCAATATCCGCTGCATGAGCGGCAATTTTTGCGGCAATAATGCCTTGTTTCACATCCTCCACATTTGGCAAAGCTAAATGTTCGGCAGGGGTAACATAACATAAAAATGCTGCGCCGCTCATAGCGGCAACCGCTCCGCCAATAGCGGAGGTAATATGGTCATAGCCGGGAGCGATATCGGTAACGATTGGCCCCAAAACATAAAATGGCGCTCCCATGCAAATTGTTTGCTGAATCTGCATATTTGCCGCTACTTGATTTAGCGGAACATGCCCCGGACCTTCAATCATCACTTGTACATTATGCGCCCATGCGCGTTTTGTTAACTCGCCTAAACGAACAAGCTCTTCAATTTGGCACACATCAGTAGCATCCGCAAGACAACCAGGACGGCAAGCGTCCCCCAAAGAAATGGTCACATCATGTTCTTCACAAACATCCAGGATTTCATCAAAGTATTCATAAAATGGATTTTCTTCTCCTGTCATACTCATCCATGCGAAAACCAGGCTACCGCCTCGACTGACAATATTCGTTTTTCGTTTATAATTCTTAATTTGATCGATAGTTTTCTTAGTAATACCGCAATGCAGCGTAACAAAATCTACGCCATCTTCGGCATGCATACGCACAACGTCAATAAAATCTTTTGCCGTAAGCGTAGCCAAATCCCGCTGATAGTGAATCACGCTGTCATACACGGGCACCGTACCAATCATAGCCGGACATTGATTTGTTAATTTTCTACGAAAAGGTCGCGTATCGCCATGACTGGATAAATCCATAATGGCTTCAGCTCCCAGCTGAACGGCGCGCATTACCTTTTCCATCTCGATATTATAATCTTTACAGTCGCGGGATACGCCCAAATTGACATTGATTTTCGTGCGAAGCATACTGCCTACCCCTTCCGGATTAAGCGAAGAATGACGTTTATTGGCGCATATGACAACTTTTCCCTGGGCCATGAATTGCATCAAGTTCGCGGTGGTCATATGTTCTTTTCTGGCAACAATTTCCATTTGCGGCGTAACGATTCCTTTTCTGGCTGCATCCATTTGCGTTGTATAATCTCTCATCTCCATATCTCCTTTTAACCTATAATTTGATAAGCATGATTCATTGGCCCGGAACCTTTCCCCAGATCAAGCATGGCTGCAAGCGCACCGGAAATATACGCTTTTGCTTTTTGCATCGCGTCATATATGCCATCGCCCTTAGCCAGGTTTGCAGCAATCGCACTGGAAAGCGTACAGCCTGTACCGTGGCTATTCGGGTTGTCTATCCGTTTACCATAAAACCACTTAACTTCGCCATCTAAACAAAGAAGATCATCTGCGTCGCCGGTCTGATGACCGCCTTTCATAAGCACGGCGCAGCCGTAATACTGCTGTAAATACAATGCCGCTTGGATCATATCGTCCTTATTGCGAATTCTTAATCCGCTTAATATTTCACCTTCTGGAATATTGGGCGTGATCAATGTGGCCAAGGGGAAAAGCAGCGATTTCAAGGCGGTAATCGCTTCATTTTGCATAAGGTTCGCTCCGGACGTGGCAACCATAACAGGATCAACAACGATGTTTTTAGCAGCGTAAAACGTAAGTCTATCAGCGATCACCTGAATCAGCTTGGCATTGGCTACCATACCAATCTTTACTGCATCCGGACGAATATCGGTAAAAATCATATCCAGTTGCGCTTGAAGAAAATCCGGACTCACTTCCAATATTTGGGAAACGCCGGTAGTGTTTTGGGCCGTAAGTGCAGTTATTGCACTCATCGCATAAACGCCATGTACTGTCATGGTTTTGATATCCCCTTGAATTCCAGCGCCTCCACTACAGTCGCTACCGGCAATTGTCAACGCTGTTTTCATTTGCCTATCTCCCTTCTTGATTCCATTTCGTTTAATATACGATAGCGGCGGCGTCTCAAATCCGCCGTTAATATATGGCGACGATCCAGGCGCCAGGTATGTGAAAAAGAACTGCTGCAGTATCTATGCCTGCACCATCATTTTCGAAATTTGATACAGCTCTCTGCATGTCTCTTCTATACGCTCCGCAGCGAAAATCGCACTAACAAGCGCAACCCCATCTACGCCGCTTCCGGCAAGTTCGGCAATATTTTCTTTATTTAGTCCGCCAATGGCCACCACGGGAATATCCACAGCACTACAAATATCACTAAGCATTTGTTTAGATAACACGTTTGCATCCTGCTTGGTTGAAGTGGCGAACATAGCGCCAACCCCTAAATAATCAGCGCCATTTTTCTGGGCTTCCAGCGCCTCTGCAACCGTATGTACGGATACACCAATAATCATATTTTCGCCTACAAGACTGCGGACTTTCTGTACCGTCATATCTTCCTGTCCAATATGTATGCCGTCGGCAATACATTGAATGGCAACGCCGACATTATCATTGATAAAAAATGGCACTCCATAGAATTTGCACAGTTTTTTTATTTGAACGGCTTCTTCCAAAAAATCTTTATCTGCAAGTTTCTTTTCCCGAAGTTGTATACAGGTCACGCCGCCGCGCAATGCATCTTCTACCTGTTCGTATAAAGATTGTCTACCTGTCCACATTCTATCGGTAACGGCATATAAAAGCATAGTTTTTTTATCGCACTTCATATTTGGCTCCTTTGTCCAGTTGTTCCGGCGTCATATTGTAAATCGAATCAATAATGTAGTTCCTGTAAGAAGAATTACCATCCAAATTGCTCATTCTGCTAAAAGCACATTCTCCTGCAAGACCCATGGCGCACACAGCAGCTGCAGTAGCTTTTAAAACTGACTGTGGATTAGCGGTTATATATGCCGCTATCATCGCAGAAAGTTGACAACCGCTTCCGGTAATTGCCGCCATCATAGGATGTCCGTTACGAATTACGTATACCGTTTGCCTGTTGCACACAATATCGATTGCTCCGGTAATGGCAACAACCACTGCCATTTTTTCTGCAAAAGCCTTGGCAAAGCGAACAGTCTCATCCAAATTGTCTTCGGTAATTTTGTCGGCTATATTTGCATCAACGCCTTGCGTTGTAGAAGCACAACCGGCAAGCGCTTTGATTTCAGAAATATTACCCCGCACAACATCCAATTTAATATTTTGCATTATACGAAATGCTGTCTCCGTGCGAAGCCTAGATGCGCCTGCTCCTACAGGATCTAGTACCACCGGATGTCCAAGCTGGTTTGCCTTTTTCCCCGCTTTTAACATAGATTCAATTGTCCTGCTGTTTAAAGTACCAATATTAATATTCAAACCACCGCAAATACCGGTAATTTCTTCCACCTCGTTTTGATCATCTGCCATAATTGGCGATGCCCCACAAGCCAGGAGAATATTGGCGCAATCATTAACCGTTACATAGTTGGTAATGTTGTGAATTAACGGCATACGACTTCTTACATTTTCAAGATAACGTTTCATCGCTTTCATTCCTTTCAAAATAAAATAAAAAAACAGGAGGCATGAACATGCCTCCTGTAAAAAATCCCTTGCTTATGACTTCCTACGGCGGCATTATCCGCATCAGGTAAAAGGGTCGAAGCATATCGCTTCCTCTCAGCCTGCTTACGCAAGCTCCCCTGTATTTATGATCATGATGTATGAATTCAGCAACTGAACCAAAAATAGGATACTCCTATTTCGTCAAAATTACAACATTTTTTTATCATAAATGTTAATGAATTTTGCTTCAACAAAAAAAGACTGGCAGTCTTTTGGACTGGAGCAATCAACATAAATATTGCGTTGGCGGTAAGGAAAGATCAAATATGCAGCATAGGCGGATTAACAACCGTCTGCCCGAACAGCCTATTTTGCCTTGTCGAAAATGGCAGCCAGCCTATTCGGAATATCAATTCTTCATTGAATCGCTATAAGCACCGTATCCGCTAGACAAAGGATTAGGCCTACGGTAATTTGAACAAAAAAAGGGTCGATATAGATATAATCTATATCGACCCTTTCTGGTGACGCGTACGGGATTCGAACCCATGAATGCCAGCGTGAAAGGCTGGTGAGTTAAGCCACTTCTCCAACGCGCCAAATTGGTAGCGGTGGTTGGAATTGAACCAACGACACCCCGGGTATGAGCCGAGTGCTCTAAACCTCTGAGCTACACCGCCGTGAACGCTGCTTTTTTATTGTACGAAAAAGTTGTCAAAAAGTCAAGAAAAATATTTATTTTTTTTAAAAAATTTTTTTAAATTTTTGAGGCTTTTAGGTTAACAGCAATTTGGCAGCCACACCCATTAAAAGCAATCCCGCTCCCCGAGACCAGGTAAAAGGAGCCTGCTGTAAACCGAACCATCCAAAACAATCGATCAGCATAGCCATAGCCAATTGACCGGTAATAATGGCGGTAGTGGCGTTTCCCGCCCCCGTTTTAGCAATAGCGGCCATAACGCCAAAAATAATCAGCACGTTCATTACGCCCCCCAAATACAAATACCAAGGCGCTTCGCTAACTTTGCTTAGATCTCCTTTTCCCAAACCGCATACAAACAACAAAGCCGCCACGACGAACAGGCCGATCGCGTGTACCAAAAAATTGCCTTCCAAAACGCCAACAACTTTGCCTAAAGCGCCGTTCAAAGAACCTTGAACGGCCATGGCTATGCCCGCCGCCGCAGCTAACCCTAAAAATAACCAGTCGTTCATTACATCATCCCTTTTCATATAATTCATATAAAACCAAAATAAAAAAGCAAACCAGAAGCATAGGCTTTTGCTTCTAGTTTGCTTCAAACTCTTTAATTTAAACGGCTTGACGATTACTTTTTTATAGAGATTGCGTAGCCGTTATTGGCCGCTTCCGCTTTCTCTACCGTTAAATTTGGCAATCCCATAGCCCGGCGACGTTTCCTATTTTCTGCCAGCGGCGCCGGATTACCCGACTCCACAACGTTCTCCGCAGGCAACGTTTCAATGCCCCTAGCCAAAGTTTCCATGGCATCCTTAGCAGCCGCAACTTCTTGAACCTCCTCCGAAATCTCTATCGCCGTCTGCTCGGCAGCGCTTTCTTTATCGCCGCCGAAAAGCTTAGGCAACAACTCCGAAGCCGCAACTACCGCCGCCGCAGCCACAGCTGCTTCCGGACCGGCGCGATGTTCCAATTTATCCAAAGTAGAAGCGGCATCGGCCATTTTTTCTACTATACCGGCCACAGTAGCCGCCTCGGCCACCACATTTTCTAAAGTATCCGCTACCGTATTCACCTTATCGCTTACCGTTTCCGCCATACCGGCGATTACACTTCCTGCCGAAGCATTTTTATCCTCCGTATCCATTATCTTTGCGGTATTGCCAGCAACCGGCATCGTTTGTTCTTCCGTATCTTTTACCACATCTGCCGCTACCGCTTCGCTAACTTTGCCGACGCTATCTTCGCCAGTATCTGCAACCGTCGCTTCCTCGCCATCGTTGTCCTTGACTGTGATAATAGAAGGCTCTTCTCTATTCACGCCAAAAGAAATTTTAATGCTGGGTTCTTGAGAAGTTACCTCTATTTTTTCTTCCGTCCGGGCTATATCTTGCGTCACAACCGGCGCCGTAGCCTCTTTTTTTTCATGTCTTTCGTATAAAACGCCATCAACGGCGGATGATTGTACGTCTACAACCGTTTGTCGCTTTTCTTCATCGGCGGATACCGTTGCCGCCGCCACCGTATCCGCCTGCAAACTTTTCTCTTGCGATACCATTTCCGCCGCCGGCCTTTCCACCATACCTGCAACTTGCGCGTCAGTCATGGAAACGGCGTCATGCGTATCTTCCGCCGTCTGCCGTTCTTGCCGGTTATAATCCGCCGCTGTTTGCGGCGATTGCTTGATATCCACCATTTGCCACCCCTCTTTTTGCACTTGTTTTTTCCCCATAGAACCATGAAGCGGTTTGATTGCTTGCTGGTCGATGGTAACCATCGTCCATAACGGCGGTTTGGTGAATCGTTCTTCGACAAAACCCTTGTGTTCCGCCGCTGGCGACGTAATCATCTCCGGCTCATCCATCGATTCGCTTCGAGAATCCACATAGCTTTCCCCATGAGTTGGCGCGACGGAATCGGCGATTTTCAATTCCATTTCCATTTCCACGGCCCGTTCCCCAACCAAAAACCAGTTGAGAGCATTGACCGTCACTTTAGGATTACCATCGGCGAATACGCCGGCTTCCTGAATTTCAAAGGGCAGGGTAAGTAAAGCCTGCCATTGTTTGCCGCCATCTTCCCCAGCATCCACATCTTCGTGTTCTATATCTTCAGCATAAGAGATATAGTCGATCAGCAAGTCGGCTTCGCCGGCGCAATATATTATGCCCTGCTCACAGTTAACCTTATAGGTTCCGATATCGGCTTTGATTTCCTGAACCACGCCAATTCCCGGGGAACCGGGGGGCAAAAAAACCGTGCGCAACAGCG
>CASEQE010000013.1 GCA_949289995.1 uncultured Peptococcaceae bacterium
TTCTAGTTGTTCTGCAACGTCTTTTTCCGCTAAAGCGGCGCTAGCGGCTGCCTCTTCCGCTCGAATTAAGGCCGCTTCCGCCTGACTCAGCAAGATTTCGCAGCTTTGCAGCAAACGTCTTTTTTCAACGCCCAATTCCACAATTCGATCTGTTTCCGCTTTGGCGTTTTTAATCGATGCCTGACAATTCTGCTGCAACTCGGTCATTTCTTGAGCCAAAGTTTGCTGCAAACGCTTTTCATCCGCAACGGCGGCCGCCGCATCTTCCTTTGCTTTCGCCAAATCTTCCGTTAGCTTCTGCAACTGCCGTTCACTTTGTTCTGCAGCGGTTTTCGTTTTTTCTTCCTCGCCAATTGCGCAGGTAAAAGCATCCTCTGCCTGCTTTAAGCGATCCTTGGCAGAGGCAATTTGCCCTTCCGTTTCCGTTGTCAAGCGATTTATGCTGAATTCTTCATCTTGCAGCGCTTCGTCGCGTTTCTGTTTGGCCGCTGCCAAATCATTACTACATTGTTGCGCCTCAGCGGTAGCCGCTTCTGCCGTTTTCCGTTTATCCTCCGCCGTAGCCTGCGCTTCCCGTACTTGCGCCGTAGCTTTTTGCAGCTGGCTTTGCTGCCTTGCGTTCACATCTTCTTGCCGGGCGGCCAAACGCTTTTTCAAACTATTTTCCTCCACCCGTGCCAACTCGGCTCGCGCTTCTGCAGCGTTATATTCCGTCTCCGCGGCGGAAAAAGCTTCCGCAGCCTGGTTTGCAAAACCCGCTGCTTCTTTAGCCGATTCAGCTAAAGTAGCCGCATTTTCCTCGGCAATTTTTACCGCCGCTTCCAACTCTGCCGCCCGCCTCGCTTCTTCTGCCTCAGCGGCATATCGCTTGGCCTCGTCGAAAGCTTTGCGCATTTTCATTTCTTCGGCGGCAAAAAAAGCTACCCGCTGCTCCGCGTTAATCCGCGCTTGACGCCGTTCGCTAATGGTCAAGGCTTTCACGTCGTCCTTGCGCTCTACAATTTCCCATTGTTTATGTTCTTCTTTAATTGTTTCGCCATAAATTTCTTCCGGCTGCGAAATATCTATTTCCTGCGTATCATTTAAAGCAGCTTCTTGGACGATTTCATGATTAGTTTTTTTCCATCTTTTAAATAATCTCGCCCAAAATCCACCTTTTTGCTTTTCATTGGTATCGGCTTGACGGCTCATGTCCAACCCCCTACATCTATATCCACGCTTACCGCTTTCCAGCGTGCTTCGGCAAAACAAGATAATATCCCGTATTTTATTTTCTATTATACTATAGCGATTTTAATATTACCAGTAAAAAATCTGTCGACTTCGATATTTATTTATTTCTTTATGTCGGTAAATAGATAAAATCATTTACCTTTACGCATATTTTTAAAAAAATAAGAGTGGGAGCAACAATTGACTATTTTTTGAAGATATGCGTATAATATGTAAACGGAGGTAATGATCACCCATGTTTCATGATTATGTAAAAATTTATGTTAAAGGCGGGGATGGAGGCAACGGTATGGTTGCCTTTCGCCGGGAAAAATATATACCTATGGGGGGACCTGCAGGTGGAGACGGCGGACGCGGCGGAAATGTAATCGCCGTAGGCAACCCTGCTTTAACTACGTTAACCGATTTTAAGTATCGCCGCCATTATAAAGCGGAAAAAGGCGTAAACGGCATGGCGAAAAACATGCATGGCGCCAATGGGGAAGATTTACTGTTACAAACCCCCTTAGGCACGGTGGTCAAAGACGACCAAGGCAGAGTATTGGCCGATATTACCATCGCCGGCCAAAAGGTGACGTTGGCGAAAGGCGGACGCGGCGGACGCGGCAACAGCCGCTTTGCCACCGCCCATGATAAGGCTCCCCGCTATGCGGAAAACGGAGAACCAGGAGAAGAAAAATGGTTGATTTTTGAACTAAAACTAATCGCCGACGTCGGTCTGGTCGGTTTTCCTAATGCAGGAAAATCTACGTTGCTATCTAAAGTTAGCGCCGCCACGCCAAAAATTGCCGACTACCCCTTTACCACCCTCAATCCCAATCTGGGAGTAGTGCGCTTCGAAGACCACAGCGATTTGGTAATCGCCGATTTACCGGGTTTGATTGAAGGCGCCGCTTCCGGTATCGGTTTGGGACATCGTTTTTTACGCCATGCGGAACGAAATCGCGTTTTGGTACATGTCTTGGATATGAGCGGTCTAACGGAAAAAGAGCCTTGGGAAAATTTAGCGGCAATTGAAGAAGAATTGCGTCTATACAAAAACGATTTTCTACAAAGACCCGCTTTGATCGCCGCCAATAAAATGGATATGCCGGAAGCGCCAGAAAAACTAAAACAATTGCAGCAAAGAATCAAAGACAAATATCCCATTTTTCCTATTTCCGCTCTTACCGGACAAGGCGTGCCTCAGCTTTTATCCGCATTACGGCAAACCCTTAGCCAATTGCCGCCGCTGGAAGCCCAACCTGCGCAAGAAGAAATACGCACCACTGTAGTACGAGAAGAAGAGCCGTTTACCATCGTCAACGATGGAAATGGCGTATGGCAAGTTAGCGGCCAAAGAATTGAAAAATTGGTAAAAATGACGGATCTTAACAATGAAGATGCTGTGTTGCGCATGCAACGGATATTTGTTAAAATGGGATTGGAAGATGCATTGCGAGAAGCCGGCGTGCAAGTAGGCGACACTGTCAATATTGCCGGCAATTGCTTCGACTATACGGAATAATAAGGAGACCGATGAAAAACCAACAGACGCCGATTCCCCGCTGGGGGCTGATGGGCGGTACCTTCGACCCAATTCATTACGGACACTTGTTGGCGGCCCAAGCGGCGGCCAGACATTGCGGATTGGAACAAGTTATCTTTATTCCTACGGGCAACCCGCCCCATAAACGTATACGTTTAACCGCTCCCGCTTTCAACCGCTATGAAATGACGTTATTGGCAACTGCGGAAAATCCTTTGTTTCAAGTTTCCTCCTTGGAAACAGAAAGAGAGGGATTTTCTTATACCTTCGATACGTTGAACTATTTTTTAAACCATTATCCACAAACAGAACTGTTCTTTATTACCGGCGCCGATGCGATTTTGGATATTGTAGACTGGAAGCATGGCAAAGAATTGACAGAAATGTGCCGCTTTATCGCTATTTCTCGCCCTGGATTCGATCTCGAAAGGCTACGCACCCTCCCCGCTACCTTGCAAGAAAGGATCATTCCAATTTGCATACCTCCTATCGCCATTTCCGCTACGGAAATCCGCGAAAAAATTGCCGCCGGACAAGACGTTTCCCAATTTACGCCTAAGCTTGTGTCCGCTTATATACAGCGCCATCGTCTATATCTGCCTGTAGAAAACGCTTGACCACGCTAGCGAATCAACAAATACGCGCAAAGGCGTCAACTCCATTCTTACGTCGTTTAATTATAGTCGTTTAATTATATAGGAAAAGGATTGTTTCATGGAAGATATGACTCAATATATCAACGCATGTCGTAAAAAATTAGCCGAGGATTTGTCCCCTCGACGTTTCCAACACAGCGTCTCCGTAGCGCAAACCGCTGCCTCCATGGCTGAACGTTGGCATGTTTCTACTGAAAAAGCTTATTTAGCTGGTCTGATCCATGACGTTGGTCGTTGCTATTCTCCGGCGCAACTGCGGCAAAAAGCAGCTAGTCTACATCTGGAGTTGGATTCATGGGAAAATAGACACGATCCCTTGCTACACGCTCCGGTAGGCGCATTTATTTTGGAAAAAGAATGGGGCATATCCGATCAAGAGATTTTGGAAGCGGTAAAATATCACACTGTCGGATCGCCGCAAATGGGGATTTTGGCAAAAATTATTTTTTTGGCCGATATTATCGAACCTTTGCGCCAAAACTGGCCTGGTTTGGATCAAATAAGAGAACTGGCGTACATAGATTTGGATCAAGCCATGCTGGCTGCCTTAGCCTATAATTTCAGCTATTTGGCCGGAAAACAAGAGCCTTGCCACCCGCTGGCTCTGCAAACTTATCATAAACTAAAACAAAAATACAACGGAGGAAACGATATGGAGCAAAATTTATCCTCACAAACGATGTTGCAAATTGCCGTCGCAGCAGCGCAAGAAAAAAAAGCAGCCGATTTAGTCAGCTTAGAATTGAAAGGTATTACCACCATAGCCGATTATTTTTTAATTATGAGCGTTAACAACAGCCGCTTAGCGCAAGCCTTGGCTGATCATATTTGCGAAAAATTGAAAGAGGCGGGCGCTAACCTATTACGTATGGAAGGCTATCGAGATAGCCGATGGGTGTTGTTGGACTTCGGTTCTTTGGTTGTTCATATTTTTCTACATGAAGAACGGCAATATTATAATTTGGAAAAACTTTGGGCCGATGCTCCCTGCCAACAATATGACTAATCTTCCCTGCTGTTTTCATGAACTTTTTCTGTCTTTTCATTAAAATGGCGGCAAATTTCAATAGCAAACTTAAGAATTCTTATTTTCTTCCTGTATTTCTATTTTTAACCTCATTTTTTCTCTATAATAAACATGCATATTCACCATTTAACCCATGATTAACCGCAAAATGTATAAAAGCCACCGTAACATTTAGATTTTTGAGAAAAATTACCAATTTACATTAACTTATCCTGTGTCGCTTGAATCAGTCAATGGTCTGCTTTTGTCATGCCTCCTTATCTATATTACCGTTTGTCATTGCAGGCCGTCATCATGTAGCAGGAAATTAATCCTACTTCTTTCACATCTTTGAAATTTACTAACCATTGATCAGCTTTTTTGCAGGCTGTGCTAAGCTTATACATTCCTATATACATCATGAAATACGAACGGCGGCTTCTTAGTTGCAAGCCGCCGTTGTGCTTATTCTAGAAAATGCGGCGATCATCTTCCTACAAAGAAAAAAATTTCAAAACGATAAAGTAAAAAATATTTGCCACACTCTACCAATTCTTTGGCAATACGCTAAAACCATGCCCTTGATGGATATAGTATAATTATACAAATAAATGCAACATTTTTGTGGATAACTTGTGGGTATATTATGTGATTTTTAACCATATACTACAAAACACCAGCTAAAAGGCATTAAACCATCAACGCCACAAATGTGGACAAAAAAAGTATAAAAAAATCCGTCAAAGGCTATTTTTGGCAATTTCACAGCTACAGGCATTATGCTTATTGTAGAAATTGTCGCAAAATAACAATTTTTTGCAGAAAATAGCAGGTCAGAGGAAAATGGGTTTATCCACATTTTGGTAGCTAATAATATTCCATGTTATACGTTTGAGAGAAGAATCACGAAAAAAATCTCGCGCCGGAACATTTGTCCGACGCGAGATTTCTATCTGGTTATCTGCTTACGAATCCAGGCTTTTCCACCGCCAATTGCGAATTTCCGGCAAGTCTTGGCCGTAGTCTGAAATATATTGTTTGTGTTCCACCAATTTATCACGCATTAGCTGTCGCAGATATCCGCTACGATTGCCGAGACGCGGCAAATAATTTAATGCCGTTAGTACCAAATGGAAGCGATCTAATCCATTTTGCACACGCATGTCGAAAGGCGTGGTAATCGTTCCTTCTTCCACATATCCGCAAACCTCCGCCGGTTTGTTGCGTCGGTGATAGGTCAGCTCATGAATCAAAGAAGGATACCCATGGAAAGCAAAAATCACTGGTTTATCCCCTGTAAACAAAGCCTCGTAATCCACTTCGGACAAGCCATGGGGATGTACCGTATCCGCTTGGAGACGCATTAAATCCACCACATTAACCACACGAATTTTGATTTCCGGAAAATATTCGTGCAAAATGGTTGTCGCCGCTAACGTTTCCAACGTAGGCGTATCGCCGCAACATGCCATAACAATATCCGGTTCCTCGCCTTGATCGTTACTTGCCCATTGCCAAATACCAATCCCCTGGGTACAATGAATGATCGCCTGTTCCATTGTCAACCATTGTGGCCGGGGATGTTTGGAAGCCACAATTACGTTAACATAATTGCGGCTTTTGATGCAATGGTCAAAAACGGAAAGCAAACAATTGGCATCCGGCGGCAAATATAAACGAATCACATCCGCTTTTTTATTCGCCACATGATCTAAAAATCCCGGATCTTGATGGGTAAAACCATTATGATCCTGTTGCCAGCAGTGGGAAGAAAGCAAATAGTTTAAAGAAGCGATATCTGCCCGCCAGGGCAATTGCGCGGTTACTTTTAACCATTTCGCATGTTGGCTAAACATCGAATCGACAATCCGGATAAAAGCTTCATAGCTGTTGAACACCCCATGGCGTCCAGTTAACAAATATCCTTCTAACATCCCCTGGCATAGATGCTCGGAAAGCATGGAATCCATAATTCGGCCGGCGGGAGCCAGATGATCATCCCCTGCCACGGTTTGCCCATTCCATTTCCGATCCGTTACTTCAAATACTGCTCCCAAACGATTAGACGCGGTTTCATCCGGAGCAAACAATCGGAAACTCAAGGGATTTTCTCGTACCAAATCCCGCATATAGCCCCCCAAAATCGTCATATCTTGCGCTTCTATGGCTCCCGGCCGTTCCAAGGATAAAGCGTATTGCCGGTAATCCGGCGTTTTTAAATCCCGCAACAACACGCCGCCATTGGCATGGGGATTCGCCCCCATACGTCGGTTTCCTTGAGGCGCCAATTCTGCCAATTCCGGTTTGAGCTTTCCTTCGGCGGTAAACAATTCTTCTGGGCGATAGCTTTTTAGCCATTCTTCCAACAATGACAAGTTTTGCAAATTGTCGCGATTTACTACCAGCGGCACCTGATGGGAACGAAAACTACCTTCATTGGCTAAACCATTCACTTCTTTCGGACCGGTCCAGCCTTTGGGTGAACGAAAAACAATCAGCGGCCAGCGGGGACGGCGAGAATCATGATTTTTCCGAGCATTGCGACGTATACACAAGATTTCATCGATTACTTTATCCAAGGTTTCCGCCATCAACCGATGCATTTGCATAGGATCGCTGCCGCTTACAAAATAAGGGTGCCAGCCGCATCCACTAAAGAATTGTGACAACTCTTCTTCGGAAATACGGGATAAAACCGTAGGATTGGCAATTTTATATCCGTTCAAATGCAAAATGGGCAATACGGCTCCATCGCTTTGTGGATCCAAAAATTTATTTCCCTGCCAGGCCGTAGCCAAAGGACCAGTTTCCGCTTCTCCATCCCCCACCACGCAAGCGGCGATCAAATCTGGATTATCCAAAACGGCTCCAAAAGCATGGGCTAAAGAATATCCCAATTCTCCGCCTTCGTTTATCGAGCCAGGGGTTTCCGGAGCCACGTGGCTGGAAATACCGCCGGGAAAAGAAAACTGTTTAAACAACCTTTTCATTCCCGCCTCATCTTGGCTAATATTGGGATACACTTGGCTATACGAACCTTCCAGCCAAGTATTGGCGACCATAGCTTGCCCGCCATGTCCCGGGCCGGAAATATAAATCATATCCAAATCATATTGTTTGATCACTCGATTCAAGTGGACATAAATAAAGTTTTGCCCTGGAGCGGTTCCCCAATGCCCTACCACGGTCGGTTTGATGTGTTCCAAAGCCAATGGTTCTTTCAATAGAGGGTTATCCATTAAATACAATTGTCCCAAAGATAAATAATTGGCAGCCCGCCAATATGCATCTATTTTTGACAATAATGCGGAATCGATTTGGCTTATCTTTCCTGTATCGCTCATATATCCTCCTTATCGATTTGCTTTTATCTTCTTTACGGCGGCTTGCTATACGGATTTATTATATACCAACGCATAGATTTTTTCCAGCATCTCCATAACTCCTGCCAGTCAGATACGGTTTTTGGGCGCGACAGGGTTTGCCTGCCGCTAAGCGAAATACTATAATGGGATTTTGACACAGTTCTTCTAAGGAGGAGGCCTGCTGATGATAGATGAAACCCTGTTGCTACAAAAACGTTTACAAGAACTGGCGCATAAGGCGGAGATACTACACGAAGCATGTTTTTCTTCATTCTTAACCCTGGCGGAACAGGATATAGCCGCTAAGATGCAATTATCTCAGATTTACCGCGCTTACGGCGGTTATCCAGAAGCAGAAAGGAAAATACTTTGCTTTGGTCCGGAAGCGCCGCCGCCGATTTGTTTTTTGCACATTTTTCCCCGGCAAGCCAAGTTTTCCCAAGCGTTAACCCATCGGGATTTTCTCGGGGCCGTGCTGTCTTTAGGAATCAAACGTCAGGTATTAGGCGATATTTTACTCAATGGTAACCAAGCCTTTTGCATTTGTCTCCACTCCATAGCCGGCTATATCATAGAACAATTACAACAAGTTAAGAGAACCCCGGTATGCGTGGAACAAAAAACCTCCCTTCCCGCTTACATTCTTCCGCAACCTCGCGCCCTATATGTCTCCGTAGCCTCCTTACGCTTGGATGCGCTAATCGCCGCGGTATATCGTCTGTCCCGAGAAGACAGCCGACGTCTGTGCCTGCAAGAAAAAGTTTTCATCAACGGTAGCATGTGCACGGCGCCTGAATACATCCTAAAGCCGCGACAAATTGTCTCCGTTCGCGGTTTGGGACGATTCCGCTATCAAGGCGAGCAAGGAACAACCAAAAAAGGACGAACAAAAACCATGATAGATATATATGAATAAAAATGTCCAGCGGCCATACGGACGCCGAATGTAGCTACCCGCCAAAACAAGATACGCAAAGCATAATCCGCGCAGGAATAGCCTCCTTTCTTTATTCATATATTGAGAAAGAAAGGAGGTTTTGCGATGCGAGCTATTTATGTGAAAAAAAAATATTTATACGTATGCGTATTGCTTGCAGCAATTTGCCTGGCAGTAGTAGTAGAATTCAACCGGCAAGCTCAAAGCGCCATCGCCCCCTATAATGCCGGCATACCGGAAAAAAGTCTGGTCACTTTAACGATTAACGTAGACTGGGGCAATGAATATTTACCGGAAATTTTGCAAATTCTCAGCGACAAACAAGTCAAGGCCACATTTTTTCTAACCGGTAGATGGACGTCGGAAAATCCCGATCTGGCCCGGCAAATCGCCGCCGGCGGCCATGAATTGGGCAATCATGGCTATAGCCATAGTAGTCCGAATGCCGCTAGCAAAGAAGAAATTATTGAAGAAATCAACCGTACGGAACAAGCGATTTTTGAAACTACCGGCTATGTGACAACTTTATACGCCCCGCCGTCCGGCGAATCGGAACCGCATGTAATTGAAGCGGCGGATCAATGCGGTTATCGCACCATATTATGGAGCGTAGATACCATCGATTGGCAAAATCCAGACCAACAGACCCTTTTAAACCGGGTCGAGGGCAAATTAACTGCGGGTTCCATTATTCTTGCCCATCCTACGGCGGTTACCGCCGCCGCTTTGCCACAACTGATAGATATGGTCCGGGAAAAGGGGTGGGATTTTGGTACGGTTTCGCAGAATATCAACTAACGGCTTAGCCATTATGTTGGCTTTTCTTTTGTGGCTGGCGCCGGCAATTGCCAATGGGCTAGATGACGCCTATTATCTACCGGTAGATTTAAGCCGCGAAGACGCCGCCGCCGGACAAGGCATAGCCGCCACAGCCGCCGTGCTTTTAGAAGCAACCAGCGGGCGCTTATTGTTTAGCCAACAAGGAGACCAACCTCTGCCTCCTGCCTCCACCTCTAAAATATTAACCGCTATCACCGTCCTGGATATGGTAAACTTGCAAGAAATCGCCGAGGTTAGCGCCGCCGCCGCAGCGGTCGGCGAATCCAGCATTTATTTACGCCAAGGCGAACGGTTGCAGGTGGAAGAATTGTTGGCAGGCGCTTTAATGCATTCGGGAAACGACGCATGCGTCGCCTTGGCGGAACATACCGCCGGTAACGAGGCATTGTTTATCGATTGGTTAAACCTGAAAGCCAACACTTTAGGTATTTACGACGCCCATCTGGCAAACGCCAACGGTTTACCGGCGGAAGATCACCTAATCAGCGCCGCCGCTTTGGCAAGAATTGCCGCCTATGCATTAGAAAACGAAACTTTCGCGCAAATCGTCTCCAGCAAATATCGAGATATTGGCAGCGGCGCCAGCTATCGCCATTTACAAAATACCAATAAACTTTTGTGGCAAGATGAGGCTATAGACGGCGTCAAAACCGGCACCACGGATGCCGCCGGTAGTTGTCTTATCGCCTCGCGTAGCGATGGCCAAGCCCATTTCGTCAGCGTAGTGTTGCATAGCGTAGATCGTTATGGCGAAAGCTTGCGCCTTCTAGATTATGGCGCAGATCATTATCAATTATCCTTATTGTTTGCCGCCGGCGAAACCATCGCCTTACTACCATTGGCCGACGGTTCTTATCAAAAAGTAACCGTAAACCAAGATTGCTGGCTATTGACCGCTGCCGATGAAAGAAAAAACGCCGTTATCTCTTGGCATTTTCAACCCTGGCAAACGGCCAATGCCGGAGAATACGGCGGTTTTTTTCAAATAGAAGACGCTAGCGGCCAAACCTTGGCTACTTATCAAATGTACTATCAAACGGATACAGCCTCATCCTCAATCTTTACCGTCGGCGCTGCTGAAGATCAATAGCACACCTTTATCCATGAAATCCATCCTAACATAGACGTTCTTTAAAATCATGATAGGAAAAAGATTTCAATACTCTATAGTCCTCGTCTCCTTCTTTCAAAGCAATAGCCGGCAAAGGCATACCGTTAAAGGTATTGGTTTTTACCATCGTATAAATCGCCATATCTGCAAAAAACAAGCGGCTTCCGGCCTGCAAAGGATGATCGAAAGAATATTCGCCGATCACGTCCCCTGCCAAACATGTAGGTCCCGCCAAACGATAGGTATACGGTTTTTCCCCTGGCAAAGCAGCATGAAGCAAAGGAGGGCGATATGGCATTTCCAACACGTCCGGCATATGACAAGCAGCCGAAGCATCAAGAATGGCAATCAATCCTTGGTTTTCTACAATATCCAAAACGGTACAATATAAATATCCTGCGTTTAGCGCTACCGCTTCACCAGGTTCCAAATAAATCTGCAAATCATATGTCTCACGGACATGGCGCAACACATGATATAGTTGATCCAAATCATAATCGGATCGAGTAATATGATGGCCGCCACCCATATTCAACCAAGAGACCTGACGCAATTGAGCGGCAAACTTTTGCTCAACCGCCGCCATAGTAATGGATAAAGCGTCGGCATTTTGTTCGCATAAGGTATGAAAATGCAAACCGTCGACAATATTGGGCAGGCGGCTGGACAAGACGGCGGCGGTAATACCCAAACGTGAGCCGGGAGAACAAGGATCGTAAATCGCTGGGCCGCTTTGTGTGGAACATTCCGGATTGATCCTTAAACCCACTTCAACATTGGCCTCCACTGCTAAATCGCCGAATCGCTGCAATTGATCAATCGAATTGAAAACAATATGATCCGCATATTGTAAAATCTCATGAATTTCATCCTCGCGAAAGGCAGGAGAAAACACATGGGTTTCTTTATCCATTTCCTCTCGGCTCAAACGCGCCTCATATAAACCGCTGGCGGCAGCGCCACTTAAATATTGTGCAATCAAAGGATACAAGGCATAAGCAGAAAAAGCCTTCTGAGCTAACAGAATTTTACAGCCACTGGCTTGCATAACCTGACGCAAGATTTCCAAATTGGCAATCAATGCCGGTTGATCAATAATATAACAGGGGCTGGGCAAAGAACATAAACGCATCCGTTTCTCCTCTTCGTTACCAAAACCGCCGGCACAAGCAAACAGCGGCTTTTCAATTCGTCTTTCAGTCGGTATCGAAAAAAGCGTCCAAAATGGCTACGGTATCCACCTGAGCTGAAAACCATGGGCATAGGACTCACAGTTGACAAGCATGACCATGGATAGCGACGCTTATTTACCTATAAAATCTACCTGTCGCGTGGGACAGTGCAATCGGGGACACAAGGCGCAATTATTGTATTCCTGCTCCGCGCTAAAATAGAAACCGGATACCGACTTTTGCGGCAACATAATACAATGCTCCGTCAATTCCACGCCTACAGCCGGAACGATTTCACCTAGTAACTGAAACAATGGCCGTTGCTCCAACAAAGGCCAGTTCGGCAAAGAACCGGGATTGAAACAAGCGATATACTCGTCCTTAATAAAGGAAGCCATATATTCTTCCATAACCTTAGAAACAAAACGCAACGTTTTTTCCATTAAGCAATCCGCCCAATACTGCTGCAATACGTCGCCTAAAAAATCATGATCAAAGCTTGCGATCTCTTTACCGCAGCTACACAGAAATGGATAAATTTTCTGCCCCACTTGTAACCGGTCGGCAAATAAGCTACTGGTAAAACGAATGCCATCCAGCGTCATGCCGTTTTCATCCAATTCCTCTATCACAGCTTCACAAAAACCAGCCTTAGGTCTGGCCAACTCATTAATTTGCCGAACCAATTCCAAGCATTTTTCCCCTCTTTTACTACCGGGTTTGATGCGCATTTCCGTTAAAAACGCTTCTTCATCAATATGCATGGTTACATCGGTAAATAGTTGAACATTTTTCGCCATCGTTATACCTCCATCCTAAATCAAACTAAGTTTTTCTATAAAGTTGTTGTATTATGATTATAAAATTATTTCCTACGACAAACTGCCATTCTCCTCTTGCGCAAAAGATTATGTTCCGGTTCATATTTGGCAATATGCTTTTCTGCGAACGTCTTCAAAATGGTCTACGCATAGTATTATCCGCAGCACCAAAAATTCCTGCTATATTCCTGGGAACCACGTCATGAACTGGCGCCTCTCAAATCGCCAAGCCGCTGCCGTCTAGATTTGATAAAATGCAATGAGATGAGCTGCATGTAAATTCATACAGATAAGCATTTGATACCGGAATTTAACAATCGTAGGGCAAGTAATAATATTCTGTCAAAACATAGAGGAAATCGTTTAGTTACGACGAAATTATATGTTTATGTAAAAATTTATTCATCAGGGTAAGAGTCAGGAAAAGCTCTTGCCCTCTTCGTACAAGCTAAATATTTTATTATGATAATAAAATAGCTTAACAATACCGCATAAAACATGAAAAGAGGATGATTGGAATGGTTGACGGAGCCAAATTTGCCCGCAAAAATGTAATGGATCTCCCTCCTTATGTAGCTGGCAAACCGATTGAAGCAGTAGAAAGAGAATATGGCGTACACAATATCGTTAAAATGGCCTCAAATGAAAATCCCCTACATCTTTCCCCCAAGGCTATTGCCGCTATGGAACAAGAACTGGCCAATTGTTATCTATATCCCGAAGGCAGCAGCCCTCATTTGCGGGAAAAATTAGCGGACAAATATCATATTTCCCCGGAACAAATCGTTTTGGGCAATGGCGGCGATCATATTATCAGTTTGGTCTGCAGCGCTTTTATCAATGAAGGGGATGAAACGATCGTTTGCGAACCTACTTTCGCCACCTACTGTATCAATACGCTGTTAATGGGCGGCACGCTAGTTAAAGTACCGGTAAAAGACTATTTGTTTGACGTGGATGCTATTCTGGCTGCAATCACGCCCAAAACCAAAATGATCTTTTGCTGCAATCCCAACAATCCTACCGGCACTATCATCGGCAAAAAGAAAATGCAGGAATTTGTCGACAAGTTGCCCGATCATGTGCTTTTGTTCTTAGATGAAGCCTATTTCGAATTCGTATCCGATCCGGATTATCCCGACGGATTGGACTTTGTACGGGCCGGGAAAAACGTAATTGTGTTGCGCACTTTTTCCAAGGTCTATGGTTTGGCAGGTTTACGTATCGGTTACGCCATGGCGCCCTTACATCTCAGCGAAGTATTAGGCCGAGTGATGCCTGCTTTTCCCGTTAATCGTCTGGCGCAAGCGGCTGCCTATGCAGCTATAGATGATGAAGAATTCGTTGCCAAAGTGAAAGCCAATAATGAACAAGGCCGCGCCTATTTGAATCAACAGTTATCGGAAATGGGCATGACGTACGCCCCTTCCTTTGGTAATTTTATTTTCGTCGATATTGGTATGCCTTCCCAAGAGGCCAACGAAGAATTATTGCGACAAGGTGTTATTGTTCGCCCTGGTTACCTTTTTGATTGCCCCAATTATTTGCGGGTCAGTATCGGTACCATGGAAGAAAATCAACATTTTATTGCCGCCTTACGCAAAATCAAAGCGGCATACGATGCGAAACACGTGTAAACTTTAAGCCATTCGCAATGATTTCATATGGAATTCATCCCGGATTTATTTTCGCTCCGAATCTAAAAAACTTAGATTCGGAGTTTTTTATACAACCACAAGCATAATAATTCATCGTTTTTATCGATAAATAATTGATTGATATTGAAAAATAATATAAATACCCAGATAACAACATTGAAACCCATATAGATTCATGCTATACTTAAATATACTAAAATTAGAATAATTTGTATTTTGCTTATTAATATACCATCCGTTGGAATAATTAATGTTCTCCACAGAGATAAACATAAATATGAGGATAAGGTATGTCTTTTTTTATTGGTATCGATATCGGTTCATCCAGCGCCAAAGCTGCTGTGGTTGATGAAAAAGGCGAATTGCTGCATACGCTACTACGCCCCACCGGCTGGGATAGCATAGGCGCGGCGGCAGCGCTGGCGGAAGATTTGGCTCAGCTGCATATCAATGTGCAACAGGAAAAAACAGTGGCTACCGGATATGGGCGCAACGCCGTAGCCTATGCCGACAAACGCATTACTGAAATCACCTGTCATGGAAAAGGCGCATTTTGGTTATTTGGGGCGGAAACAGCTACTGTCATCGATATTGGCGGCCAAGACAGTAAAGTATTGCGCATTGTTCATGGCAAAGTAAAAGATTTTATAATGAACGATAAATGTTCTGCCGGCACAGGAAGATTCTTAGAAATTATGGCAACAGCATTAGGTATATCCATTGATGAATTGTGCAATTTAGCTGCAACAGGCGGCGGCATACATATTTCTTCCATGTGTACAGTTTTTGCAGAATCAGAAGTGGTAGGCTTGATTGGTAAGGGCACAGCAAAAGCAGATATTGCCTATGCAATTGTGGATTCTATTGTAGAGAAAGTTTACTCCCAGGCATCAAAATTACTTGGCGATGAACCAGTATTCCTTACCGGCGGCTTATGTCGGCAGGAGAATTTGATCCGCGCCTTAGGTAAACGGCTGGGCAAACCCCTTGTCAGCGATGAAAAAGCCAGATTTGCCGGAGCTATCGGCGCAGCCTTGTTGGCAACAGAGCTGTAATCTTCCTCCTTTTCTGCACAAACAGAAAAATTCTTCAACAAGGAGGTGCACGCTACGGTGGAAAAACAACCATATCTTCAGATACGACAATTAACAAAAAGTTTCGGTCATATTGAAGCTCTAAGAAATGCCAATCTGGACGCCTGCCAGGGGGAAATATTGGCAATTGTAGGGGATAACGGCGCTGGTAAAAGCACCTTAATCAAAACGTTATCCGGAGCCTTGACTCCCGATAGCGGGGTTATTACCATAAACGGACAAGCTTATGCACATTTGACGCCTAAACTGGCGGAGGAAAAGGGTATTACCACGGTTTATCAAGATTTATCCCTGGTAAACACGCAAACCGTATGGGAAAATATTTTTTTAGGCCATGAATACCGACGCTTGGGTTGGCTTAATAAAAAAAAGATGCGCCGGGAAACGGCAGAACTTCTGAAAAGATTGCACGTATCTATTCAGGACCAGGAAGCAATCGTGGGTCATCTTTCCGGTGGACAAAGACAAGCCATTGCAGTGGCTCGTGCTATTCGACAAGGCGGAAAAATGATTATTTTGGATGAACCCACTGCAGCTATGGGATTCAAGGAAACCGCTGCCGTGCAAAAATTAATCCGCAATCTAGCCGATCAGGGCTATGGGATAATCATTATCAGCCATAATATCCAACAAGTTTTCGAATTATCAAATCGGATTTGCGTCATGCGGCAAGGAGAAGTTCTTGCCTTATTGGATACCAAATCCGTAACTGCAGATGAAATTGTCAGTATGATTGTAGGCGGCACGGCAGTGAATGGAGTTAAACAATGAAACAATATGTAACAAAGGAAGCAAAATCTCTGTTTGCTGCTATGATTAACCGTTCCTTTCCGCAAATTCTGTTAACTCTAGCTCTATTGATTTTGATCCTTATTCTTTCCCTTACTTCTGAATATTTTCTGGCCTGGAAAAATTTCCGCAACATTCTCGATCAATGTTCCGTATATCTGATCCTGTCATTGGGTATGGCTTTTGTCATTGCCAGCGGCGGCATTGATCTTTCCGTAGGCAGTATTGCCGGCATGTGCGGCGTAATTATGGCCGTGTTGATGCATAGCGGTATGCAGACATATCCCGCCATTTTGTTAAGTCTTGGCATTGGGATAGCCACCGGAGCTGTCAATGGAGTGATTATATCATTGATTCGTATCAATCCTTTCATCACCACCCTGGCTACCATGACCATCACACGAGGTATTGCTCTGGTATTAACCGGAGGGGTATCAATCTATGGTTTTGAGCAAAGTTTCAAATGGTGGGGAACCGGCAATATCGGTCCGCTGAATCCGCCGATTGTTCTTTCTCTGTTGCTCACTTTGGTATCCTTCTTAATTATGCGCCGCACTTTGTGGGGAAAATACAGCCTTTCTTTGGGGGGCAACGCCGAGGCCTTACGCCGTTCCGGTGTACGCATTAATTTATATCGAATTAGCATTTATGCCGTATCTGGTTTTTGCGCTGCCATAGCTGGTTTAATTATGACTGCGCGCTTGAATTCAGCAGCGCCTTTGGCCGGTTCCACCTATGAGATGGATGCCATTGCCGCAGTCGTCCTGGGCGGCGGCAGTCTCAGCGGCGGCAGCGGCTCTATTTTCGGCGTATTTATTGCCTGCATTACCTTAAGCGTATTACGCAACGGTTTAACGCTATTATCCATTCCTACTTATTTTCAACAATTGATTACTGGCGGCGTTATTCTCATTGCTATCATTATAGCCCAATTAAGGAGTAATCGAGACCGCTTGCACTAACAGAAACGTCAATAATATTCTGCGACTTATTTATTGTAGCATCATTTTGTTATCAGCAAGGTTTGATTTTTGACAACAACAAAGTCAATATATAAAAAACCAGGATGTAATATTTTTGTTGCTACATCCTGGGGCGGAATTGCTTAACGCTTTTTATGTTGTTTCGTTTGAAATTGGAAGGGAAGAAAACATATGACAGTAAACACCGTATTGGGCATGGGAGCTTCAGCAATGGACACCGTAATTGGCTGTTCTTCCCTGCCTCGGGAAGATGCTTTTCAGGTAATCGAACAGGAACAAGTGCTGCCGGGAGGTAGTTGCGCCAATATGTTGGCAGCTTTAGCCGCATTGGGGGTACGCGCCCGTTTGCTGGCTAAAATCGGCGATGACGAGCGTGGCCGGATGTTTCGTACCACCTTGCGCCAAGACGGCGTGGAAGATGGCTGGCTTTTGGAAAAAGCCGGCGGTATTACCTTGCATACATACATTTGGGCTGCAGCTACCGGTAATCATTGTATTTTTGTTAACTTAGGCAACGCTTTAATGGATTTGCAGCCAGAAGAAATTGACGAATCAATTTTAGATAACGTAGATTTATTTTACAGTGACTTTTTTCCGGGAAAAGCAACGGTAAAAATGGCTCAATTATGCCGAGAAAGAAAAATCCCCGTGGTGCTATGTATGCAATGCACGCCCAGTTTTATGCGCAAGGCCGGTAATACAGATGCGGAAATTGAAGCCGGATTGGCCATGGCGGATTTAATCATTAGCGGCAGAGATTCTTATCAGGAGCATAGCGGTTTGCAAGATCCGCAACAAGCGTTAACCGCGGTATATGAAAAATATCGGCCTCGTTTTGGCGCGGTTTGTACCGCTGGCGATTGCGGCGCCATATGGTTGCAAGAGGGACAAAAACTGCATAGCCCTGCCTTTCCCATCGTGCCGGTTGATTCCACTGGCGCCGGCGACAGTTTTTTGGGCGGTTTAATTTACTCTTTTTTCCATGAAGGACAAACGCCTCAGGAATCTCTGGATTTTGCGGCGGCGGTAGGCGCAATGAAATGTCTGCGCTTTGGTCCTCGTATCAAGGTAAATGCGAATGAGGTAAAAAAATTTATGCAAGAACACGCCAGATAAAGATTATCACTTTCATTTTTAAAATGAAAGTAATAATAAAGCAAATTATGCAAGGAGGATTAAGATTTTCATGAAAAAATTCAAAGGTTTTTTGATCATTGCTCTGTGTTTGTTGGTAGCTTGCTTCGTTTTCAGCGGCTGCACGCAGGAAGATCCTGCAGATACGCAGGATAACCAAGTCTCCGATACCGATGAAAACAACGATGCCACAGAAAACAATGGTGAAGAAGAAACTTTCACCATCACCAATGAATTGCTGAAACAAGCGGAAGCGGAAATGCTGGAAATGCTGCAACCGCTGCCGGAAAAAGGAAACGGTGAAAAAATCGGCGCAGTAACGTTTAGTATGACCAATCCTTTCTGGGTAACCGTGCAAGAAGGATATGAAGATGCCGCCAAAGAATACGGCGTTACCGTGGATGTAGTAGGCTCCCCGGATGAAGCGGATGAACAAGGACAGGCAGATGCTATGATTGCCCTTTTGGCCAAAGATTACGACGCATTTGCCGTTTCGTCCATGACCCCTTACAGCCTGGTCAATCCAGTTGCTGAAGCCACCGCCCAAGGCATCAAAGTCGTAGCCGTAGGCACAAATATTGATACCCAAGCCGCTGCGGATGCCGGTGCGCAAGTGGAAGCTTTCGTCACCTCCGACTTTGAAGCTCAAGGTAAACTTGGCGCAGCCTACATTATGGAACTGCTGGGCGGCTCCGGAAAAGTAGCCGTTATCGAAGGCCAAGCTGGCGCTGACAACAGCGAACAACGCAAAAATGGCGCCATTGCCGGTTTTGAAGAAAACGGCGGTGAAATCGTAGCGGTAGAAGCTGCTAACTGGGATCGTCAAACCGCTTACGATATCGCAACCAATATCCTGCAAGCCAACCCCGATTTAGGCGGTATTATGTGCGCCAACGATGAAATGGCTTTGGGCGTTGTAGAAGCCATGAAAGCTGCCGGCGTGAAAGATCAAGTTAAAGTTGTCGGCATCGATTTTATCGAAGAAGCCAAAACTTCCATTGAAAACGGCGAATTGGATGGTTCTGTGGTTATGTCCCCTTATCTGTACGGTAAAGCCGGCCTGATCTTGGCATTGAAAGCTGTTCAAGGCCATGAAATTACCGAAGATATGTTCTGGACGCCTTTTGCTCTGGTTAATTCCGAGAATGTAGATCAATACGACGGCTGGAAATAACAGCTTTTTTGGCTAAGAATCTATCTACTATCTTTTCTTTTCCTAAAATATTGGTAAAGTATCTCACTTAATTTAATGTTAAGTGAGATACTTTACTATAGGCTGTATCATAACAAATAGGCCCCTGTTCGCTTATCAAATATAAACTTCTATAAATTTCCGATACTTTTTCTAAAACAGTTGACAATAAGCGCATACAGTAATATAGCAAAACAGCACAATAAGAAAGGAGCGACAATGACAACGGACACAAATTTACCAGAAATATTTGATACTTTTAGCCAACAAAGACGGCAAAGTTTTATTACAGCTAAAGAATACAAACAAAGCGGTAAACCTTTGGTAGGGATTTTTTGTACTTATTTGCCCATCGAATTGCCATTGGCAGCCGGTGCTGGCGTAGTAAGCCTTTGTTCAGTCAGCGATGAAACCATTCCCGCTGCGGAGCAAGACCTGCCAAGAAACCTTTGCCCTTTAATCAAAGCCAGCTATGGTTTTGCCAAAACAGATAAATGTCCCTACTTTTATTTTTCCGATTTGGTCATTGCCGAAACCACTTGCGACGGCAAGAAAAAAATGTATGAACACCTTGCGGATTTTAAGGACGTATGGGTTATGGAACTTCCCAATAATCAATCGGAAGATGCATTAGCGCTATGGAAAAAAGAAATAATTCGCCTAAAAGAAGGATTGGAACAAAAATTCTCTGTAGAAATTACTGATGAAAAATTGCGTGCCGCAGTGGCAAGCCGCAACCGGGAACGCAAAGCGTTAATAGACTTTTTTGAATTAATGAAAATGGATCCGCCGCCTATGACCGGGATGGATTGTTATAAAGTGCTTAACGGTAGCTCTTTCCGCTTTGATCGGGAAGCAGCACGCCAAGAAATCATTGCCCTTACCCAACGTTTACGGGAACAAGGAAGCCTAAAAGAAAAGAGACCGCGAATTCTGGTGACCGGCAGTCCCTTGGGCGGCGTATACCAAAAAGTTCTCTCCGCCCTAGAAGAAAACGCCTATGCCGTAGCCTTTGAAAGCTGCAGCGGCGCCAAATCCTTGTATGATATGGTAGATGAAAATGCCGACGATATCTATGACGCGCTGGCTCGCCGTTATCTGCGTATCGGCTGCTCCTGTATGTCGCCAAATAACTATCGTATGGATCTGTTGCGGCGAATGATTGATGAATTTCAGATTGACGGAGTAGTGGAAGTGGTACTGCAAACCTGTTTAACCTATGCCATTGAAACCAGGAACGTACGCCGCTTGGTTACAGAAGAAAAAGGTTTGCCCTATTTGGCGATTGAAACCGATTATTCCCAAAGTAATGATGAACAGATTAAAACCAGACTCAACGCCTTCAGCGAAATGTTATAAATGGAGGTACACTTTATGTCTTTTTCGCTATTTGATCGAATCCTTGGCGGGTTGATCGGCGCAGCAGCCGGCGATGGTATGGGGGCTGCAACAGAAGCCCGCACCACAGAACAGATTGTAGAATATTTCGGCCATAAAGTAACGGATTTTGAAACTCCGCCCAATGATACCTTTGGCGCAGGCAATGTTCCCGGACAAGCCACAGACGATTTTAGTTCCGCTTGGTTTTTGGCAAAAAGCATTGCCGATGATGGTGGACACGTAAATATAAAAACAGTACAAAAAGCCTTGGTAGAATGGTCAAAGCATACGATTTTCTTCGACCGTTTCGCCGGTCCCACCACCCGAGTGGCAATTAAGCGTTTCCAAGGGGAAACCGTACCCGATTCTGGCGGCGTCAAACTTCAATCCCGACAAGCCACCAATGGATCAGCCATGCGGATATCACCCATCGGCATGTTCCACCCCGGAGACTTGGAGCAAACCATTGTCGATAGCATTACCGTTACCATGCTTACCCATGACAACTATCCCGCCCTATCCGGGGCATGCGCCATCTCCTGCGCAGTCAGCCAAGCCTTAACGCCTGAAGCAGATTTGTATACGGTACTGCAAGCTGCCTGCTACGGCGCAGCCGAAGGAGAACGTAGGGGCAGACAAATTGCCTTGGACGTAGCCTCTCCATCTGTTTTAAAACGTTTGGAAAAAGCCATTGAAATTGGTTTGGGTTCTGGCACGCCGGAAGAAAAAATGGTGATGTTGGGAGAATGCATCGGCGCCGGACTTCATGTGGCAGAGGCGATACCCTGCGCTGTAGGTCTGGTAGCGGCCAATCCCGGCGATCCGGTAGGCGCTATTGTCGGCGCGGCCAATATTGGCTATGATACGGATACCATTGGCACCATGACCGGCGCCATTGTCGGGGCTTTATATGGCGCAAATGCCTGGCCACGCCACTACTTGCCAACTTTGGAACAGGCCAACGGCTTACCCATCCTACCGCTGGCGGCGCAAATTACAGCCATCGCCGAAAACGGCGCCTATCAAAAGGAGGGATAAACATGGAGGGCCACACCGTCACTTTACAAAATAAATATTTGGGTTGCGTGTTGGGTGCCGCTACCGGCGATGCTTTAGGCGCCGCCACGGAACCGCTATCCACAGAGCAAATCCTGCAAATTTATGGTGGACGAATTGCCGATTTTGTTACTCCGTCGGAACAAAGTCTTTCCCGGGGCAGAAAAGCAGGGCAAATTACGGATGCCTTTTCCATTCCCTATTTTCTGTGCCAACAACTTTTTTGCGCCAAAGGCCAGGCCAGCCGTGAAGTAGCAGAGGAAGCTTTGCGGCAATGGGGAGAAAGCCCATGGTTTGCGCCTTTCGCCGGCATGACCACCCGCAAAGTCGTCAACCGTCTGAAACAAAATGATAAACAGGAAATGTGGTCCTATGCAGGGCATTTGGGAAATAAACTGTTTAAAGGACACTACTATGCTCTTTCTTCCAACGGCGCTGCCGTAAAAGCCTGGCCGGCAGGTTTATTGCATCCCGGCGATATGGATGCCGCGATTCAAGACGCCATAGAATTGACCATGGCGTCCCATGATGATCCACTGAGCATTTCCGGCGCCTGCGCCATGGCTGCTGCCATCAGTCAAGCCCTTGTTACCGACGCCAGTTTATATCATATTGTGCAAGCCGCCAAATACGGTGCCCGCCAAGGCGAAAAACTGGCTCGCTCCCGTAAAGATATTTGGATATACCCAGGTCCGTCAGTAAGCCGCCGCCTGGATATGGCGATTGATGTGGCACTTTTGCAGAAGGACAATGCCATGGAAGCCTTGCGGGATATTATCGGCAGCGGACCCGCTGTCGCCGAAACCTTGCCCACTGCCATCGGTCTATTAATCGCCAATCAAGGAGACGTACTCGCCGCCCTGTTTGACGGCGTGCATATCGGCGATGAAACCGCAGCCATCGCTTCCATTATTGGCGCTATTGGCGGCGCTTGGCGCGGCGCTCTTATATTCCCCAAACACTATCTTGCCACCATTCAGCAAGCCAATGATTTGGATCTTCTGAAATTCGTCCAACAATGGTTGCAAATGCTGGGACAATCTTAAAATGAACCAAGAAACTTTTCAAAAAGAATTGACCCAATACAAGGATCAAATGACAGCGGCTGAACGCAATCGGGACTATGCCGCCGGCAAGGAAGTGGATCGCATACCCGTTTCTATTTCCGTACGGGAAAATATGGCTTCGCTGTACGGCTATACCATTGGCGAATACCGACGCAAATTTGCTGTTCGTGCCTTGGTATATGAACAAGCGTCCAGAGAATTTGATTGCTCTGGCATCGCCATCGGTCCCAATTTAAAAAAAATTGGCGAGGCTTTAGGGGCAAAAGCGGTTTATCCGGAAAACGACGTAGATTATCTGCTTCAGCAACCGTTGATACATTATAATGATTTAGTCGCTTACCAACCGCCTCAACCGGAAACCAATCCAGTTTTAAAAGAAATGCTAATGGAAATGGCGCGATATAAAACCTATTTTGGCGATGATTTTCCCATCAAAACGGAAATTGGCGGCCCAATGAGCACGGCCATTTCCATTCGTCCTGTGGATTTGGTAATGGAAGATTGCCGCAAGCGCCCTCAAGACTTACAGAAGCTTCTGGATTTTTCCGTAGAATGTCAGTTGCTTTGGCTGCAAACGGTTCATCATAAATTTGGCATTACCTCCGTGAATATTGCCGATCCGGCAGCTTCACTGACTTTACTGGGGCCAACAACATTTCGTAAATTGGTTTTGCCCCGCCTGCGCTTGTTAGTGCGTCGAACCGTAGAAATCACCGGAAAGCGTCCTTCCCTACACATTTGCGGCAAAACCGCCGCTATTTGGCCGGATTTGGCTGATTTGGAAATAGCCTCTTTTCGCGTAGACAATTGTGAAAGTTTGGCTTTGCTTAAACAAGCCGCCGGGTCAAAAATAGGTATATCCGGCAATATTCCTCCTGTGGATGTGATGTTGCTGGGATCAGTGGAGCAAGTACTGTATAATGGACGGCAATGTATCGAGGAAGCCGCCGATAGCCCCAATGGCTTCAGCTTAGCCGCCGGCTGTCAGCTTCCGCCTGGTGTCAGTCGGGAGAATCTCCACGCCATGTTGCTGGCGGCACGCAAATATGGTCGCCACGCCAAAAAAGGACGGGCTTACATACCGTTTGATTGAATGATCCCATTTAATCCAATAAAAGCGGCGCATAAAGGTAGCCCACTACCCATAAGGACATAATCCCATTAGCGACGAGCAGCATAGTTTTCGACTATGCTGCCCTACTTTTTCTTTATCGTTTAATCCCTTACTCGTCCTCATCCTATTTCAGTTCCACGACAAAATTGCAAATAATTTGCAATTTCTGCCACCGGTGACCGCTAGACTTTTCCGGCTCATAGACGATAATCTTTTTTGCAAACTTGCTAACGTCGCGGACATCGGTTAGGTAATTCCTATACGCTTATAACTTACCGTCGCGACACTGTCAAAGTTCGCTCTGGCCTGCTCGTAGGCAGCTACTATTTTCTGATCTACTTTGATCTTTTCCGTTAATTCTTTCAACTCCGCTTCATCCCCGGCAGATAAATTTAAAAACCGTCGGTGAAAACTTACGCCCAATCTATCGTCCTCGTAGATATGCTTAAAAACCGAACAAGTTCTGCAATCCGCCCATTGCGGTAACAGTCTTGTTTTGGTGTTATGATTTTGCCCATAGCAAAACGGAGTTTGCCGCCATCGGCAGCACAGTAGAGCAAGCCAGAAAACAACCTTGCCGCGCCATTGGCTTCTCGGGGCATCATTTGTTTGCCCAAAGTTCTTGTATCCGTTCAAAGATATAACGGTCAACAATGGCGGGTTGTGTATCGGAAAGAATACGCTAATTTTCTGGAGCATTTTGCAAACGCATTTTCAGTTTGTGAGACTTGGAATAAGCTTTATTATGGCGTACACACCGTGTATTCTAGGCGCTCCAAAATCCCTCGTATGGCTTCCACAGACCAACGGGAAAGATAATCCGGCATGGGTTGCCTGCCGGGAAGTCGGTAAATGCAGTGCTGGATTCAGCAGCCGCCAGGGCATATATGAAACTCCGTCCTTCAGCCTTTGCTCTACTTGTGAATAAAGCGTTCTAAATTTGTGGCCACAAGCCTAAAAACAGAGGAACAGTGGTCGGCCACACCCTCAAAGTATTTGACCGCACTATCTTTATTTTTTGAATACTCTTTGTTCACAAATGAAATAGACGGAAAGTTATTTTGTGACTTTCCTGCCTTGATTACATGCCGGCAAAGATAGGTTGGGTTGTATAAGACATCGCAAACATGTGCCATCCATCTTGACCGTTAACTGATCCGAATGGCTTTGCTATCGCTCTTGCAAAGTTAGGAGGATATTTCCGTTTTTCAAACTGATCCTTCTTCAATTCCCATAGTAGCCATCTGCGCCGGTGTAATGCCGTTTCTTTTTCCATAATTCTCCCAATAATTTGTTGATGCTCTTATAAAAATTTTTTTTGGAAGCGGCATTGTTGTTTTTAGATTTCGGTTCTTTCCTTTAGCGACTGAAGTCGCTAATTGCTTTATTTTCCATATGGCAAAAATCTTTAGAGGAGTATTTAAGATAGCTTCCCCACTTCCAATTCGCAAAACAGATCCAAATGGATAACCTTGCTTCTTGCAGAAACATTGTAATATTTTCACAGCAACATTATTTTGTTCCGGTTCAATAAAACCACAGTTGACTAGGACAGAAACTTGCAGTTTCGTTTTGGGCGATTGTTCTTCCAGCGTTTTTAAAAAGTTCATAAGCGTTACAGGAAGCCCATCAACATACAGAGGGAAAACAAATAGAATGTGTGTATAGTTTTCCATCTTCCGGCAAAGTTCTAAATGGTTTTTATTAGTAATAGCAAAATATTCGGAAGGTACAGTGCAGTATTTTGCAAACAGTTCCGCATATTTCTTTGAATTTGATTTTGGGGCTCGTGGGCTCCCATTGATTATCATTATTCCTTCCATGATGTTACCTCATTTATTACAGTTTGTTCCAGAGTATCCTCATGCGAAAAAATTACCCGATAGTCCTCGAAACACATATTACTCGCATTTCTCGCGACTAGTTGTTTAAAAATTTCCTGTTCTTCATTAGATATATTGCCATATCCAATAACCGTTGCCTGCTTTGGGGCAACCGCTCGCTGAATATGATGCGTTTCTCCATTCAATAAACGAATAAACGCCTGTTGGATAGGAAGCGACCTTTCTAACATAGTCTTCATTATCGTATCGTAGTTTCCGTATTTCACCTTAGTAATATATAGAATTTTACAACTTTCTGCGATTTTAGGATAAACTTTTACGGCATCATCTCGGATAACGCATTTACCTGGCGTCTTAGTCCAGCATCCAAAGCAGCCAATACAATTTGAAATTTGTAATCCGGATAGATCAATAAATTCTGTGGAGCGATTGTTTATGGGTAATTCAATCCTTCTATCACTTAAAATTAAATTCATAGCAAAATTCCCCTATATAAAAAATTGTACTTCTTGAGTCCTCTTACTTCCTACTTCTCTGTAGGTTTGGATTTGTCTGCAAATCAAACTTCTGCGCAATCCTTTTCAGCTACTTCTTGTCTTTCTTTAATAGCTTTCTAACACAATTTCGCAAGCGTGGAAACAGAGGGGTTTTCGGGCTGATTTTTACCTTTTGAATATACACAAAAAGTGTAATAGGCTTAGGGTAGTTGATCGATAGAAAATACTTTGAAAATCAAATGAGTGTCCAAAAAGAATATTTAGACTGGGGAAGCACCACAAAGATCCTACTTCTAGACAAAGCGTACAGAAATGGCTTTGGGGCACAATGGTCCGAATTTACTGGGAACGTGCCAACGCCGTAGCAGGCGGCAATTGTCTAGGCCACGCAAAACAGTATGGCTTTGTGGGAAAAGGAGACGTAACGAGGCAAGTGAGTTTTACCGCTGGATGTAATGCTGGAAGCAAAGATTTTCCGGGATAAGCATGTAAACCGCCATGCGACATGTAGTAACGTATTCATCCCCAAATCCAAGCGAGCAAAATACTATCCTGCTTATACCGTCAGCGTTCAAGGTGGCAGAAAACAGAAAGTAAACGGAAAAAGAGGCCTGCAGTGGACATTTATGAGCGGCAAAACCCTTGATTTATCAGGCTTTGTAAGCCTCCAAGCGGGACGGTTGGTATTCACTCCGGACAATAAGCTCCTAACGGTCCACAGAAACGCTATGATAAACACAATCTATGTCCGTCAGCCGGAACAGACGTTCGAAAAGCGCTTTCCACAAATGGAGAATTTCTCCACTTAGCTGAAAAAATATACGTTCACCATGCAAGACCTGCTGGGAAAAATCAAAGCTGGAAACAAGTGCAAAGCCCGACGAAAGCGATAAGATGGAAAACAACATAGAATGAAAAAAGCTAGATAGCAAACGAGACTATATGAAAAAGATGGTTGACCTTATCCTGTCGGAAGTGATGGCGAAATTAGAACGGAAGCAACGGAACATAATAAAGACCAGGTCATATATAGCAAGTCATATATAGATATAAGCAAAAATTTTCTCCCTTTGTGAGGTATACACCTTGAGAACTGAATATGGAGAATATTTGAATATTTGATAGTGACACAAGACACAGCAACAAAGCAGATCATACGAGAAATGGAGTACAATAAGTTTATCTCAATGTATTGCCGCCGTTATCTTACACTCATCGGGAGAATAAAGAAAAATTATGCAAACAACAACATATACCGCTGGGCATTTATCCCCGGCTTTCCCGTGCCGATAAGCCCATGGGAGAATAGGCCAGCCTTGAAAACCAACAATTTCGTTTGCAACTTTTATATACATACTCTTGATATCAATCCTAATTGGGATTATAATAAAAATAATCCGGATTAGAATTGAAATGGAGTGCTGATACAATGCAATCAAATAGGGAAAAAATCCGAAGACTTATGATAGCGATTGACAAAATTGATGAAGCATATTACCAAGTATTACGAGCACGCGGTATAAAGGATAATGCTTTTGTTTTGTTTTACGCGATTGCAGACGGGAAAGCTTATTCACAAAAAAGAATATGTTCTGAATGGTCTATTCCACGAACAACGCTTAACACCATAGTTCAAGAATATGTTAAAAAGGGATATATTCGCTTAGTATCTACAGGACACAAAGAAAAAGAAATTGTATTAACCGATGCAGGAAAAGCCTTAGTAAAAGAAATCTTGACTCCTATTTTTGTTGCAGAGGAAAAGGCAATAGAGCCATTTCTTAAAACGATGCTTGTTGAACAAACCGAAGAGTTGGCAAAACGGATTAAATCCGAATTTAATCAAATTAATAAGCAAAATTGAAGAAAGGAATTTGAGTATGTCAGAAAAACTCAATATCAAATTGGAACAGGTAGACTTGGCGGAACTGCCACAATTTACAAAAAAGATGCAGGAAGCGTTTTCGATTGCAGTTAAAGAGAAATTTGGCACAGTCTCCCCTATTCCCTCTGAAAAAGAAGTGCGATCATCGTTTCATTCTGAGGGAACAGCAACATATCATATTGTTTTGGATGGAAAGCGTGTAGGTGGTGCAGTAGTCACGATTGATGAAAAAACACAGCACAAGGCTTAAGCCCCATAGGTACACAATGTGAACCTATGGGGCTTAACGCTAAGTATGGGGTAGAAACAGCTATATGCGCTATCTGCGTATATAGCTGTCTTTTTATTTTAGTTGCGATTTAGAATTAATGAGGCATAGAGCAAACCCATTTATCGTTGGTATGTTCTTCGGTATTCTGAAGGGAGCATCATTACAATATCCTTAAAAGCCTGTGTAAATTTCCCTTGCGATTCATAACCTATCTGCGCCGCAATGGCGGCAATGCTGTCATTTGTATCCAGAAGCAGCTTCATCGCCTGCCGGATTCGGTATTCCTTCATGTAGGTAGCGATGGGCGCTCCATACACGGCCTTGAACACCTCTTTTAGCGTTGAGCTGTTAATGAGGAACCTTTTGGAAAGATCTTCAATGGTATAGCGCTGGTCTAAATGTTCTGTAAGCAGACGATGGATCTCTTTAATCAATTCTGTCTGCTGGGAGCGATATTGTGTTAACTCCTTGCGTTCAGGCTGAAAGTTGTAGAGAAACAGCAAAAGCTCCTGAATCTTTAACTTTAGATAGGGCTCACGCTGTGCCAGGTCTATCCCATACAGCGGAGCAAACATACAGTCTAACTCAGTACAAGCCGGGATCGCAACCGGTTTCCCGGAACAGAATAAATCCTGTAACCGTTTTCCGTCTATCCCAGCTTCCCGTAAAATCTCAGGAGGATTCTCATTCAGGCGCGGCAGGTCGACCGAGAAAGAGATCCCCGCCGTATATCCCAATGGAAACATCATTGCGGAATCTGCGCAACAGGCCGTGCTGTGGACAGTCATGTCACCGGCTCCCAGATAAACAGCGGTGCCATTGCGCATATTCCAACCGATTCGTCCGCTCTTACAGTGAAAGATTTCCAGCATAGAGTCAGAAGCGTCATGTTGGAATGCGATTTGGGGGGCCAGAAAAACATGATAAGACGCTTCTATCCCAGGGAAAAGCGCATACGTTTCCACCTTTCCTTTTCCAGAGGTTCTGGCCGAAAACTGATCGGTCAAGAGGGTGCGGCCTTGTGTGGACGCAGAATGATGCACGAAGGATAGTGTGCCGGAAGGTACATCTTTTAACATTTGCTCAATGCAAAACCGTTCGTCCTGCTTCATGCAAGCCCTCCTCGCCGGAATCTTCTGTGGGGCAGATGATCTTTACCAATTTTTCAATCGTATGATGGAGCAGTTGAGCTGGTTCTGTATCGGCCGCCTTGTAGTAGACTTCCTTTCCTTCACGGCGGCTCACGATCAAACCGCTTGCCTTCAACTGTTTCAAATGATGAGACACAGCAGGACTGCTCATTTGGACCATCGCCGAAAGATTGATGACACATTCCTCACAATGACACAGTAACCAGAAGATACGAATGCGGCTTCCATCACTGAGCAGCTTGAAAACATCGGCAACGGTTTGAAAGTCATCTGTGCGGGGCATATGCTCGAATGCTCTCTCTAATGCCTGACCATGATTATGAGGCAGATGCGCTTGCGGCATATCGGGTCCCTCCCTTCTTCAAAATCATACCACATCGTGAAGGAATAAGGAACCCGTTTGTGTTTACTCTCCCTTTGGAACGTCGTGCGTGTAATCCAAAATCCGAATGTTTTCCCCTGCCTCTTTCTGGACCAAATCCTTCATTCGTTTGGCAAACGGACAGGGATACCCGATAGGCGTGCCCTTCTGGATACAGGAGGCGAACGCAATGGTATCAGCACCCAGTTCAATCAATTTGCGGGCGCGCAAAACCGACTTTTTGCCTGGGCAGCCGCCGCAGTTGATAAAACCGACGATCTCGATGTTGTCCTCTCCCTGGAAGGAGCCGGTATGCTCCCGGATCGCCTTAAAATCCGCGA